>NZ_JAYLAA010000091.1:0-247 GCF_035819015.1 Chryseobacterium salviniae | reverse complement strand
GGAAATTACCTGCCGTTACGGTTTTTCCACCGGAACCTGGCTTCATATCCAATACTCCGGCGTTTCCAAAGTCAATTCTTTTGCTTAATGCACCAGCATCAGAACTCAAAATAGGACAAGTTTCCTGTTGATCCTGAAATTCGTTTTCGTCATTCTGACAAGAAAAAAATGTTAAAAAGTTAAGTACAGCGATGTAAGTTAAAAATTATTTAATAAAATTATTATTATATACTTATTTTGCAAGAAA
>NZ_JAYLAA010000090.1:0-1544 GCF_035819015.1 Chryseobacterium salviniae | reverse complement strand
TTTATTCCCCGATCTTTCCGATCTGGATTCGCCTACGAATAAATAACATGTGGATGTAAAACCCAAAGTACTTAGATGATCATCACAATTTCACCCGAAATTCTTTACCCATTCAACTTTCCCGTCTTTTGAAAGTTTGATAATCCAATAATCGCCTTCACCAAAATTTTCGGTAGACTTTGCATAACCGGAAAGTGATTTTGAATGTTGGGCTGAATGGTCTTGCTCCCCTCCTTTGGAAGAGCTGGGGGAGGATTTACTTCTGGAATACGCCCCGAGCAAAGCACMACCGTCCTTTGTAGGAATCATTTTTTCTACTTCATCTAATCCTTTTCCGCCCAATACCAATTGGGATAATTCTTGTGCGTTTTGATCTAATGTAACGTCCAAAAGATCTTTGGACCCGTAACCGTGTGAGGACTTGTGTACATTTCCTGCCACAAAGAATCCCAAATCGGTCGTCTGGATCACCGCCCTGGCTTCTTCATCCGAAGCCCCGCCAATGGTTTTCTGCCACAATTCATCCCCGAATTCATTAATTCTGATCAGCCAAAAATCACTTCCGCCTTTGGAATCGTCTTTTTTATCCAGCCCTTTTCCGCTGAATGACGTTCCGGCCAGAAGGAAACCTCCTTCTTGTGTATTCACTGTTGCAGACAGAAAATCATGGTTCTGCCCCGAGAAATATTTTTCCCAGGCTTCTTCGCCCTGCTGGTTGAGCTTTATGAGATGAAAGTCGTAACCGTTGTTGGGCTGCTGGCTGCTGGCTGCTGGCAAATGGCTTTTGCCTCCGGCTTTGGAAGAGCTGGGGGAGGATTTACTTCTGGAATACGCCCCGAGCAAAGCACCACCGTCCTTTGTAGGAATCATTTTTTCTACTTCATCTAATCCTTTTCCGCCCAATACCAATTGGGATAATTCTTTTCCGTTTTTATCTAATTTAACGACCAAAACATCTTTGGACCCGTAACCTTGTGAAGAATTTTGTACATTTCCTGCCACAAAGAATCCCAAATCGGTCGTCTGGATCACCGCCCTGGCTTCTTCATCCGAAGCCCCGCCAACGGTTTTCTGCCACAATTCATCCCCGAATTCATTAATTCTGATCAGCCAAAAATCACTTCCGCCTTTGGAATTATCTTTTTTATCCAGCCCTTTTCCGCTGAATGACGTTCCGGCCAAAACAAATCCACCATCTTGTGTATTCACTGTTGCAGACAGAAAATCATGGTTCTGCCCCGAGAAATATTTTTCCCAGACTTCTTCGCCCTGCTGGTTGAGCTTTATGAGATGAAAGTCGTAACCGTTGTTGGGCTGCTGGCTGCTGGCTGCTGGCAAATGGCTTTTGCCTCCGGCTTTGGACATGCTATTTCCGGTCTGGATAGAACTGCCGGTTATCAGATATTGCTGGTCAATGGTCGTGGTAACCTGGGAAAGGAAATCCTGGGTGGAGGATTTAATGTCTTTCTGCCAGACTACTTCCTGGGCAGAAAAGCCCAGAACGGAGCATAGAAAAATTGCTCCGGAATAAATTTTATTCATAT
>NZ_JAYLAA010000089.1:0-903 GCF_035819015.1 Chryseobacterium salviniae | reverse complement strand
CGAAATGCCTTTAAAGAAAGTAAAATAATATGAAAATTAATATCTATAGAAGATACACCAAAAACCGAAAGAAATCCTACAAAAGTAACCTGGGAACTCTTCATAAAAAGAAGCAACGGGAAATTTACCACCACCAACATTAAGAAAAAAGGAACCGGTGATTTCACATTTGGTGAAAAAGCATTAGGGCATACCTTCCGCTTGGAAGCTTATCTTTATAAGCCTGAAGGAGGCGGATTAATGATTACCCCAAAACGCGACAAAATACCGAGAATAAGTAAGGTTGAGCTGTTTTATGTGGATGATTCCAGAGGAACTAACTTCAGCTTCATGGAAAAGCTCCGTGCAAGAGCTTATGCGGTGAACCCTGTTTAATAAAGAACTTGTTTTTACCCTTTGGGAAGATGATGCTAAAGGTGGCGGACATAGCAAAAGCAATACGCCCATTGCCACACAAAAAACGAAAGTAGACCACAACGGCATCGCCGTTACCGAATTTCTCCTGTCGAAAGCCTTAATGCAGAAAGCCATGCAGGGCGAAGCAGATCCTAAACAATTAGAGTTTTATGTAACGGTAGAATACTATTTCCATAAAAAACATGCAACGGATAATGTCGAGGTGAATAATCCTTTTCCTCAAACTCCGAAATCAAAAACCTCATCAATACCTGCCAAAGCCAAAGGCTCACCCGCAGAACAGAAGCCTAAATCTAAAAAAGAAGAAAAAGGAATTTTAGAAAGCATTGCAGATCAATTTCTGGAACTTTGGGATTGGAGCGAAAGCAAAGGAACCATCAAAAAAAACCAGCCGCCAACCCTGCCGAAACCGGAAGGCAGAAGCCCGGCGGTGGTGAGTGAGCCTAAGCAGCAACCTGTTAGAAATTGCGGAGAAAAATATTGTAT
>NZ_JAYLAA010000088.1:0-2806 GCF_035819015.1 Chryseobacterium salviniae | reverse complement strand
TTTGTGCGCAGTGAAGCTTCAGCGGAACGGAGAACAACGTTTTGCGGCTGCTTTGCGTATAATTTTGATTATGTAATTTGCTGTGGCTGTTTTGGGTGGGAGAGTTGGAGGGTTTGAGCGTCGGAGAAAATGTCTTTTTTATTTGGAGGGCGGGATATTTAATTCAATGCAAGCGTTGGGCAATTCAAGGTTTAAGGTTCAAAATTCAAGGTTTTTTATTTAATTGGATGGAACTGATTAATCGCTGTTTGTAACGCATCAATCCCGGTTTCTCTGTATTTCTCGGTGGTGTCGGCGTGTTTGTGTCCTGCAAAATATTGTACTTTTCTTAAGTTTTCGCCCTGGTCTAATTTCAGTTTGATAACGCTTTGTCGGATTTTTACGCTTGTCAATTTCTTTGTAAAACCTTTCTGATAAGTTGATACAAGATAGTTGATGTCGTCTTTTGTAATTGCTGACCCAAGTTTATTCAGTAGAAAAAAAGAAGTTTTTTGCCTTTCTAATTTCTCTCTTTCTTCCTGTAAATATTGATAAAACAACAATATTTGTTCTGCTTTTAAATCTAATATTCTTTCGTTGGTAATTCCTGATTTTTGAACTTTTATTTTTGCATTTTTTAAATCTAAATCTTCGATTTTCAGTTTCTCAATATCTCCAACTAATAACGCTTGATTTACCAGTAAACTCATTATGATTTGGTTTCTTTTTTCTAATATCGGATACCGTTCTTTTCTCGGTTCTAAAAGCTTTTGCAGTTCTTTTTCTGTGAGCAGTTCCTGTAATTGGATTGGATTCTCTTTGCCGTCTTTTATCCTGATATTTCCTGCAATATTTGTTTTTATCTTTCCTGTTTCTACTAAATAATCGTAGTATTTTTTTATCGCATAAACCGTTCTTTTTACGCTTTGTGGAGTATAGCTTTTTCTTAAGTATTCTACATATTCCATTAAATTCTGATAGCTCAGTTTCTCCGGATTTTTATAATGTTTTTTGAACTTTTCTATTTCGTAGAGATAGGTTTTTACAGTTCCTTCAGATAATTCATTTTTTAAAAAAGTTGTTAGTCCGTGGTTGTTAATTGATGGTTTCATTGCTACATTTTCACATTGGTAAATTGTTACATTGTATTGATTCTTGTATAAATCTGTGTTGTTCCTAAATATTCATGTCCTAAAAAATCCCGTACTTTCTCCAGCTCCATTCCCTGTTCTAATAACTGTGTCGCAATGGTATGCCGTAAACAGTGCAATGTAAATCCTTTGTTTTCCAATCCTGTTTTCCGGAGTAATTTTCTAAATTCTTCGTAAGGGTTTTGGGTGATCAGTTTTTCGTCCTGGTTCCGGGCTTTGGTTTCTAAAAATTTCTCAAGATCTTTTTTAACCTGTTTTGTAAAGGGGATTACTCTGCGGTGTTTGCGTTTTCGTTTGTGTTATAGGGCAGATGTGTTTCTATATGTATATCGTTTATTTTCGGTTCTTGTGGTTCATTTCTTCTCAGTCCACACGCATAACATAGATGTAAAATAATGGCTTGCAGCGTCCTGCTTTTAGCATAGAGCTTTTTTAATTCTTCGTTTGTACAGACTTTTCTTTCTTCGGATATTGGAGATTTAATTTTCAGTTGGACAGGATTGAGTTTTATGGGTCCGGTTCTTTGCAGATAATCAAAATAGAGTTTGATGGACAGTAAAATAGTGTGCAGATAATTCATTTTTTAAAAAAGTTGTTAGTCCGTGGTTGTTAATTGATGGTTTCATTGCTACATTTTCACATTGGTAAATTGTTACATTGTATTGATTCTTGTATAAATCTGTGTTGTTCCTAAATATTCATGTCCTAAAAAATCCCGTACTTTCTCCAGCTCCATTCCCTGTTCTAATAACTGTGTCGCAATGGTATGCCGTAAACAGTGCAATGTAAATCCTTTGTTTTCCAATCCTGTTTTCCGGAGTAATTTTCTAAATTCTTCGTAAGGGTTTTGGGTGATCAGTTTTTCGTCCTGGTTCCGGGCTTTGGTTTCTAAAAATTTCTCAAGATCTTTTTTAACCTGTTTTGTAAAGGGGATTACTCTGCGCTTTTTGCCTTTTCCTTTTCTGATATACAGCAGATCATTTTCTAAATCTATATCGTTTATTTTCAGTTCTTTTGCTTCATTTCTTCTCAGTCCACACGCATAACATAGATGTAAAATAATTGCTTGCAGCTTACTGCTTTTAGCATATAGCTTTTTTATTTCTTCGTTTGTAAATACTTTTCTTTCTTCGGATTTTGGAGTTTTAATTTTCAGTTGGTAAGGATTGAGTTTTATGGTTCCGGTTCTTTGCAGATAATCAAAATAGAGTTTGATGGACAGTAAAATAGTGTGCAGATAATTGTCGCTTAAAGCCTTTTTAGTTCTCGGACTGATGACGGTTTTCAGATAGGAATAATAATCTAAAATGTCCTGTGTCTGGATTTCAAAATTTTCTTTCCGGATATATCTCAAAAACTTTGCAATCTGCTTTGGATAGGAGTTTATAACGGTTTTGCAATACCCTAAATTTTGTAGTTCTTTTCTAAATTGTAGTATATTTTCTTCATCCATTTGTATTAGTATGATTGTTTTGCTTACTCAATATTTTCAATTTTTCCGAACAATAACCAACTTTTCTTTATTCATCGTGCTTTGTCAGTAATCTAGCGTTCGTTTTGCTTCCGTTTAGCGTTCGCTTGCGTTCGCACCTTGTAGGTGAGGCAATTTATTTTTTCTTCTTTAGTTCTTCTAGTTGCTTTGTAAAAGCTTCCTTTAAATCTTTCCTAACTTTCTG
>NZ_JAYLAA010000087.1:0-1260 GCF_035819015.1 Chryseobacterium salviniae | reverse complement strand
CGGGAATATGACTTCTTTTCCGGATAAAAATATTTCATCCATTCAATATAATTATTTAAATTTACCAAAGAAGATCACTCAAAACTCTGTAGCAACAGATTATGTATACCGTGCAGACGGGGTGAAAGTGAAGAAGCTCTTTGGAGGTTTGCAGACGGATTACCTGGATGGCTTCCAGTATAAATCTACCTACCCAAGTGAAACGGATGGTTATATTGACACTTCTGAGCCAACAGAAATAAAATTGAGAATTATTCCAAATCCGGAAGGATATTTTGATGCTTTAAGGAATAAGTATTGAAGCTGTTTAAACTTATTTTAGAAAAAAAGTTCCGAGAAAATTAGCAATTTTGGATTGCAATTAAAAAAACTAATAATCTGGAACTCATCAGCAAAGATAAAATAGAGAAATGGATTTTACCCCATTTAAGCAAAGGAAAAAGGGGATTTTCTACAAAGTTTGACGTGGTAAAAATAATCCAGACCATTATAAAACGGCTGAAAACCGGTTGCCAGTGGCGTGAGATTTCTTTAAAAGACTATTTTGGGGAAGAAAAGATAAGCTGGCAAAATGTGTATTATTTTTTTAATAAATGGAGCAAGGATGGCAGTTTCAGGAATATTTGGGTTCATCTTTTGAATCGTAACAGGCGGTTGCTGGATATGTCTTGTGTTCAACTCGACGGAAGCCAGACCCGTTGCAGAATGGGCGGCGAATCCACAGGGTATCAAAGCAGGAAATCTGCGAAAACCAGCAACATGATTTTTCTTTGCGACAATCGTGGTCAATTGCTTTCGATGGGAAATCCCAGAAGCGGAAATCATCACGATTTATATGAAATAGAAGATGTTATGGGCGAGATTATTGAAATTTTGTCGGAAGCGGAAATTTCTCATAAGGGACTTTTTTTGAATGCAGATTCGGGATTTGACAGTGAAAGTTAAAGACAGAACTTACAAATTGAGGAAATAACAGGCAACATCAAAACCAATCCCCGGAATGAAAAAACAGTAGATAATGATCATTATTTTGATGAAAAGCTGTACGAAAACAGATTTAAAATAGAGCAGGCAAATGCATGGTTAGACGGCTTCAAGGCTTTGCTGATAAGATTTGAAACACTGGATATTACCTGGAAGAATATGCACTTTTTGGCGTTTTCTCTTAAACTAATCAAAAAATTAAAAGTTTAAACAACTTCAATGTTTTTTTTCAAAAATAGATTGWCCCAVAAAAAGTGGCATTCATTATTGTTTCTA
>NZ_JAYLAA010000086.1:0-2254 GCF_035819015.1 Chryseobacterium salviniae | reverse complement strand
TACATGTATAGGTTCCGGCAGATAGTCCTGTAGCCGTTGCTGCAGTTCCTCCTGATGGAGACCATGAATATGTATAAGGTGCTGTTCCGCCTGAAACGTTAACAGTTGCTACTCCTGTAGATCCGCCATTACATGCGATATTCGTCTGGGAAGTAGTCGCACTTAGAGCCGTAGGCTGCGTTACTGTGGCGTTAACTGTTGCGGTACATACGTATTCAACAGTGCATGTTACGGTTTACGTTGCAGCTGCTAACCCTGTTCTGTCTTCGGTTGTGATTCCGCCACCCCAGTTAAAGGTGTAAGGTGCTGTTCCGCGAGGTTGTGTTAATGTGATTGATCCCATGGAAGCACCGTTCAATGAAACCTTGGTAACTACCGATGTACCGCTTACTGCGCTGGCAGGCTGCGTTACTGTTGCGTTAACTGTTCCTGTACATCCGTTTGCATCCGTGATGGTTACGGTGTACGTTCCAGCTGCTAACCCTGTTCTGTCTTCGGTTGTGATTCCGCCACCCCAGTTAAAGGTGTAAGGTGCTGTTCCTCCTGCTGGTGTTAAATTGATTGCTCCATTGGAAGCGCCGTTACATACTACGTTGGTTACTACCGTTGTCCCGCTTACTGCACTGGCAGGCTGCGTAATAATGAATGTTCTGGTTAATGTACATGCATTGGCATCTGTAACAGTCACAGTATAGGTTCCGGCGGATAGTCCTGTAGCCGTTGCTGCAGTTCCTCCTGATGGAGACCATGAATACGTGTAAGGTGCTGTTCCTCCTGAAACGTTAACAGTTGCTACTCCTGTAGATCCGCCATTACATGCGATATTCGTCTGGGAAGTAGTCGCACTTAGAGCCGTAGGCTGCGTTACTGTGGCGTTAACTGTTGCGGTACATCCGTTTGCATCCGTGATGGTTACGGTGTACGTTCCAGCTGCTAACCCTGTTCTGTCTTCGGTTGTGATTCCGCCACCCCAGTTAAAGGTGTAAGGTGCTGTTCCTCCTGCTGGTGTTAAATTGATCGCACCATTGGAAGCGCCGTTACATGCTACATTCGTTACTACCGTTGTGCCGCTTACTGCGCTGGCAGGCTGCGTAATAGTGAATGTTCTGGTTAATGTACATGCATTGGCATCTGTAACAGTCACAGTATAGGTTCCGGCGGATAGTCCTGTAGCCGTTGCTGCAGTTCCTCCTGATGGAGACCATGAATACGTGTAAGGTGCTGTTCCTCCTGAAACGTTAACAGTTGCTACTCCTGTAGATCCGCCATTACATGCGATATTCGTTTGGGAAGTAGTCGCACTTAGAGCCGTAGGCTGTGTTACCGTTCTGCTTACTGTTGCGGTACATCCGTTTGCATCCGTGATGGTTACGGTGTACGTTCCAGCTGCTAACCCTGTTCTGTCTTCGGTTGTGATTCCGCCACCCCAGTTAAAGGTGTAAGGTGCTGTTCCTCCTGCTGGTGTTAAATTGATCGCACCATTGGAAGCGCCGTTACATGCTACATTCGTTACTACCGTTGTACCGCTTACTGCACTGGCAGGCTGCGTTACTGTTGCGTTAACTGTTCCTGTACATCCGTTTGCATCCGTGATGGTTACGGTGTACGTTCCAGCTGCTAACCCTGTTCTGTCTTCGGTTGTGATTCCGCCACCCCAGTTAAAGGTGTAAGGTGCTGTTCCGCCAGTTGGTGTTAAATTGATTGCTCCATTGGAAGCGCCGTTACATGCTACATTGGTTACTACCGTTGTACCGCTTACTGCACTGGCAGGCTGCGTTACTGTTGCGTTAACTGTTCCTGTACATCCGTTTGCATCAGTGATGGTTACGGTGTACGTTCCAGCTGCTAACCCTGTTCTGTCTTCGGTTGTGATTCCACCACCCCAGTTGAAGGTGTAAGGTGCTGTTCCACCAGTTGGTGTTAAATTAATTGCTCCATTGGAAGCGCCGTTACATGCCACGTTGGTTACTACTGTAGTTCCGCTTACTGCGCTGGCAGGCTGCGTTACTGTTGCGTTAACTGTTCCTGTACATCCGTTTGCATCCGTGATGGTTACGGTGTACGTTCCAGCTGCTAACCCTGTTCTGTCTTCGGTTGTGATTCCGCCACCCCAGTTAAAGGTGTAAGGTGCTGTTCCTCCAGTTGGTGTTAAATTGATTGCTCCATTGGAAGCGCCGTTACATACTACGGTTTTTACGAACTGGGTCCCGCTTACTGCACTGGCAGGCTGCGTAATAATGAATGTTCTGGTTAA
>NZ_JAYLAA010000085.1:0-1135 GCF_035819015.1 Chryseobacterium salviniae | reverse complement strand
AAGAGACATCTGTAGATTAGACCTATAACCTGCGGGGATGGATGATCGGGATTAACGCTCCGAATAATCTGGGAGGTGATCTTTTCTGATATAAAATCTAGTATACTCAAGTGGAAGGACTGCAAACACCCGATACATCAGACACCTCTTTACAGGTTCTTCCCAAATACAACGGAAATATTGCCGAAGTAGACTGGAAAACAGGAGTAAGCGCCAACGAGTCCCTGAAAAGATACGGATATGTATATGATGGTCTTAACCGTTTATCGGCAGGATTTTATCAGAACGAAACCAATCCTTCTCTGAGGGAATATTACGAAAAAGCAACCTATGACCTGAACGGAAACATTAAAACCATTAAAAGAACCGCCCAAAGAATGGGGGCAACTGCCCTGTTGATCGATAATCTTACCTATGATTACGAAAACAGCAATATGAGCAACAGGTTGCAGAAGGTGAAAGATGCTGTTACCATCGGACAGGGATTCCCTTATAAAGCTACTCCAACCAATATCGGGTATGACGACAACGGGAATATGACTTCTTTTCCGGATAAAAATATTTCATCCATTCAATATAATTATTTAAATTTACCAAAGAAGATCACTCAGAATGTTCAGGTAACAGATTATGTATACCGTGCAGACGGGGTGAAAGTGAAGAAGCTCTTTGGAGGTTTGCAGACGGATTACCTGGATGGCTTCCAGTATAAATCTACCTACCCAAGTGAAACGGATGGTTATATTGACACTTCTGAGCCAACAGAAATAAAATTGAGAATTATTCCAAATCCGGAAGGATATTTTGATGCTTTAAGGAATAAGTATTATTATAATTTTACGGATCATTTGGGGAACATACGTTTAAGCTATAGTGATGCTAATGGAGATGGTATTGTAACAGGAGATATTGTGATTGAAAATTGCCAGACGTTTCCCGATGGCAGTATGGCATGCAACAACTATATTACACCCGGCGAAGCAGAGGGGGTAAACAATTATTATCCTTTTGGGTTGATGCATAATGCACAATATTATAGTTTTGATAATGCGTATCAGTATAAGTACAACGGCAAGGAGCTGCAGGAGACGGGAATGTATGATTATGGTGCGAGATTCTATATGCCGGATATCGG
>NZ_JAYLAA010000084.1:0-1511 GCF_035819015.1 Chryseobacterium salviniae | reverse complement strand
TAAACTTATCTGAGCCACGCAGCAATATGAAAAACCATTCAAAAAACTCAAATACATTATCTTAAAATAATTTTTTACTATATTTAAAAGTACCGTTTTAGTAACATTACTTTTGCCTAACCTCGCTTTTTTCTGCTTTTTACCTCATTACCAAAAAATCAAAAAACGATTGTAAAGACTTTACTTACAATCGTTTTCCCTGTTATTAATCTTTGATGTATTTTTACTGGATATTGTATTTTATAAAATGCTTTGAATTTTTCTTTTAGCGATAAAAGCGTCAATGACTGAAAAGATATGATTGCGGTCTTCAGGTTCAAATTTTGAGACCTCCAAAATACGGCTACTTGTATTTTTATCAATCTGCACATCTTCTTTTCCGGTAAGGTAATCCAAAGACACGTCCAAAATATCTGCAATCTTGCGAGCAATATCTATCGAGGGATAAACTTCGTTCCTCTCGTATCTTCCCAACACGTTTTTATGAATCCCCAATTGACTTGCCAAGTCGGTTTGGGAAATCCCTTTTTGTTTTCTAAGTTCTGAAACTATACTTCCGAAATCCATAATAAAGAAACTTTATAGGTTTAAAAAACCTTGTTTACTATTGAAATGTAAATATATGAAAACAAAATCGGTTCTTCAAAACTTAAAAAGCTTGCAAAATAAAACTAAAATGGTATCTTAGCACCGAAATAGTTGTCAAAAAATATTTTAAACTTTTTTATTCTATGGAAATCTCCGCAATCAAAAGCCAGTTATCTATCTCAACGGTTCTGCATTATTACGGTTTAAAACCTGATAAGAACAATACAATGTGCTGTCCGTTCCACGAAGATAAAACGCCATCAATGCAGATCTATTACAAAACGCAGACAGCTTACTGTTTTTCTTCCAACTGCAAAACGCACGGTAAAAGTATGGATGTGATCGATTTTATAATGCACAAAGAAAATTTATCAAAGCACGAAGCGATAAAAAAAGCTGAAGAGATTTTAAATCCAGGTTCCGGAAACCAAGAGATAAGTAAAGAAAAGTTCCTTAATAATATGTTCCAATATTTTAGGAATGCGATAAGCAACAGCAAGCCTGCAAAGGAATATTTGGAAAAGAGAAATCTGGATAATAGCATTTTAGAAATCGGCTACAACTCGGGGCAGTTCCATCATGGGGAAAGAAAAACCGGAGAACTGATAAACAATGCTTTAGAAATAGGATTACTATTAGACAAAGGACTCGTCAACAACAGAACCAAAGAAAAAGCGTATCAGGTTTTTGCCAATAAGTGTATTATTTTTCCTTTAAAAAACAGAGATAATGAAATTGTAAGCATTTACGGAAGAAGCATTTTAGAGCCTAACGATAATAAATTGGCTGCGGGAACATCCCGCCATTTTTATCTGAAGAACCGCTCCGGAATTTATCCGGGATATCCAAAAAAAGACACCAAAAAACTGATATTAACGGAAGCCAKTATCGAGTGTGCAAGTTTAGTTCAGATAAATCCAATT
>NZ_JAYLAA010000083.1:0-2120 GCF_035819015.1 Chryseobacterium salviniae | reverse complement strand
CTATTATTCAGTAATTCTACAAATATTGTTTCATCGTGTAACTGCAAAGTCTCATTTATATCATTGTTCGGCACTTCGACTACGCTCAGTGTGACAGATTTACATTCTTGTTTCAACAGTTCTGCATATTTCTTTACTGCTCCTTTTCCTGCTTTATCCTGGTCAAAACAGAAAATAATTTCTTCAAGTTCCGGAAGTTCTTTTATTGTGTTTAAAATCTCTTCATTCAATCCATTAGTTCCAAAACAGCTTATGAGACTGTAATTGTCTCTGATTTCTTTTATCTGAAGTAAACTCGCACAATCGATGATTGCTTCTGTAAGAATGAGTTTTTTAGTATCTGATTTTGGATAGTTTGGATAGATTCCGGAACGATTTTTCAGATAATAATGCTTGGCTTTATCATCGTTTAAAATACTTCTAAAGTATAATCCTGTAACTTCATTCTTCTGATTTCTCAGCGCAAAACAGATACACCATTTCGCAAAAGGACTATACCCTTTTTCTCCGGTTCTGCTGTTGATTTGTCCTTTATCCTGCAACAGTCCAACTTCTAAAGCCTGTCTCAATAGTTCTTCCGTTTTCCTTTCCCCGTGATGGAACTGACCAGAGTTATAGCCGATTTCTAAAATGCTATTATCCAGATTTCTCTTTTCCAAATATTTCTTTGCAGGCTTGCTGTTGCTTATCGCATTCCTAAAATATTGGAACATATTATTAAGGAACTTTTCTTTACTTATCTCTTGGTTTCCGGAACCTGGATTTAAAATCTCTTCAGCTTTTTTTATCGCTTCGTGCTTTGATAAATTTTCTTTGTGCATTATAAAATCGATCACATCCATACTTTTACCGTGCGTTTTGCAGTTGGAAGAAAAACAGTAAGCTGTCTGCGTTTTGTAATAGATCTGCATTGATGGCGTTTTATCTTCGTGGAACGGACAGCACATTGTATTGTTCTTATCAGGTTTTAAACCGTAATAATGCAGAACCGTTGAGATAGATAACTGGCTTTTGATTGCGGAGATTTCCATAGAATAAAAAAGTTTAAAATATTTTTTGACAACTATTTCGGTGCTAAGATACCATTTTAGTTTTATTTTGCAAGCTTTTTAAGTTTTGAAGAACCGATTTTGTTTTCATATATTTACATTTCAATAGTAAACAAGGTTTTTTAAACCTATAAAGTTTCTTTATTATGGATTTCGGAAGTATAGTTTCAGAACTTAGAAAACAAAAAGGGATTTCCCAAACCGACTTGGCAAGTCAATTGGGGATTCATAAAAACGTGTTGGGAAGATACGAGAGGAACGAAGTTTATCCCTCGATAGATATTGCTCGCAAGATTGCAGATATTTTGGACGTGTCTTTGGATTACCTTACCGGAAAAGAAGATGTGCAGATTGATAAAAATACAAGTAGCCGTATTTTGGAGGTCTCAAAATTTGAACCTGAAGACCGCAATCATATCTTTTCAGTCATTGACGCTTTTATCGCTAAAAGAAAAATTCAAAGCATTTTATAAAATACAAAACCCACCGCAATTGCAGTGGGTTTTTATTTATCTACTCAAAGTCAGGAGACTTTGCGCAGCGGGGAATCAGTTATTTTTTTCTTTCCTTAATATTTTTATATAAACTAAAAAAATAAGTGCATATATGACAATATTTAATAATAGGTTTATGAAATTGTTTCCGTTTAATTTAACACAGTCACTTGAATAAAATTCATAGTAAAACCTTGGAAAACCAATTGAAAAAGAATTATTAAAAGGTTCCTCTCCAAAAAATTTCTGATAAAAAATAGTGGAAAACAAATAGACACAAAAACCAATAACCCAATTTGCTATATTTTTCATACAATAATTATTTTGAAGGAACGGTTGCATTTCTATAATATTCAATTGGTTTTAAATATCTCCTACCACCCACAGTTTCAGTATACCCTCTTCGATAAACTGTTAATGGATCAACTTTTCCATCTGTTTGTGATCTCATATAAACATTTGAATTTGGAATTATAAAGTTTATTACTGTTCCATCAAATGCTCCTGATATAGACTCAGATCCTCCTGCTCTTCCTCCTACTCCAGCTGTATAATAAACATTGCTAATTCTCATAAA
>NZ_JAYLAA010000082.1:0-2051 GCF_035819015.1 Chryseobacterium salviniae | reverse complement strand
ATATCCAAATGGATAGGTTTTCCTGTAAGCCTGTCAGCCATCTTGATACCGAACGGTGAGGGCGAATTGTGGTAGTTGGTTTCTTCCGTAAAGAAGCACAGTGCAGGTTCGATAAAAGTGTAAAAACTTTCCTCACTGGGGAAGTCGCCCGCATTGCCGGGCATTCCTGCCCAATACAAAGTGGCTACATCCGTAGTGTTGTGCCGAGGCTTACACTCCATCAGTGCCAACGCACTACCGCAATCGTTCTTTAGCTGCTTCAGTTCCGCAGGGTCTTCCGACCACGCCATAATGTTGAAGTGCGCACGGATTGAGGACAGCCCGAAGCTGTGGGCTTCGTTCAGGTACTTTTCTATCCACTCTTTGTTGATTTGGTTGGCACGGCTGTACCTCGCCAGTGAGTGCATATTCCTTGCGGACTTCTCAAACTTTTGCAGGTTGTCTTCGCTGTTATCCAAAAAAATGTACTGGTTGTAAATGTGGTTACAGCTTAACAGCAAGCCCACGGGTGCGGCGAATGACAGGCGGCAGTCGCTACGGTCGGTAGATAGCTTTTCAAAACGGGTATCTGCCGATACCGTTCCGGGCAGGTCGTCCGTATCTGAAAGGGTATGCAGGCTTAACCTTTTGTTACCGATGCGCACCTCTTCGTTTCCGAGTGCGATGTCCTGCATTGGTGTTCCGGCTCCCCTCGATAAAGTGAGGTACTGTTCCAGTAATCCCTGTGTATCGTCCGTTCCGATAATGTCCTCTTCGGTCAAACGCCGCAGGCTCACAAAACCGCTATCGTTCACGATGCGCTCAAACTGGGCGACCGCCTCCATAAAGCGGTGTATCGTTTCCTTGTTCCTGATTTCCTTTGGTATCAGCGTACCCTTGCAAAGCGAACTGAAGTTGCTTTGCATCCGCATTCTTTCCTTTGTGGTCTTTGTCAGGAACAGGTAGCAATAGTGGTTCAGGAACGGTCGCTCGTTGAAATGGCGTTGATAGGACTTTGATAAAAAGCTCTGGTCTTCGATTGCCAAATCGGGCGCATAGCTTTCCTTGATGTACCAATCCTGTTTGTGAATGACCGTAAAATCAGGCAGGGTTTTGATAGCCTTGTGCCAGGCGGAGTGAATGGCTTCGTATTCCGCAGAAGCTACCGTGAACAGTTCCGGCAAACGCACTTCAAAGCAGGCGGTAATGTCCGCATCTTTGGATAAGATGCAGTTGTTCTCTACTGCCAACAAAGGAAATTTGTTTTCCAGTGTGGTGGTCTTTGCTACATTTCTCATACGGCATTCTGTTTAGGTGTGAATTTTAAATAGCGGTGTACAGGCTTGCGGCAGATGATGTAGCGGGGATGCCTTTTATTGGCTGCAATTTTCATCAGCCCGTGTTCGCCATACTTCCTGTTCAACGAAAAGGTCTGCCATATAATGAGCGAAGCACCGCCTGCTCCGAGGAATAGGCAGATGTAAGAGTTTACGCCTGCCATATACAGTATCATCACGAGGATAAGCGTACCAAGTAGCCCACCTGCGAAAATGAACAGGTATTGCGCTTTCAGCCCTTTAAATTCCACCGTCCTGCCGATGCCTTTGTTGATATTGTAATTCATAAGGCAACGGATTAAAGGAAGAATGAACGCAGGATAGTAGCGGCAACAATCAGGAAGATACACGCACCGAACCACGAAGCTGCGGTCTTGCTCGTATCAGGGTCGCCGGAACTGAATTTGTTGTACACCTTACGCCTCCGATGAGCCCAACCACCGCACCGATGGCGTAGATTAATTGGGTTGCGGGGTCGAAATAACTTGTTACCATTTGGGTAGCCTCGTTGATACCCGCAGAACCGTTTCCCTGTGCGAACGCACCAATTCCTGACAGCATTGCCACGGCTGCCAGCAAAATTTTTTTTCTCTGTTTTTCCATAATTGAAACACATTAATTTGTTACTGTTTATCCCGCACCTTGCGAGCTTTCGGGACAAATGTCTTGTGGAAAAAGAGGCGTTACCGTAAAGTGGCAGTCAGAGGAAGTGTTTGGCTGTGAGTGGCTTTATAG
>NZ_JAYLAA010000081.1:0-6285 GCF_035819015.1 Chryseobacterium salviniae | reverse complement strand
ACAATAAAGAAAGAAAAAACATTTAGAGGACAAAAGAAAAAAGATCGCATATACATAATAAAAGGATCTTATACAAAAGACGAAATCACTGGTGTAGCTTACGCAGAAGTAAATGTAAAGACAAGAAAAGTGATTAAATATACACACGGAGAATAATAACTTAATCTCGCAAATTGTAATCTATGAACACTAATCAAGACCCACCGCACTTGTAGTGGGTTTAATATATTTTGAAAATAATAAGTATATTTGTCACTATGTTGACCATTGAGGTACTGTACGTGTGAGCTACTTCCACAATGGCAGCGGAATAGAAGTTCTTGAAGAAAACAACTATTATCCTTTTGGGTTAAAGCATGAAGGGTATAATGCTTTGGCAGGAAATCCTTCGTATCAGTATAAGTACAACGGCAAAGAACTGCAGGAGACGGGAATGTATGATTATGGGGCGAGATTCTATATGCCGGATATTGGGAGATTTGGAACACATGACCCTTTAAGTTCTACAACCTTAGACCCCTATGGATATACTTATAACAATCCAATCAACATTATAGACCCAACAGGTATGCAAGGGGAAGATTGGATAAAAAGAGGTAGTCAGGTATTTTTTGATGCATCTGTAAAGTCTCAGGCGGATGCAGTTGGTAAATATGGAGAATCAGCACAACATCTTGGTGAAGGTAGTACACTTACTACAAGTAATAGCGAAGGGGTATTGTCGCAATATACTTTCCATGACAATGGTACAGTCTCTAATGCTTCAGGAACTGTTTTAGATACAGGTTCAGATACAGTTACAGAAGGAGGAACAACTATTATGGGTTCTACAAATAGTATGTTTTCAGAAGGTGTGCATTCATTTTTGGCAGAAAGTTCTAACCCTAATCCTTTAGAACAATATAGAGCTTATCGTGATAATCCTAACTATAATGCTGGAGAATCTCGACTTGATAGAACTTTTAGACTAATGAATAGTGGTCATATTGAGCAAATGAGGGATGTAGCAAGTGGGTTTGCAGCAGGTGGTTATGGAAGAATTACAGGGACTACATTGTATAGAGCTGTATCACCTGCTGAATTAAGTGATATTTCTGCAAGTGGGGCATTGAGAGTTTCTAGCGCAGGATACGAAACAGGTAAACTTTTTACAAATAGTGCATCAAATGCTTCTCAATTTGGAAAATGGTTGTATAATTGGGATCAAACGCCTATGACAATTATAAGAGTACAAGTTCCAAATGCAGTTATGAAATCTGCTACTAATTTTACTGCTGATGGTTTACCTGCAACTTCAATTCCTGCAAATCAACTTCGAGCTATAAAKAGTATAGAGGCTTTAAAATATAGCCCTGTGGCTAAATAATAAATTATTATGAAAATTAGAGCAAAATTATTATTATATAAAGGAGGTAGAGAAACCCCATTTCAGAATGGGTATAGACCTCTCTTTGATTTTGATTCAACAAGTCTAGTATCAGGTAGAATTATGCTATCTTCTGAAAAAAAGATGGTGTATCCAGGTGAAGAAACTGAGGTTGAAATTGAATTTATATCTGATGATTACTTTGGAAACAAGCTCCATGTGGGAGAAAAGATTCTATTTACAGAATCTAAAAAACCTTTAGGAGAAATTGAAATAATAGAAATTTAAAATCATGCCATCGAATTTGGTGGCTTTTTTTATTTATCTTTCTTCGGAAACTTCAACAAAATATGATACAAAAAAACTTCCTTCCCCTCGCTAGCGCGAGCGTCCCGCTCGTGCCGGTAGAAAAAATAAACCCACCGCAAAGCGGTGGGTTTTGTATTTATAGCGCAGCAATATTTTTATCAAAGAAGTCTTTGAATTTTTTGGTAGTAAGCATTTCCCCCGCTGCGCAAAGTCTGTGACTTTGAGCGGATAAAACAAACCCACTGCAATTGCGGTGGGTTTGTTTTATAAAGCGGCTACATTTTTATTAAAGAAATCTTTAAATTTTTGTTTGGTAATCATTGTTTCGAGCATAGCGAAGATTACATTTTTATCTTTTTCTTCCAGTCCATTTATTAACCTTACCTGTTCTATCAGGGTTTTATCTTCTACCACAACTTCGGTAGGAACTTCATTATCCGGATGTACAATCTGGTCAATGGAAACACCGTAAAATTTAGCCAGTTTATCAAGCATCTCAACGGAAGCTTCACGTTGTCCGTTCTCAATCTTATTGTAATGAGAAATCCCCAAACCTATTTCTGTAGCGACTTGCTTTTGCAAAAGTCCTTTTTGTTCTCTTAGTGCTTTTATATTTTGTCCTAAATCCATTGTCAGAATATTTACAAACAAAAATATCCAAAAAGTCCATAAATAACAAATAATATCCAAATAGTAAAATAATTATTTGACTAAAAGGAAATTAATTTATAGATTTGCAATAGACAAATAGGCACAAAATAAATTAAACCCTCTATTTATGGAGATTACAGAAATAAAATCCCAGTTATCAATTGCAAATGTTCTGCATTATTACGGTTTAAAACCTGATAAGAACAATAAAATGTGCTGTCCGTTCCACGAAGATAAAACGCCATCAATGCAGATCTATTACAAAACGCAGACAGCATATTGTTTTAGCAGTAATTGCAAAACGCACGGCAAAAGTATGGATGTGATCGATTTTATAATGCACAAAGAAAATTTATCAAAGCACGAAGCGATAAAAAAAGCTGAAGAGATTTTAAATCCAGGTTCCGGAAACCAAGAGATAAGTAAAGAAAAGTTCCTTAATAATATGTTCCAATATTTTAGGAATGCGATAAGCAACAGCAAGCCTGCAAAGAAATATTTGGAAAAGAGAAATCTGGATAATAGCATTTTAGAAATCGGCTATAACTCTGGTCAGTTCCATCACGGGGAAAGGAAAACGGAAGAACTATTGAGACAGGCTTTAGAAGTTGGACTGTTGCAGGATAAAGGACAAATCAACAGCAGAACCGGAGAAAAAGGGTATAGTCCTTTTGCGAAATGGTGTATCTGTTTTGCGCTGAGAAATCAGAAGAATGAAGTTACAGGATTATACTTTAGAAGTATTTTAAACGATGATAAAGCCAAGCATTATTATCTGAAAAATCGTTCCGGAATCTATCCAAACTATCCAAAATCAGATACTAAAAAACTCATTCTTACAGAAGCAATCATCGATTGTGCGAGTTTACTTCAGATAAAAGAAATCAGAGACAATTACAGTCTCATAAGCTGTTTTGGAACTAATGGATTGAATGAAGAGATTTTAAACACAATAAAAGAACTTCCGGAACTTGAAGAAATTATTTTCTGTTTTGACCAGGATAAAGCAGGAAAAGGAGCAGTAAAGAAATATGCAGAACTGTTGAAACAAGAATGTAAATCTGTCACACTGAGCGTAGTCGAAGTGCCGAACAATGATATAAATGAGACTTTGCAGTTACACGATGAAACAATATTTGTAGAATTACTGAATAATAGAAAAGATATTTTTCTTTCAACTGAAACAATAAAAGTTACAGAAGCAGAACCAAGAGCAGAACCGAAAACAGCAATCGACTTTTTAGAGCAGAAAAATTTACTTCAGAACCTGAACCAATTAATTGAAAAAGCCGGAATTATCGGGGAGGAAAACAGCCGCCTTCTACTCTTTTTAATTACGATAAGTTACTTAAATAAAAGTCCGTTACACGGAATTGTCCAGGGAAGTTCCGGAAGCGGAAAAACGCATATTATCTCAAGAATTGCAGACTTAATGCCACAGGAAGATGTTCTGAGATTTACAAGAATTACAGAATCCAGTTTATATAATTGGGGCGAGTTCGATTTATTCCAGAAGATCATCATCATAGAAGATCTGGACGGATTAAAAGAAGATGCTTTGTATGCCTTAAGAGAATTTATATCGAACCAGGTATTGAGAAGTTCCGTAACCATCAAAGATAAAAAAGGAAATAATAAATCCAGTCATAAGATTGTAAAAGGTCAGTTCTCAAGTTTATCAGCCACCACAAAAGGCGAAACGTATGAGGACAATATGAACCGCAGTTTTATTGTCGCCATCAATGAAAGCGAGGAACAGACCAGGAAAATTATTGATTATCAGAACCTGAAAAATGCAGGAATGATTCACCGGGACAACGAGCAGAAAGCCATCAGTTTTATACAGAAATTAGTCAAGAATCTGAAATGTTATGAAGTGGTAAATCCTTACGCAATGGAACTGCAATTGCCCGATAAAGTGAAGAATAAAAGGCGGTTGAACGAAATGGTACAAAGTATTATCAAGCAAATCACCATCCTAAATCAATATCAGAGAAAACAGACCGATGACGGGAAATTAATTACAGAAATCGAAGATCTGGAACAGGGAATTGAGATACTTTTTGAGAGTATTATTTTGAAGATTGACGAGCTGGACGGAAGTCTGAGACAGTTTTTAGAAAAGCTGAAGAAACGTTTTGAGCAGAGAGAATTTAATCGTTTTGAAGCAATGGAATATACAGGTTTTAAGAAAAGCCAATTGCAGGTTTATCTGAACGAATTGGTACGGTTGGAATATCTGAAACAGAAAGGTTTTGTAAACAAAGGATTTACCTATAAAATCGGTTACAGCGACGATATCGGAAAAGTCAGACAGGAATTAAAAGACCACTTCCATAAAATTATAGAACGTTTAAAAACAAAGAATAAATAATTGCCTGACTTGCAAAGTCCGGAAGCTAGCGGAAACTAAACGGAAACAAGAGTTGTTGAAAATCAATAGGTTATAGTAAAAAATCGTTTGTTTCCATTTTCCACAGAAAACACAAAAGCAAAACCGTCATACTAATACAAATGGATGAAGAAAATATACTACAATTTAGAAAAGAACTACAGAATTTAGGGTATTGTAAAACCGTTATAAACTCCTATCCAAAGCAGATTGCAAAGTTTTTAAAATATATCCGGAAAGAAAATTTTGAAGTACAAAGCCAGGACATTTTAGAGTATTACAGTTATCTGAAAACGGTCATAAGCCCGAGAACTAAAAAGGCTTTAAGTGATAACTATCTCCACTCTATTGCATTGGCCATCAAACTCTACTTTGAATATTTACAAAGATCCGGAACCATAAAACTCAATCCTTACCAGCTGAAAATTAAAACTCCGAAATCAGAAGAGAGAAAAGTATTTACAGACGAAGAAATCAGAAGATTATACAATAAAAGCACATCATTACAAACCATCATATTACATCTGTGTTATGCGTGCGGAATGAGGAGAAGCGAAGCATCAGAACTAAAGATTAAGGATATTGATTTAGAAAATAATCTACTCTACATCAAAAAAGGAAAAGGTAAAAAGCGCAGAGTTATTCCATTTACAAAACAAGTTCAGAAAGATATTAAAGACTTTATTTTTTCATCTGAAGGAAAAGAATATTTATTGAACATTACAGCAACAAGAATCTACGAAGAATTTAAAAAGTTACTCAAAAAAGCAGAGTTGAATAATCAAGGATTTACATTACATTGTTTAAGGCATACAATTGCTACACAACTTCTGGAACAGGGAATGGAGCTTGAAAAAGTGAGGGATTTTTTAGGACATCAATATTTAGGAACAACTCAAATCTACACAAGAATCAATGATGGAACTGGAAAACTATCTGCAAAATGAACTATCTGGAGGAACTGTAAAAAACTATCTCTACGAAATAGAAAAGTTTAAAAAGCATAATAAAAATCCGGAGAAACTGAGCTATCAGAATCTAATGGAATATGTAGAATACTTAAGAAAAAGCTATACTCCACAAAGCGTAAAAAGAACGGTTTATGCGATAAAAAAATACTACGATTATTTAGTAGAAACAGGAAAGATAAAAACAAATATTGCAGGAAATATCAGGATAAAAGACGGCAAAGAAAACCCGATACAATTACAGGAATTACTGACAGAAAAGGAATTAAAAAAGCTTTTAGAACCAAGAGAAGAACGATATCCGATATTGGAAAAAAGAAACCAAATTATAATGAGTTTACTGGTGAATCAGGCGTTATTAGTTGGAGATATTGAGAAACTGAAAATCGAAGATTTAGATTTACAAAATGCAAAAATAAAAGTTCAGAAATCAGGAATTACAAACAGTAGGATTTTAGATTTAAAAGCAGAACAAATATTGTTGTTTTATCAATATTTACAGGAAGAAAGAGAGAAATTAGAAAGGCAAAAAACTTCTTTTTTTCTACTGAATAAACTTGGGTCAGCAATTACAAAAGACGACATCAACTATCTTGTAT
>NZ_JAYLAA010000080.1:0-3707 GCF_035819015.1 Chryseobacterium salviniae | reverse complement strand
TTGTAAGAAAAGCCAAKTGCAGKTTTATCTGAACGAATTGGTACGGTTGGAATATCTGAAACAGAAAGGTTTTGTAAACAAAGGATTTACCTATAAAATCGGTTACAGCGACGATATCGGAAAAGTCAGACAGGAATTAAAAGACCACTTCCATAAAATTATAGAACGTTTAAAAACAAAGAATAAATAATTGCCTGACTTGCAAAGTCCGGAAGCTAGCGGAAACTAAACGGAAACAAGAGTTGTTGAAAATCAATAGGTTATAGTAAAAAATCGTTTGTTTCCATTTTCCACAGAAAACACAAAAGCAAAACCGTCATACTAATACAAATGGATGAAGAAAATATACTACAATTTAGAAAAGAACTACAAAATTTAGGGTATTGCAAAACCGTTATAAACTCCTATCCAAAGCAGATTGCAAAGTTTTTGAGATATATCCGGAAAGAAAATTTTGAAATCCAGACACAGGACATTTTAGATTATTATTCCTATCTGAAAACCGTCATCAGTCCGAGAACTAAAAAGGCTTTAAGCGACAATTATCTGCACACTATTTTACTGTCCATCAAACTCTATTTTGATTATCTGCAAAGAACCGGAACCATAAAACTCAATCCTTACCAACTGAAAATTAAAACTCCAAAATCCGAAGAAAGAAAAGTATTTACAAACGAAGAAATAAAAAAGCTATATGCTAAAAGCAGTAAGCTGCAAGCAATTATTTTACATCTATGTTATGCGTGTGGACTGAGAAGAAATGAAGCAAAAGAACTGAAAATAAACGATATAGATTTAGAAAATGATCTGCTGTATATCAGAAAAGGAAAAGGCAAAAAGCGCAGAGTAATCCCCTTTACAAAACAGGTTAAAAAAGATCTTGAGAAATTTTTAGAAACCAAAGCCCGGAACCAGGACGAAAAACTGATCACCCAAAACCCTTACGAAGAATTTAGAAAATTACTCCGGAAAACAGGATTGGAAAACAAAGGATTTACATTGCACTGTTTACGGCATACCATTGCGACACAGTTATTAGAACAGGGAATGGAGCTGGAGAAAGTACGGGATTTTTTAGGACATGAATATTTAGGAACAACACAGATTTATACAAGAATCAATACAATGTAACAATTTACCAATGTGAAAATGTAGCAATGAAACCATCAATTAACAACCACGGACTAACAACTTTTTTAAAAAATGAATTATCTGAAGGAACTGTAAAAACCTATCTCTACGAAATAGAAAAGTTCAAAAAACATTATAAAAATCCGGAGAAACTGAGCTATCAGAATTTAATGGAATATGTAGAATACTTAAGAAAAAGCTATACTCCACAAAGCGTAAAAAGAACGGTTTATGCGATAAAAAAATACTACGATTATTTAGTAGAAACAGGAAAGATAAAAACAAATATTGCAGGAAATATCAGGATAAAAGACGGCAAAGAAAACCCGATACAATTACAGGAATTACTGACAGAAAAGGAATTAAAAAAGCTTTTAGAACCAAGAGAAGAACGATATCCGATATTGGAAAAAAGAAACCAAATTATAATGAGTTTACTGGTGAATCAGGCGTTATTAGTTGGAGATATTGAGAAACTGAAAATCGAAGATTTAGATTTACAAAATGCAAAAATAAAAGTTCAGAAATCAGGAATTACAAACAGTAGGATTTTAGATTTAAAAGCAGAACAAATATTGTTGTTTTATCAATATTTACAGGAAGAAAGAGAGAAATTAGAAAGGCAAAAAACTTCTTTTTTTCTACTGAATAAACTTGGGTCAGCAATTACAAAAGACGACATCAACTATCTTGTATCAACTTATCAGAAAGGTTTTACAAAGAAATTGACAAGCGTAAAAATCCGACAAAGCGTTATCAAACTGAAATTAGACCAGGGCGAAAACTTAAGAAAAGTACAATATTTTGCAGGACACAAACACGCCGACACCACCGAGAAATACAGAGAAACCGGGATTGATGCGTTACAAACAGCGATTAATCAGTTCCATCCAATTAAATAAAAAACCTTGAATTTTGAACCTTAAACCTTGAATTGCCCAACGCTTGCATTGAATTAAATATCCCGCCCTCCAAATAAAAAAGACATTTTCTCCGACGCTCAACCCCTCCAACTCTCCCACCCAAAACAGCCACAGCAAATTACATAATCAAAATTATACGCAAACCCAACGCCAAACGTTGTTCTCCGTTGCGCTTTGCTCCACTCCGCACAAATCCCTCATTGCCTATAATTTGGGATTATGTAAAATGCTTTCCTTTTGTTTGGGCAAAGCCCGCACAATCCAACGCTTTTAGCCAACGCTTCCCCGAATCTTCCCAGCTCCGAAAAATACCTTTTTCTCCACCGCTGCAACCACCCGAATCAAGGAAAAATGCGCCATCGCTTTTGAAAGTTATCCGTAGAAAATGAAGTTGGTAAAAGAACAGAAATGTGGATTTGTGGAAAAATCCGGACTGAATCCAGGCGCAGTTTTTCCCACAAGTCCACATCTACAACAACAGCGACAATAATACAATTATTTACCCATAAAAAGATAAAGAATGATTACTACTTCTAAAAAAGGAGTTAAAGCTTTTAGAAATTGTGTTATTGATTTTAAAAGTTTAGTAAATATTTTCATAACAAATAAAATTTAATTAATAAAAACAAAGGTAGAGATCGTCAAGCCTCTTATTTTGACAAAATGAAGTGAGTTACTTGCAGATTTTACCCTCATATTTAATTTTTGACAAAAATATAATTGCTGTCAAAAAAAAGTTGTGACGCGCTTTTAAGTCCCTATTTATAAGCAATCCAAAATTTATTTTCTTCAATTGAAATAAAAATCTACACGGAATTTTATTTTTCAACTGAATTAAATTTTTATATTTGAAATAAGCGAGCGAGAGCAGACGATCACAGTGTAAAGCCTCGCGCGAGAAAATCCGGAGTAGGAAGTTTTGGAAAATGTGAGCGGGATTATACAATTATAAGTACAACGGTAAGGAGCTTCAGGAGACTGGGATGTACGATTACGGCGCAAGATTTTATATGCCGGATATTGGACGTTGGGGTGTTGTGGATCCGCTGGCGGAGAAAATGAGAAGACATTCACCATATAACTATGCATTTAATAATCCTATAAGGTTTATTGATCCAGATGGAATGAAACCTGATCAATTTATGACAATGAATGATTTAATGAATGATGATCCTCCTAGAAAAGGAGGGGTAAGATTTATATTAAACATTGGGGATAGTGCAGATATGCGAGATGCGGCTAAAACACGGATGAAAGAGATACGCAAAAATTATCCTAATGATAAACTTATAGAAATAACTGATGGAAATTTAGGGAATTTATCTAAAACAGTTGCAAAGCATCTAAAAACAGCACAAAAAGAAGGATATGGAAAAACATATGAAGTGAGTGTATTTTCTCACGCCTCCACAGATGGACCTGTAGGATCCTATGATGCAAATAATCCTTATGATCTTTCAAATGAATCAGGAGATCCCATAGATAAAGGTCAAATGTCTTTAGAAGGTTGGTCTAAAATCAATTGGAATTTCGACTCAAGTAATAGTGTTGCTGCTTTTTATGGTTGCCAAAGTGATAATTTTGCAGAGAAATTTATGAGAATTAGCAATGTTTATTATACAGCGGGAGTSGGAGGWRGAGCAGGRGGATCTG
>NZ_JAYLAA010000079.1:0-6434 GCF_035819015.1 Chryseobacterium salviniae | reverse complement strand
TTTTTTTTTTTGGGGGTGCTGTTTTCGGCGTGCCCGCGTTTTTTTTTTTTCTTTTTTGGGGTTGGGGGCGTGTTCCCCCCCTAAACCCCATTACTGGAAAAGAGCTCATACACGCCGCTCGATCCGGGCTGGGGTGGAGGTCGCTTTGACGATAAAGAACAACAAAAGCCCTTTTTCCCGGCCCAACCTTCAAGGTTTTCAAAACCTTGAAGGTTTCCCTTCCTTCCCCTCTCAGACTTCCCTCACACCTTTCGCTTCTCCCTTTTTCCTTTTTCCTATTCTTTAATAAAATTAATCCATCGTACTCCCAGGGAGTTACGGTTAAATATTACCTAAAAGTAAATTTTATGTTAAATAAACTTGTTTTGTAACGGATAAAGTTTTTATCTTTGCCCCACTGAAAACGCAAGGAAGTAGGTAGCGCAGGGAAGCCTTTTAGGAGGCGTAAAATTAGAAACTCTTACATGGGGTACAGTCAGAAACTTTTACAATTTTTTTATAAAAAAACTTGTGGGTGAAAAAAAGATGAGTATCTTTGCAGTCCGGTAAAACGGGGCGCAGGAGTTGGATTGGCAGAATAGGGGATGAAGGATTAAGGTTACTAAAAAAACTTTAAAATTTTCTTCAGAACATTTGGCTGAATCAAAAATAATTTTTACTTTTGCACTCGCAAATACGGAGCATACACTGACAGAAAGAAGGCTTCGTAAGAAAGCGGAAGAAATGAAGATCATTGACATACAATATAACAACCAAGTAAGGAAAAACTAAAGCGTTAAAAAACTTTGAGAGAGACAGACAAACATACAATGGAGAGTTTGATCCTGGCTCAGGATGAACGCTAGCGGGAGGCCTAACACATGCAAGCTGAGCGGTAGAGATCTTTCGGGATCTTGAGAGCGGCGTACGGGTGCGGAACACGTGTGCAACCTGCCTTTATCAGGGGGATAGCCTTTCGAAAGGAAGATTAATACCCCATAATATTTTGGATGGCATCATTTAAAATTGAAAACTGAGGTGGATAAAGATGGGCACGCGCAAGATTAGATAGTTGGTGAGGTAACGGCTCACCAAGTCGATGATCTTTAGGGGGCCTGAGAGGGTGATCCCCCACACTGGTACTGAGACACGGACCAGACTCCTACGGGAGGCAGCAGTGAGGAATATTGGACAATGGGTTAGCGCCTGATCCAGCCATCCCGCGTGAAGGACGACGGCCCTATGGGTTGTAAACTTCTTTTGTACAGGGATAAACCTATCTACGTGTAGATAGCTGAAGGTACTGTACGAATAAGCACCGGCTAACTCCGTGCCAGCAGCCGCGGTAATACGGAGGGTGCAAGCGTTATCCGGATTTATTGGGTTTAAAGGGTCCGTAGGCGGATGTGTAAGTCAGTGGTGAAATCTCACAGCTCAACTGTGAAACTGCCATTGATACTGCATGTCTTGAGTAAGGTAGAAGTGGCTGGAATAAGTAGTGTAGCGGTGAAATGCATAGATATTACTTAGAACACCAATTGCGAAGGCAGGTCACTATGTCTTAACTGACGCTGATGGACGAAAGCGTGGGGAGCGAACAGGATTAGATACCCTGGTAGTCCACGCTGTAAACGATGCTTACTCGTTTTTGGGCTTTCGGGTTCAGAGACTAAGCGAAAGTGATAAGTAAGCCACCTGGGGAGTACGAACGCAAGTTTGAAACTCAAAGGAATTGACGGGGGCCCGCACAAGCGGTGGATTATGTGGTTTAATTCGATGATACGCGAGGAACCTTACCAAGGCTTAAATGGGAATTGACCGGTTTAGAAATAGACCTTCCTTCGGGCAATTTTCAAGGTGCTGCATGGTTGTCGTCAGCTCGTGCCGTGAGGTGTTAGGTTAAGTCCTGCAACGAGCGCAACCCCTGTTACTAGTTGCTACCATTAAGTTGAGGACTCTAGTAAGACTGCCTACGCAAGTAGAGAGGAAGGTGGGGATGACGTCAAATCATCACGGCCCTTACGCCTTGGGCCACACACGTAATACAATGGCCGGTACAGAGGGCCGCTACACAGCGATGTGATGCAAATCTCGAAAGCCGGTCTCAGTTCGGATTGGAGTCTGCAACTCGACTCTATGAAGCTGGAATCGCTAGTAATCGCGCATCAGCCATGGCGCGGTGAATACGTTCCCGGGCCTTGTACACACCGCCCGTCAAGCCATGGAAGTCTGGGGTACCTGAAGTCGGTGACCGTAACAGGAGCTGCCTAGGGTAAAACAGGTAACTAGGGCTAAGTCGTAACAAGGTAGCCGTACCGGAAGGTGCGGCTGGAACATCTCATTTTAGAGCGTCTTTTAGACGATAAACAAAATTAGTATCGCAAGATACAAGTACTTATCTCAAAGTAAAGCTTTAGTTTTTTTATTGGTTGGTTTTATAGTTAAAAGATAAAAGTTAAAGGAAAAAAGTTCATGCATTAAGCTTAGCTTCTTACCTCTTACTTTCAACTTTTTACCTGTAAAATATATAAAAAATACAAAACCCACTAGAAATTAGTATCAGGGAACAGAGAGACGGGGTACGAGTTAATGGATACGGATAACCCGGAACCAAAAACACGGAACTCGGAACACAAAGAGTCTCGTAGCTCAGCTGGTTAGAGCGCTACACTGATAATGTAGAGGTCGGCAGTTCGAGCCTGCCCGAGACTACTAATTAAAGCGGCTGGCAAATGGCTTATAGCTGATGGCAAAAAGCCAAAAGCAATTAGCAAGAAGCCAACAGCACCTAGAGGGGGAATTAGCTCAGCTGGCTAGAGCGCCTGCCTTGCACGCAGGAGGTCAAGGGTTCGACTCCCTTATTCTCCACAGTTTTGGAAGATTGATTTAAAAGTTACGGATGGAGCCAAAAACAACATCTGTTCATCAATCGGAAAAGAAGACATTAAGATCATTGACATTAACGGTAAAGACATCACAAAGAGAAAACCGAGCACTTATAAGTGCTTGAGTAACCTAAAAATAGGAAAGAAATCGTTAAGGGCGTATGGCGGATGCCTAGGCTTTCAGAGGCGACGAAGGACGTGGTAAGCTGCGAAAAGCTACGGGGATTGGCACACACGAATAGATCCGTAGATATCCGAATGGGGCAACCCGGCATGTTGAAGACATGTCACCTCGCAAGAGGAGCAAACCCGGAGAACTGAAACATCTAAGTACCCGGAGGAAAAGAAATCGAAGAGATTCCGTAAGTAGTGGCGAGCGAAAGCGGATTAGCCCAAAAGTCTTTATATATTTAGAAGAACGTACTGGAAAGTGCGGCCATAGACGGTGATAGCCCGGTAATCGAAAGGTATATTAAGATGATAAATGAGTAGGGCGGGACACGTGAAATCCTGTCTGAATATGGGGGGACCATCCTCCAAGGCTAAATACTCCTGAAAGACCGATAGTGAACAAGTACTGTGAAGGAAAGGTGAAAAGCACTTCGAATAGAAGGGTGAAATAGAACCTGAAACCGTACGCCTACAAGCGGTCGGAGCAGATAAATTCTGTGACGGCGTGCCTTTTGCATAATGAGCCTACGAGTTAATTTTACTAGCGAGGTTAAGGACTTCAGGTCCGGAGCCGGAGCGAAAGCGAGTCTGAATAGGGCGTATAGTTAGTAGGATTAGACGCGAAACCTTGTGATCTACCCATGGGCAGGTTGAAGCTTTGGTAACACAAAGTGGAGGACCGAACCGGTTGACGTTGAAAAGTCTTCGGATGACCTGTGGGTAGGGGTGAAAGGCCAATCAAACTGGGAGATAGCTCGTACTCTCCGAAATGCATTTAGGTGCAGCGTCGATTTATAGTTTATTAGAGGTAGAGCTACTGATTGGATGCGGGGGTTTCATCGCCTACCAATTCCTGACAAACTCCGAATGCTAATAAATGATGGTCGGCAGTGAGGGCATGGGTGCTAAGGTCCATGTCCGAGAGGGAAAGAACCCAGACCAACAGCTAAGGTCCCCAAATATATGTTAAGTTGAAGCAACGCGGTTGGACTGCATTGACAGCTAGGATGTTGGCTTGGAAGCAGCCATTCATTTAAAGAGTGCGTAACAGCTCACTAGTCGAGCGGTCCGGCATGGATAATAATCGGGCATAAACATATTACCGAAGCTATGGATTTGTATTAATACATCTGGTAGGAGAGCATTCTGTTTGCGCCGAAGCAGTATCGTGAGGTATTGTGGAGCGGACAGAAAAGAAAATGTAGGCATAAGTAACGATAAAGGGGGCGAGAAACCCCCTCACCGAAAGACTAAGGTTTCCTCAGCCATGCTAATCAGCTGAGGGTTAGTCGGGACCTAACGCGCACCCGAAAGGGGAAGTGGATGGACAATGGGTTAATATTCCCATACTTGCTCACACTAAAAAGGGGACGGAGTGCCGTACTTACTGAAGACTGACGGAATAGTCAAGACCTAGCCTTCGGGCGAAGTTGCTGTAGGGAAAGTGCTTCCAAGAAAAGCCGAAGTGAAGCAACCCGTACCAAAACCGACACAGGTGGTCGAGGAGAGAATCCTAAGGTGCTCGAGTGAGTCGTGGCTAAGGAACTAGGCAAAATAGTCTCGTAACTTCGGAAGAAGAGACGCCATCAGCAATGGTGGCCGCAGTGAAGAGGCCCAGGCGACTGTTTATCAAAAACACAGGACTCTGCTAAATCGAAAGATGCTGTATAGGGTCTGACACCTGCCCGGTGCTGGAAGGTTAAGGAAGGGCGTTAGGGTAACCGAAGCGTTTGACTGAAGCCCCAGTAAACGGCGGCCGTAACTATAACGGTCCTAAGGTAGCGAAATTCCTTGTCGGGTAAGTTCCGACCTGCACGAATGGTGTAACGATCTGGGCACTGTCTCAGCCACGAGCTCGGTGAAATTGTAGTATCGGTGAAGATGCCGATTACCCGCAATGGGACGAAAAGACCCTGTGAACCTTTACTATAACTTCGTATTGACTTTGAGTAAGTAATGTGTAGGATAGGTGGGAGGCTTTGAAGCAGGCACGCTAGTGCTTGTGGAGCCGCTGTTGAAATACCACCCTTTACTTACTTGGAGCCTAACTTCTTTAAGAAGGACATTGCGTGGTGGGTAGTTTGACTGGGGTGGTCGCCTCCAAAAGAGTAACGGAGGCTTTCAAAGGTACCCTCAGCACGCTTGGTAACCGTGCGTAGAGTGTAATGGCATAAGGGTGCTTGACTGTGAGACCTACAAGTCGATCAGGTGCGAAAGCAGGACATAGTGATCCGGTGGTTCCGTATGGAAGGGCCATCGCTCATAGGATAAAAGGTACTCCGGGGATAACAGGCTAGTCTCCCCCAAGAGCTCACATCGACGGGGAGGTTCGGCACCTCGATGTCGGCTCGTCACATCCTGGGGCTGGAGAAGGTCCCAAGGGTTGGGCTGTTCGCCCATTAAAGTGGCACGCGAGCTGGGTTCAGAACGTCGTGAGACAGTTCGGTCTCTATCTATTGCGGGCGTTAGATGTTTGAGAGGGCTTGATTCTAGTACGAGAGGACCGAATTGAACAAACCTCTGGTGTATCAGTTGTACCGCCAGGTGCACCGCTGAGTAGCTATGTTTGGAAGAGATAAACACTGAAAGCATATAAGTGTGAAACTCGCCTCAAGATGAGACATCTTTTAAGGGTCGTGGGAGATGACCACGTTGATAGGCTACAGGTGTAAAGTTGGTAACAGCATAGCCGAGTAGTACTAATTACCCGTAGATTTATAGCCTATAAGGATGCTTATGGCAGCTGGCCGATAGCTAATAGCTAAAAGCAAGCCGCTAACAACAAGCCTTATAAGTGCAACACTGGTTTTGCCTTTGTGATGAAATTTACCGATAAAAACATTTAATGTTTAAAGTTTAGGGTTCAAGGTTTAAAGTGTAACAGCAATAAACATCAAACCCGGAACACAAAACCTTAAATGATATACAACCTTTAGGGTGGTTTTAGCGGTGGGGCTCACCTGTTCCCATTCCGAACACAGAAGTTAAGCCCACCAGCGCCGATGGTACTGCTAACGCGGGAGAGTAGGTCGCCGCCAGTTTTTATTCAAACCTCATACAGCAATGTGTGGGGTTTTTTGTTTTATACCGGTAAGAGGTGAGGAAGTAAGAAGTGAGAAGTGAGAAGTGAGAAGTAAGAGGGGGATGTTCAGGGTTCAAGATTTAAGATTCAAGATTCAAGGTTCAAAGTTCAGGGTTTTAAGTTGAAGTTTAAGGTTCAATCAAGGTTCAGAGTTTTAAAGTTTAAAGTTTAAAGTTCAGGATATATTGTAGAAAATAAGCTGGCATATCATCATTCACTGGTTTACTTTTTATATTACCCAATTACCAATTACATATTACCCATTACTTATCAACATCCGATACCATTATTCATTCCTATAGTTCAAGGTTTATATC
>NZ_JAYLAA010000078.1:0-8770 GCF_035819015.1 Chryseobacterium salviniae | reverse complement strand
CTATAATATTGTGCATTATGCATCAACCCAAAAGGATAATAATTGTTTACCCCCTCTGCTTCGCCGGGTGTAATATAGTTGTTGCATGCCATACTGCCATCGGGAAACGTCTGGCAATTTTCAATCACAATATCTCCTGTTACAATACCATCTCCATTAGCATCACTATAGCTTAAACGTATGTTCCCCAAATGATCCGTAAAATTATAATAATGAAGTTGTTTAAACTTTTAATTTTTTGATTAGTTTAAGAGAAAACGCCAAAAAGTGCATATTCTTCCAGGTAATATCCAGTGTTTCAAATCTTATCAGCAAAGCCTTGAAGCCGTCTAACCATGCATTTGCCTGCTCTATTTTAAATCTGTTTTCGTACAGCTTTTCATCAAAATAATGATCATTATCTACTGTTTTTCCATTCCGGGGATTGGTTTTGATGTTGCCTGTTATTTCCTCCATTTCTAATTTCTGTCTTAAACTTTCACTGTCAAATCCCGAATCTGCATTCAAAAAAAGACCCTTATGAGAAATTTCCGCTTCCGACAAAATTTCAATAATCTCGCCCATAACATCTTCTATTTCATATAAATCGTGATGATTTCCGCTTCTGGGATTTCCCATCGAAAGCATTTGACCACGATTGTCGCAAAGAAAAATCATGTTGCTGGTTTTCGCAGATTTCCTGCTTTGATACCCTGTGGATTCGCCGCCCATTCTGCAACGGGTCTGGCTTCCGTCGAGTTGAACACAAGACATATCCAGCAACCGCCTGTTACGATTCAAAAGATGAACCCAAATATTCCTGAAACTGCCATCCTTGCTCCATTTATTAAAAAAATAATACACATTTTGCCAGCTTATCTTTTCTTCCCCAAAATAGTCTTTTAAAGAAATCTCACGCCACTGGCAACCGGTTTTCAGCCGTTTTATAATGGTCTGGATTATTTTTACCACGTCAAACTTTGTAGAAAATCCCCTTTTTCCTTTGCTTAAATGGGGTAAAATCCATTTCTCTATTTTATCTTTGCTGATGAGTTCCAGATTATTAGTTTTTTTAATTGCAATCCAAAATTGCTAATTTTCTCGGAACTTTTTTTCTAAAATAAGTTTAAACAGCTTCAACTTTTAAAATCAATAACACAATTTCTAAAAGCTTTAACTCCTTTTTTAGAAGTAGTAATCATTCTTTATCTTTTTATGGGTAAATAATTGTATTATTGTCGCTGTTGTTGTAGATGTGGACTTGTGGGAAAAACTGCGCCTGGATTCAGTCCGGATTTTTCCACAAATCCACATTTCTGTTCTTTTACCAACTTCATTTTCTACGGATAACTTTCAAAAGCGATGGCGCATTTTTCCTTGATTCGGGTGGTTGCAGCGGTGGAGAAAAAGGTATTTTTCGGAGCTGGGAAGATTCGGGGAAGCGTTGGCTAAAAGCGTTGGATTGTGCGGGCTTTGCCCAAACAAAAGGAAAGCATTTTACATAATCTCAAATTATAGGCAATGAGGGATTTGTGCGCAGTGAAGCTTCAGCGGAACGGAGAACAACGTTTTGCGGCTGCTTTGCGTATAATTTTGATTATGTAATTTGCTGTGGCTGTTTTGGGTGGGAGAGTTGGAGGGTTTTGAGCGTCGGAGAAAATGTCTTTTTTATTCGGAGGGCGGGATTTTAACTCAAAATGCAAGCGGATGGAACTGATTAATCGCTGTTTGTAATGCGTTGATTCCGGTTTCTCTGTATTTCTCGGTTGTATCTGCGTGTTTGTGACCTGCAAAACATTGTACTTTTCTTAAGTTTTCGCCCTGGTCTAATTTCAGTTTGATAACGCTTTGTCGGATTTTTACGCTTGTCAATTTCTTTGTAAAACCTTTCTGATAAGTTGATACAAGATAGTTGATGTCGTCTTTTGTAATTGCTGACCCAAGTTTATTCAGTAGAAAAAAAGAAGTTTTTTGCCTTTCTAATTTCTCTCTTTCTTCCTGTAAATATTGATAAAACAACAATATTTGTTCTGCTTTTAAATCTAATATTCTTTCGTTGGTAATTCCTGATTTTTGAACTTTTATTTTTGCATTTTTTAAATCTAAATCTTCGATTTTCAGTTTCTCAATATCTCCAACTAATAACGCTTGATTTACCAGTAAACTCATTATGATTTGGTTTCTTTTTTCTAATATCGGATACCGTTCTTTTCTCGGTTCTAAAAGCTTTTGCAGTTCTTTTTCTGTGAGCAGTTCCTGTAATTGGATTGGATTCTCTTTGCCGTCTTTTATCCTGATATTTCTTGCAATATTTGTTTTTATCTTTCCTGTTTCTACTAAATAATCGTAGTATTTTTTTATCGCATAAACCGTTCTTTTTACGCTTTGTGGAGTATAGCTTTTTCTTAAGTATTCTACATATTCCATTAGATTCTGATAGCTCAGTTTCTCCGGATTTTTATTATGCTTTTTAAACTTTTCTATTTCGTAGAGATAGTTTTTTACAGTTCCTCCAGATAGTTCATTTTGCAGATAGTTTTCCAGTTCCATCATTGATTCTTGTGTAGATTTGAGTTGTTCCTAAATATTGATGTCCTAAAAAATCCCTCACTTTTTCAAGCTCCATTCCCTGTTCCAGAAGTTGTGTAGCAATTGTATGCCTTAAACAATGTAATGTAAATCCTTGATTATTCAACTCTGCTTTTTTGAGTAACTTTTTAAATTCTTCGTAGATTCTTGTTGCTGTAATGTTCAATAAATATTCTTTTCCTTCAGATGAAAAAATAAAGTCTTTAATATCTTTCTGAACTTGTTTTGTAAATGGAATAACTCTGCGCTTTTTACCTTTTCCTTTTTTGATGTAGAGTAGATTATTTTCTAAATCAATATCCTTAATCTTTAGTTCTGATGCTTCGCTTCTCCTCATTCCGCACGCATAACACAGATGTAATATGATGGTTTGTAATGATGTGCTTTTATTGTATAATCTTCTGATTTCTTCGTCTGTAAATACTTTTCTCTCTTCTGATTTCGGAGTTTTAATTTTCAGCTGGTAAGGATTGAGTTTTATGGTTCCGGATCTTTGTAAATATTCAAAGTAGAGTTTGATGGCCAATGCAATAGAGTGGAGATAGTTATCACTTAAAGCCTTTTTAGTTCTCGGGCTTATGACCGTTTTCAGATAACTGTAATACTCTAAAATGTCCTGGCTTTGTACTTCAAAATTTTCTTTCCGGATATATTTTAAAAACTTTGCAATCTGCTTTGGATAGGAGTTTATAACGGTTTTACAATACCCTAAATTCTGTAATTCTTTTCTAAATTGTAGTATATTTTCTTCATCCATTTGTATTAGTATGATTGTTTTGCTTACTCAATATTTTCAATTTTTCCGAACAATAACCAACTTTTCTTTATTCATCGTGCTTTGTCAGTAATCTAGCGTTCGTTTTGCTTCCGTTTAGCGTTCGCTTGCGTTCGCACCTTGTAGGTGAGGCAATTTATTTTTTCTTCTTTAGTTCTTCTAGTTGCTTTGTAAAAGCTTCCTTTAAATCTTTCCTAACTTTCTGAATATTATCACTATAAGAGATTTTATACTTAAATCCTTTATTTGCATAACCGATTTGTTTTAAATACTCTAATCTTACCAATTCGTTCAGATAAAACTGTAATTGTGTTTTCTTAAATCCTGTAACCTCCATCGCATCGAACCTTGTAAAACTATCTTCTTTGAAGGCTTTCTTTAGTTTCTCAAAAAACTGTCTCAGACTTCCGTCTAATTCGTCTATTTTTAAAATAATACTCTCGAATAATATTTCTACTGCATTTTCTATATCTTCAATTTCTGTAATTAAAAAGTTGTCTTTTGTTTCTCTTTGATATTGATGTATAATAGTAATTTGCTTAATGATGGATTGAAACATTTCATTTAAACGCCTTTTATTTTTCACATTATTCGGCAGCTGTATCTGTGTTGCAAACGGATTGATTACCTCGTAATGTTTTAGATTTTTAACGATTTTCTGTATAAAGCTTATCGCTTTTTGCTCTTCGCTTTTGTCGACTTCTCCGGCATTTCTGCGGTTCTGATAATTGATAATTTTCTCGGTCTGCTCCTCACTTTCATTAATGGCGATAATAAAACTCCGGTTCATATTATCTTCGTAGGTTTCTCCTTTTGTGGTTGCACTTAAACTACTGAACTGTCCTTTTACAATCTTATGAGAAGATTTATTATTTCCTTTTTTATCCTTGATGGTGACCGAACTTCTTAATACCTGGTTTGATATAAATTCTCTCAGCGCATACAAAGCATCTTCTTTTAAACCGTCCAAATCTTCTATTATTATAATCTTTTGGAACAGATCAAATTCTCCCCAATTGTACAAACTTGATTCTGTAATTCTTGTAAATCGGAGTACATCTTCCTGTGGCATCAAGTCTGCAATCCTGCTGATAATATGGGTCTTTCCGCTTCCGGAACTTCCCTGGACAATTCCGTGTAAGGGGCTTTTATTTAAGTAACTTATCGTAATCAGGAACAATAATAATCGGCTGTTTTCTTCTCCGATGATTCCTGCTTTTTCGATGAGCTGATTTAAAGATTTTAGTAAGTCTTTTTGTTGTAAAAATTCTGCTGCTGTTTTTGGTTCTGCTTTTGGAGATTCTTCCTTCGTCAGAATGACAGTGCGCTTGTCATTCCGAGGAATCGAGGAATCTCCTTCAGTTGAAAGAAAAATATCTTTCCGATTACTCAGTAATTCTGTAAAGATACTTTCATCGTGCAACTGCAAAGTTTCGTTGACATCATTATTCGGCAACTCTACGCTTGTAATTTTAACATTGTTACATTGTTCCATTATTAGATTGCTACATTTGGCGACAGCCATTTTTCCTGCTTTATCCTGGTCAAAACAAAAGATAATTTCCTCCAGTTCCGGAAGATCTTTTATTGCTTGTAAAATTTCCTCGTTCAAGCCATTCGTTCCGAAGCAGGCCATTAGCGAATAGCTATTAGCAATTGGATTTATCTGAAGTAAACTTGCACAATCGATAATGGCTTCCGTTAATATCAGTTTTTTGGTGTCTTTTTTTGGATATCCCGGATAAATTCCGGAGCGGTTCTTCAGATAAAAATGGCGGGATGTTCCCGCAGCCAATTTATTATCGTTAGGCTCTAAAATGCTTCTTCCGTAAATGCTTACAATTTCATTATCTCTGTTTTTTAAAGGAAAAATAATACACTTATTGGCAAAAACCTGATACGCTTTTTCTTTGGTTCTGTTGTTGACGAGTCCTTTGTCTAATAGTAATCCTATTTCTAAAGCATTGTTTATCAGTTCTCCGGTTTTTCTTTCCCCATGATGGAACTGCCCCGAGTTGTAGCCGATTTCTAAAATGCTATTATCCAGATTTCTCTTTTCCAAATATTCCTTTGCAGGCTTGCTGTTGCTTATCGCATTCCTAAAGTATTGGAACATATTGGTAAGGAACTTTTCTTTACTTATCTCTTGGTTTCCGGAACCTGGATTTAAAATCTCTTCAGCTTTTTTTATCGCTTCGTGCTTTGATAAATTTTCTTTGTGCATTATAAAATCGATCACATCCATACTTTTGCCGTGCGTTTTGCAATTACTGCTAAAACAATATGCTGTCTGCGTTTTGTAATAGATCTGCATTGATGGCGTTTTATCTTCGTGGAACGGACAGCACATTTTATTGTTCTTATCAGGTTTTAAACCGTAATAATGCAGAACATTTGCAATTGATAACTGGGATTTTATTTCTGTAATCTCCATAAATAGAGGGTTTAATTTATTTTGTGCCTATTTGTCTATTGCAAATCTATAAATTAATTTCCTTTTAGTCAAATAATTATTTTACTATTTGGATATTATTTGTTATTTATGGACTTTTTGGATATTTTTGTTTGTAAATATTCTGACAATGGATTTAGGACAAAATATAAAAGCACTAAGAGAACAAAAAGGACTTTTGCAAAAGCAAGTCGCTACAGAAATAGGTTTGGGGATTTCTCATTACAATAAGATTGAGAACGGACAACGTGAAGCTTCCGTTGAGATGCTTGATAAACTGGCTAAATTTTACGGTGTTTCCATTGACCAGATTGTACATCCGGATAATGAAGTTCCTACCGAAGTTGTGGTAGAAGATAAAACCCTGATAGAACAGGTAAGGTTAATAAATGGACTGGAAGAAAAAGATAAAAATGTAATCTTCGCTATGCTCGAAACAATGATTACCAAACAAAAATTTAAAGATTTCTTTAATAAAAATGTAGCCGCTTTATAAAACAAACCCACCGCAATTGCAGTGGGTTTGTTTTATCCGCTCAAAGTCACAGACTTTGCGCAGCGGGGGAAATGCTTACTACCAAAAAATTCAAAGACTTCTTTGATAAAAATATTGCTGCGCTATAAATACAAAACCCACCGCTTTGCGGTGGGTTTATTTTTTCTACCGGCACGAGCGGGACGCTCGCGCTAGCGAGGGGAAGGAAGTTTTTTTGTATCATATTTTGTTGAAGTTTCCGAAGAAAGATAAATAAAAAAAGCCACCAAATTCGATGGCATGATTTTAAATTTCTATTATTTCAATTTCTCCTAAAGGTTTTTTAGATTCTGTAAATAGAATCTTTTCTCCCACATGGAGCTTGTTTCCAAAGTAATCATCAGATATAAATTCAATTTCAACCTCAGTTTCTTCACCTGGATACACCATCTTTTTTTCAGAAGATAGCATAATTCTACCTGATACTAGACTTGTTGAATCAAAATCAAAGAGAGGTCTATACCCATTCTGAAATGGGGTTTCTCTACCTCCTTTATATAATAATAATTTTGCTCTAATTTTCATAATAATTTATTATTTAGCCACAGGGCTATATTTTAAAGCCTCTATACTCTTTATAGCTCGAAGTTGATTTGCAGGAATTGAAGTTGCAGGTAAACCATCAGCAGTAAAATTAGTAGCAGATTTCATAACTGCATTTGGAACTTGTACTCTTATAATTGTCATAGGCGTTTGATCCCAATTATACAACCATTTTCCAAATTGAGAAGCATTTGATGCACTATTTGTAAAAAGTTTACCTGTTTCGTATCCTGCGCTAGAAACTCTCAATGCCCCACTTGCAGAAATATCACTTAATTCAGCAGGTGATACAGCTCTATACAATGTAGTCCCTGTAATTCTTCCATAACCACCTGCTGCAAACCCACTTGCTACATCCCTCATTTGCTCAATATGACCACTATTCATTAGTCTAAAAGTTCTATCAAGTCGAGATTCTCCAGCATTATAGTTAGGATTATCACGATAAGCTCTATATTGTTCTAAAGGATTAGGGTTAGAACTTTCTGCCAAAAATGAATGCACACCTTCTGAAAACATACTATTTGTAGAACCCATAATAGTTGTTCCTCCTTCTGTAACTGTATCTGAACCTGTATCTAAAACAGTTCCTGAAGCATTAGAGACTGTACCATTGTCATGGAAAGTATATTGCGACAATACCCCTTCGCTATTACTTGTAGTAAGTGTACTACCTTCACCAAGATGTTGTGCTGATTCTCCATATTTACCAACTGCATCCGCCTGAGACTTTACAGATGCATCAAAAAATACCTGACTACCTCTTTTTATCCAATCTTCCCCTTGCATACCTGTTGGGTCTATAATGTTGATTGGATTGTTATAAGTATATCCATAGGGGTCTAAGGTTGTAGAACTTAAAGGGTCATGTGTTCCAAATCTCCCAATATCCGGCATATAGAATCTCGCCCCATAATCATACATTCCCGTCTCCTGCAGTTCTTTGCCGTTGTACTTATAATTGTATAATCCCGCTCACATTTTCCAAAACTTCCTACTCCGGATTTTCTCGCGCGAGGCTTTACACTGTGATCGTCTGCTCTCGCTCGCTTATTTCAAATATAAAAATTTAATTCAGTTGAAAAATAAAATTCCGTGTAGATTTTTATTTCAATTGAAGAAAATAAATTTTGGATTGCTTATAAATAGGGACTTAAAAGCGCGTCACAACTTTTTTTTGACAGCAATTATATTTTTGTCAAAAATTAAATATGAGGGTAAAATCTGCAAGTAACTCACTTCATTTTGTCAAAATAAGAGGCTTGACGATCTCTACCTTTGTTTTTATTAATTAAATTTTATTTGTTATGAAAATATTTACTAAACGAAGTTGTTTAAACTTTTAATTTTTTGATTAGTTTAAGAGAAAACGCCAAAAAGTGCATATTCTTCCAGGTAATATCCAGTGTTTCAAATCTTATCAGCAAAGCCTTGAAGCCGTCTAACCATGCATTTGCCTGCTCTATTTTAAATCTGTTTTCGTACAGCTTTTCATCAAAATAATGATCATTATCTACTGTTTTTCCATTCCGGGGATTGGTTTTGATGTTGCCTGTTATTTCCTCCATTTCTAATTTCTGTCTTAAACTTTCACTGTCAAATCCCGAATCTGCATTCAAAAAAAGACCCTTATGAGAAATTTCCGCTTCCGACAAAATTTCAATAATCTCGCCCATAACATCTTCTATTTCATATAAATCGTGATGATTTCCGCTTCTGGGATTTCCCATCGAAAGCATTTGACCACGATTGTCGCAAAGAAAAATCATGTTGCTGGTTTTCGCAGATTTCCTGCTTTGATACCCTGTGGATTCGCCGCCCATTCTGCAACAACTTTGTAAGACATTTTTTCTTCAGGATTTTTAGCAAAAACATTAATGGTTGCATCCTGAGTAAG
>NZ_JAYLAA010000077.1:0-1310 GCF_035819015.1 Chryseobacterium salviniae | reverse complement strand
AAAAAACTATCTCTACGAAATAGAAAAGTTTAAAAAGCATAATAAAAATCCGGAGAAACTGAGCTATCAGAATCTAATGGAATATGTAGAATACTTAAGAAAAAGCTATACTCCACAAAGCGTAAAAAGAACGGTTTATGCGATAAAAAAATACTACGATTATTTAGTAGAAACAGGAAAGATAAAAACAAATATTGCAAGAAATATCAGGATAAAAGACGGCAAAGAGAATCCAATCCAATTACAGGAACTGCTCACAGAAAAAGAACTGCAAAAGCTTTTAGAACCGAGAAAAGAACGGTATCCGATATTAGAAAAAAGAAACCAAATCATAATGAGTTTACTGGTAAATCAAGCGTTATTAGTTGGAGATATTGAGAAACTGAAAATCGAAGATTTAGATTTAAAAAATGCAAAAATAAAAGTTCAAAAATCAGGAATTACCAACGAAAGAATATTAGATTTAAAAGCAGAACAAATATTGTTGTTTTATCAATATTTACAGGAAGAAAGAGAGAAATTAGAAAGGCAAAAAACTTCTTTTTTTCTACTGAATAAACTTGGGTCAGCAATTACAAAAGACGACATCAACTATCTTGTATCAACTTATCAGAAAGGTTTTACAAAGAAATTGACAAGCGTAAAAATCCGACAAAGCGTTATCAAACTGAAATTAGACCAGGGCGAAAACTTAAGAAAAGTACAATGTTTTGCAGGTCACAAACACGCAGATACAACCGAGAAATACAGAGAAACCGGAATCAACGCATTACAAACAGCGATTAATCAGTTCCATCCGCTTGCATTTTGAGTTAAAATCCCGCCCTCCGAATAAAAAAGACATTTTCTCCGACGCTCAAAACCCTCCAACTCTCCCACCCAAAACAGCCACAGCAAATTACATAATCAAAATTATACGCAAAGCAGCCGCAAAACGTTGTTCTCCGTTCCGCTGAAGCTTCACTGCGCACAAATCCCTCATTGCCTATAATTTGAGATTATGTAAAATGCTTTCCTTTTGTTTGGGCAAAGCCCGCACAATCCAACGCTTTTAGCCAACGCTTCCCCGAATCTTCCCAGCTCCGAAAAATACCTTTTTCTCCACCGCTGCAACCACCCGAATCAAGGAAAAATGCGCCATCGCTTTTGAAAGTTATCCGTAGAAAATGAAGTTGGTAAAAGAACAGAAATGTGGATTTGTGGAAAAATCCGGACTGAATCCAGGCGCAGTTTTTCCCACAAGTCCACATCTACAACAACAGCGACAATAATACAATTATTTACCCATAAAAAGATAAAGAATGATTACT
>NZ_JAYLAA010000076.1:0-3062 GCF_035819015.1 Chryseobacterium salviniae | reverse complement strand
TTCTAATTTCTCTCTTTCTTCCTGTAAATATTGATAAAACAACAATATTTGTTCTGCTTTTAAATCTAAAATCCTACTGTTTGTAATTCCTGATTTCTGAACTTTTATTTTTGCATTTTGTAAATCTAAATCTTCGATTTTCAGTTTCTCAATATCTCCAACTAATAACGCCTGATTCACCAGTAAACTCATTATAATTTGGTTTCTTTTTTCCAATATCGGATATCGTTCTTCTCTTGGTTCTAAAAGCTTTTTTAATTCCTTTTCTGTCAGTAATTCCTGTAATTGTATCGGGTTTTCTTTGCCGTCTTTTATCCTGATATTTCCTGCAATATTTGTTTTTATCTTTCCTGTTTCTACTAAATAATCGTAGTATTTTTTTATCGCATAAACCGTTCTTTTTACGCTTTGTGGAGTATAGCTTTTTCTTAAGTATTCTACATATTCCATTAAATTCTGATAGCTCAGTTTCTCCGGATTTTTATAATGTTTTTTGAACTTTTCTATTTCGTAGAGATAGGTTTTTACAGTTCCTTCAGATAATTCATTTTTTAAAAAAGTTGTTAGTCCGTGGTTGTTAATTGATGGTTTCATTGCTACATTTTCACATTGGTAAATTGTTACATTGTATTGATTCTTGTATAAATCTGTGTTGTTCCTAAATATTCATGTCCTAAAAAATCCCGTACTTTCTCCAGCTCCATTCCCTGTTCTAATAACTGTGTCGCAATGGTATGCCGTAAACAGTGCAATGTAAATCCTTTGTTTTCCAATCCTGTTTTCCGGAGTAATTTTCTAAATTCTTCGTAAGGGTTTTGGGTGATCAGTTTTTCGTCCTGGTTCCGGGCTTTGGTTTCTAAAAATTTCTCAAGATCTTTTTTAACCTGTTTTGTAAAGGGGATTACTCTGCGCTTTTTGCCTTTTCCTTTTCTGATATACAGCAGATCATTTTCTAAATCTATATCGTTTATTTTCAGTTCTTTTGCTTCATTTCTTCTCAGTCCACACGCATAACATAGATGTAAAATAATTGCTTGCAGCTTACTGCTTTTAGCATATAGCTTTTTTATTTCTTCGTTTGTAAATACTTTTCTTTCTTCGGATTTTGGAGTTTTAATTTTCAGTTGGTAAGGATTGAGTTTTATGGTTCCGGTTCTTTGCAGATAATCAAAATAGAGTTTGATGGACAGTAAAATAGTGTGCAGATAATTGTCGCTTAAAGCCTTTTTAGTTCTCGGACTGATGACGGTTTTCAGATAGGAATAATAATCTAAAATGTCCTGTGTCTGGATTTCAAAATTTTCTTTCCGGATATATCTCAAAAACTTTGCAATCTGCTTTGGATAGGAGTTTATAACGGTTTTGCAATACCCTAAATTTTGTAGTTCTTTTCTAAATTGTAGTATATTTTCTTCATCCATTTGTATTAGTATGACGGTTTTGCTTTTGTGTTTTCTGTGGAAAATGGAAACAAACGATTTTTTACTATAACCTATTGATTTTCAACAACTCTTGTTTCCGTTTAGTTTCCGCTAGCTTCCGGACTTTGCAAGTCAGGCAATTATTTATTCTTTGTTTTTAAACGTTCTATAATTTTATGGAAGTGGTCTTTTAATTCCTGTCTGACTTTTCCGATATCGTCGCTGTAACCGATTTTATAGGTAAATCCTTTGTTTACAAAACCTTTCTGTTTCAGATATTCCAACCGTACCAATTCGTTCAGATAAACCTGCAATTGGCTTTTCTTAAAACCTGTATATTCCATTGCTTCAAAACGATTAAATTCTCTCTGCTCAAAACGTTTCTTCAGCTTTTCTAAAAACTGTCTCAGACTTCCGTCCAGCTCGTCAATCTTCAAAATAATACTCTCAAAAAGTATCTCAATTCCCTGTTCCAGATCTTCGATTTCTGTAATTAATTTCCCGTCATCGGTCTGTTTTCTCTGATATTGATTTAGGATGGTGATTTGCTTGATAATACTTTGTACCATTTCGTTCAACCGCCTTTTATTCTTCACTTTATCGGGCAATTGCAGTTCCATTGCGTAAGGATTTACCACTTCATAACATTTCAGATTCTTGACTAATTTCTGTATAAAACTGATGGCTTTCTGCTCGTTGTCCCGGTGAATCATTCCTGCATTTTTCAGGTTCTGATAATCAATAATTTTCCTGGTCTGTTCCTCGCTTTCATTGATGGCGACAATAAAACTGCGGTTCATATTGTCCTCATACGTTTCGCCTTTTGTGGTGGCTGATAAACTTGAGAACTGACCTTTTACAATCTTATGACTGGATTTATTATTTCCTTTTTTATCTTTGATGGTTACGGAACTTCTCAATACCTGGTTCGATATAAATTCTCTTAAGGCATACAAAGCATCTTCTTTTAATCCGTCCAGATCTTCTATGATGATGATCTTCTGGAATAAATCGAACTCGCCCCAATTATATAAACTGGATTCTGTAATTCTTGTAAATCTCAGAACATCTTCCTGTGGCATTAAGTCTGCAATTCTTGAGATAATATGCGTTTTTCCGCTTCCGGAACTTCCCTGGACAATTCCGTGTAACGGACTTTTATTTAAGTAACTTATCGTAATTAAAAAGAGTAGAAGGCGGCTGTTTTCCTCCCCGATAATTCCGGCTTTTTCAATTAATTGGTTCAGGTTCTGAAGTAAATTTTTCTGCTCTAAAAAGTCGATTGCTGTTTTCGGTTCTGCTCTTGGTTCTGCTTCTGTAACTTTTATTGTTTCAGTTGAAAGAAAAATATCTTTTCTATTATTCAGTAATTCTACAAATATTGTTTCATCGTGTAACTGCAAAGTCTCATTTATATCATTGTTCGGCACTTCGACTACGCTCAGTGTGACAGATTTACATTCTTGTTTCAACAGTTCTGCATATTTCTTTACTGCTCCTTTTCCTGCTTTATCCTGGTCAAAACAGAAAATAATTTCTTCAAGTTCCGGAAGTTCTTTTATTGTGTTTAAAATCTCTTCATTCAATCCATTAGTTCCAAAACAGCTTATGAGACTGTAATTGTCTCTGATTTCTTTCTRT
>NZ_JAYLAA010000075.1:0-6569 GCF_035819015.1 Chryseobacterium salviniae | reverse complement strand
ACTTATAACAATCCAATCAACATTATAGACCCAACAGGTATGCAAGGGGAAGATTGGATAAAAAGAGGTAGTCAGGTATTTTTTGATGCATCTGTAAAGTCTCAGGCGGATGCAGTTGGTAAATATGGAGAATCAGCACAACATCTTGGTGAAGGTAGTACACTTACTACAAGTAATAGCGAAGGGGTATTGTCGCAATATACTTTCCATGACAATGGTACAGTCTCTAATGCTTCAGGAACTGTTTTAGATACAGGTTCAGATACAGTTACAGAAGGAGGAACAACTATTATGGGTTCTACAAATAGTATGTTTTCAGAAGGTGTGCATTCATTTTTGGCAGAAAGTTCTAACCCTAATCCTTTAGAACAATATAGAGCTTATCGTGATAATCCTAACTATAATGCTGGAGAATCTCGACTTGATAGAACTTTTAGACTAATGAATAGTGGTCATATTGAGCAAATGAGGGATGTAGCAAGTGGGTTTGCAGCAGGTGGTTATGGAAGAATTACAGGGACTACATTGTATAGAGCTGTATCACCTGCTGAATTAAGTGATATTTCTGCAAGTGGGGCATTGAGAGTTTCTAGCGCAGGATACGAAACAGGTAAACTTTTTACAAATAGTGCATCAAATGCTTCTCAATTTGGAAAATGGTTGTATAATTGGGATCAAACGCCTATGACAATTATAAGAGTACAAGTTCCAAATGCAGTTATGAAATCTGCTACTAATTTTACTGCTGATGGTTTACCTGCAACTTCAATTCCTGCAAATCAACTTCGAGCTATAAAGAGTATAGAGGCTTTAAAATATAGCCCTGTGGCTAAATAATAAATTATTATGAAAATTAGAGCAAAATTATTATTATATAAAGGAGGTAGAGAAACCCCATTTCAGAATGGGTATAGACCTCTCTTTGATTTTGATTCAACAAGTCTAGTATCAGGTAGAATTATGCTATCTTCTGAAAAAAAGATGGTGTATCCAGGTGAAGAAACTGAGGTTGAAATTGAATTTATATCTGATGATTACTTTGGAAACAAGCTCCATGTGGGAGAAAAGATTCTATTTACAGAATCTAAAAAACCTTTAGGAGAAATTGAAATAATAGAAATTTAAAATCATGCCATCGAATTTGGTGGCTTTTTTTATTTATCTTTCTTCGGAAACTTCAACAAAATATGATACAAAAAAACTTCCTTCCCCTCGCTAGCGCGAGCGTCCCGCTCGTGCCGGTAGAAAAAATAAACCCACCGCAAAGCGGTGGGTTTTGTATTTATAGCGCAGCAATATTTTTATCAAAGAAGTCTTTGAATTTTTTGGTAGTAAGCATTTCCCCCGCTGCGCAAAGTCTGTGACTTTGAGCGGATAAAACAAACCCACTGCAATTGCGGTGGGTTTGTTTTATAAAGCGGCTACATTTTTATTAAAGAAATCTTTAAATTTTTGTTTGGTAATCATTGTTTCGAGCATAGCGAAGATTACATTTTTATCTTTTTCTTCCAGTCCATTTATTAACCTTACCTGTTCTATCAGGGTTTTATCTTCTACCACAACTTCGGTAGGAACTTCATTATCCGGATGTACAATCTGGTCAATGGAAACACCGTAAAATTTAGCCAGTTTATCAAGCATCTCAACGGAAGCTTCACGTTGTCCGTTCTCAATCTTATTGTAATGAGAAATCCCCAAACCTATTTCTGTAGCGACTTGCTTTTGCAAAAGTCCTTTTTGTTCTCTTAGTGCTTTTATATTTTGTCCTAAATCCATTGTCAGAATATTTACAAACAAAAATATCCAAAAAGTCCATAAATAACAAATAATATCCAAATAGTAAAATAATTATTTGACTAAAAGGAAATTAATTTATAGATTTGCAATAGACAAATAGGCACAAAATAAATTAAACCCTCTATTTATGGAGATTACAGAAATAAAATCCCAGTTATCAATTGCAAATGTTCTGCATTATTACGGTTTAAAACCTGATAAGAACAATAAAATGTGCTGTCCGTTCCACGAAGATAAAACGCCATCAATGCAGATCTATTACAAAACGCAGACAGCATATTGTTTTAGCAGTAATTGCAAAACGCACGGCAAAAGTATGGATGTGATCGATTTTATAATGCACAAAGAAAATTTATCAAAGCACGAAGCGATAAAAAAAGCTGAAGAGATTTTAAATCCAGGTTCCGGAAACCAAGAGATAAGTAAAGAAAAGTTCCTTACCAATATGTTCCAATACTTTAGGAATGCGATAAGCAACAGCAAGCCTGCAAAGGAATATTTGGAAAAGAGAAATCTGGATAATAGCATTTTAGAAATCGGCTACAACTCGGGGCAGTTCCATCATGGGGAAAGAAAAACCGGAGAACTGATAAACAATGCTTTAGAAATAGGATTACTATTAGACAAAGGACTCGTCAACAACAGAACCAAAGAAAAAGCGTATCAGGTTTTTGCCAATAAGTGTATTATTTTTCCTTTAAAAAACAGAGATAATGAAATTGTAAGCATTTACGGAAGAAGCATTTTAGAGCCTAACGATAATAAATTGGCTGCGGGAACATCCCGCCATTTTTATCTGAAGAACCGCTCCGGAATTTATCCGGGATATCCAAAAAAAGACACCAAAAAACTGATATTAACGGAAGCCATTATCGATTGTGCAAGTTTACTTCAGATAAATCCAATTGCTAATAGCTATTCGCTAATGGCCTGCTTCGGAACGAATGGCTTGAACGAGGAAATTTTACAAGCAATAAAAGATCTTCCGGAACTGGAGGAAATTATCTTTTGTTTTGACCAGGATAAAGCAGGAAAAATGGCTGTCGCCAAATGTAGCAATCTAATAATGGAACAATGTAACAATGTTAAAATTACAAGCGTAGAGTTGCCGAATAATGATGTCAACGAAACTTTGCAGTTGCACGATGAAAGTATCTTTACAGAATTACTGAGTAATCGGAAAGATATTTTTCTTTCAACTGAAGGAGATTCCTCGATTCCTCGGAATGACAAGCGCACTGTCATTCTGACGAAGGAAGAATCTCCAAAAGCAGAACCAAAAACAGCAGCAGAATTTTTACAACAAAAAGACTTACTAAAATCTTTAAATCAGCTCATCGAAAAAGCAGGAATCATCGGAGAAGAAAACAGCCGATTATTATTGTTCCTGATTACGATAAGTTACTTAAATAAAAGCCCCTTACACGGAATTGTCCAGGGAAGTTCCGGAAGCGGAAAGACCCATATTATCAGCAGGATTGCAGACTTGATGCCACAGGAAGATGTACTCCGATTTACAAGAATTACAGAATCAAGTTTGTACAATTGGGGAGAATTTGATCTGTTCCAAAAGATTATAATAATAGAAGATTTGGACGGTTTAAAAGAAGATGCTTTGTATGCGCTGAGAGAATTTATATCAAACCAGGTATTAAGAAGTTCGGTCACCATCAAGGATAAAAAAGGAAATAATAAATCTTCTCATAAGATTGTAAAAGGACAGTTCAGTAGTTTAAGTGCAACCACAAAAGGAGAAACCTACGAAGATAATATGAACCGGAGTTTTATTATCGCCATTAATGAAAGTGAGGAGCAGACCGAGAAAATTATCAATTATCAGAACCGCAGAAATGCCGGAGAAGTCGACAAAAGCGAAGAGCAAAAAGCGATAAGCTTTATACAGAAAATCGTTAAAAATCTAAAACATTACGAGGTAATCAATCCGTTTGCAACACAGATACAGCTGCCGAATAATGTGAAAAATAAAAGGCGTTTAAATGAAATGTTTCAATCCATCATTAAGCAAATTACTATTATACATCAATATCAAAGAGAAACAAAAGACAACTTTTTAATTACAGAAATTGAAGATATAGAAAATGCAGTAGAAATATTATTCGAGAGTATTATTTTAAAAATAGACGAATTAGACGGAAGTCTGAGACAGTTTTTTGAGAAACTAAAGAAAGCCTTCAAAGAAGATAGTTTTACAAGGTTCGATGCGATGGAGGTTACAGGATTTAAGAAAACACAATTACAGTTTTATCTGAACGAATTGGTAAGATTAGAGTATTTAAAACAAATCGGTTATGCAAATAAAGGATTTAAGTATAAAATCTCTTATAGTGATAATATTCAGAAAGTTAGGAAAGATTTAAAGGAAGCTTTTACAAAGCAACTAGAAGAACTAAAGAAGAAAAAATAAATTGCCTCACCTACAAGGTGCGAACGCAAGCGAACGCTAAACGGAAGCAAAACGAACGCTAGATTACTGACAAAGCACGATGAATAAAGAAAAGTTGGTTATTGTTCGGAAAAATTGAAAATATTGAGTAAGCAAAACAATCATACTAATACAAATGGATGAAGAAAATATACTACAATTTAGAAAAGAATTACAGAATTTAGGGTATTGTAAAACCGTTATAAACTCCTATCCAAAGCAGATTGCAAAGTTTTTAAAATATATCCGGAAAGAAAATTTTGAAGTACAAAGCCAGGACATTTTAGAGTATTACAGTTATCTGAAAACGGTCATAAGCCCGAGAACTAAAAAGGCTTTAAGTGATAACTATCTCCACTCTATTGCATTGGCCATCAAACTCTACTTTGAATATTTACAAAGATCCGGAACCATAAAACTCAATCCTTACCAGCTGAAAATTAAAACTCCGAAATCAGAAGAGAGAAAAGTATTTACAGACGAAGAAATCAGAAGATTATACAATAAAAGCACATCATTACAAACCATCATATTACATCTGTGTTATGCGTGCGGAATGAGGAGAAGCGAAGCATCAGAACTAAAGATTAAGGATATTGATTTAGAAAATAATCTACTCTACATCAAAAAAGGAAAAGGTAAAAAGCGCAGAGTTATTCCATTTACAAAACAAGTTCAGAAAGATATTAAAGACTTTATTTTTTCATCTGAAGGAAAAGAATATTTATTGAACATTACAGCAACAAGAATCTACGAAGAATTTAAAAAGTTACTCAAAAAAGCAGAGTTGAATAATCAAGGATTTACATTACATTGTTTAAGGCATACAATTGCTACACAACTTCTGGAACAGGGAATGGAGCTTGAAAAAGTGAGGGATTTTTTAGGACATCAATATTTAGGAACAACTCAAATCTACACAAGAATCAATGATGGAACTGGAAAACTATCTGCAAAATGAACTATCTGGAGGAACTGTAAAAAACTATCTCTACGAAATAGAAAAGTTTAAAAAGCATAATAAAAATCCGGAGAAACTGAGCTATCAGAATCTAATGGAATATGTAGAATACTTAAGAAAAAGCTATACTCCACAAAGCGTAAAAAGAACGGTTTATGCGATAAAAAAATACTACGATTATTTAGTAGAAACAGGAAAGATAAAAACAAATATTGCAGGAAATATCAGGATAAAAGACGGCAAAGAAAACCCGATACAATTACAGGAATTACTGACAGAAAAGGAATTAAAAAAGCTTTTAGAACCAAGAGAAGAACGATATCCGATATTGGAAAAAAGAAACCAAATTATAATGAGTTTACTGGTGAATCAGGCGTTATTAGTTGGAGATATTGAGAAACTGAAAATCGAAGATTTAGATTTACAAAATGCAAAAATAAAAGTTCAGAAATCAGGAATTACAAACAGTAGGATTTTAGATTTAAAAGCAGAACAAATATTGTTGTTTTATCAATATTTACAGGAAGAAAGAGAGAAATTAGAAAGGCAAAAAACTTCTTTTTTTCTACTGAATAAACTTGGGTCAGCAATTACAAAAGACGACATCAACTATCTTGTATCAACTTATCAGAAAGGTTTTACAAAGAAATTGACAAGCGTAAAAATCCGACAAAGCGTTATCAAACTGAAATTAGACCAGGGCGAAAACTTAAGAAAAGTACAATATTTTGCAGGACACAAACACGCCGACACCACCGAGAAATACAGAGAAACCGGGATTGATGCGTTACAAACAGCGATTAATCAGTTCCATCCAATTAAATAAAAAACCTTGAATTTTGAACCTTAAACCTTGAATTGCCCAACGCTTGCATTGAATTAAATATCCCGCCCTCCAAATAAAAAAGACATTTTCTCCGACGCTCAACCCCTCCAACTCTCCCACCCAAAACAGCCACAGCAAATTACATAATCAAAATTATACGCAAACCCAACGCCAAACGTTGTTCTCCGTTGCGCTTTGCTCCACTCCGCACAAATCCCTCATTGCCTATAATTTGGGATTATGTAAAATGCTTTCCTTTTGTTTGGGCAAAGCCCGCACAATCCAACGCTTTTAGCCAACGCTTCCCCGAATCTTCCCAGCTCCGAAAAATACCTTTTTCTCCACCGCTGCAACCACCCGAATCAAGGAAAAATGCGCCATCGCTTTTGAAAGTTATCCGTAGAAAATGAAGTTGGTAAAAGAACAGAAATGTGGATTTGTGGAAAAATCCGGACTGAATCCAGGCGCAGTTTTTCCCACAAGTCCACATCTACAACAACAGCGACAATAATACAATTATTTACCCATAAAAAGATAAAGAA
>NZ_JAYLAA010000074.1:0-3920 GCF_035819015.1 Chryseobacterium salviniae | reverse complement strand
GGGGGGGGGGCTTTCCCCCCCCCGAAACCAGAAAAAGCGAGTAGCGAGAGCAGGTTCCCGGCTCCCAATCAAAGCACCGGAATTTATAAAAAATTTTAGTTAGATCTTTTTACTTCAAACTTTTTTGTTATCTTTGCACTCTTAAAATATTTAACTGGGACGAGTTCCCTTAAAATTCAAACATTATGTCAGTAAAAATCAGATTACAAAGACACGGATCTAAAGGAAGACCTTTTTTCCACATCGTGGTTGCAGATTCCAGAGCTAGAAGAGATGGTAAATTCATCGAGAAGTTAGGAACATACAACCCAATTACTAACCCTGCAACAATCGATTTAAATGTTGATTCTGCTGTAAAGTGGTTAAACAACGGTGCTCAGCCAACTGATACGGCAAGAGCTATTCTTTCTTACAAAGGGGCGCTTTACAAAAAACACTTACAAGGTGGTGTTGCTAAAGGGGCTTTTGATGAGGCTGAAGCTGAAAAAAGATTCAATGCTTGGGTAGAGGCTAAAGAAGCTAAAGTACAAGGTAAGGTTGAAGGATTATCTAAAGCGCAGGCTGATGCCAGAAAAGCTGCTTTAGACGCGGAAGCTAAAGTAAATGAAGCAAGAATCGCTGCTGCTGCACAGGCTGATGCTGATGCGAAAGCTGCTGAAGAAGCTGCCAACGCACCTGCTGAAGAAACTACAGAAGGAGAAGCTGCTGCTGAATCTACAGAAGAAAACACTGAAGCGTAAGGAAGCCCTGTATGCGTAAAGAAGATTGCTATTTATTAGGAAAAATCACACGCAGACACGGACTTGCGGGAAATGTTATCCTTAAACTGGATACTGACCAACCCGAGCTTTACAATAAATTGGAATCAATATTCGTTGAAATCAACGGATTATTGGTTCCTTTTTTTATTGAAAAATCATCCTGGAGTAAATTGGATGCTCTTAATATTGCCTTTAAAAACTCTACGGAAGCACTGGTAGATCAGTCCTTAGGGAAGAATGTTTATTTACCGCTTTCCACACTCCCAAAACTTTCCGGAAAACAATTCTATTATCACGAGATCATCGGGTATAATATCGTTGATGAAAATGATAATGACTGCGGCGTAATCAGATCTGTAAACGATCAGACCGCGCAAACCTATTTTATTACCAATCTTGATGGCAAAGAAGTGGTAATTCCTATCATCAAAGACTGGATTCTTGAAGTGAACCGGCAAGAAAGGATCATCAAAATGCAGCTCCCGGAAGGGCTTATTGATGTTTTTCTGGTTCCTTCTAAAAAAGATGAATAAATCTTAATTCAGCTTTAAGCATTCACTTATTCACAAGTTACTTATTTAAATTACTTCTGCACAAACACTGCGGGCAGTAAATAATCCTGTATTATTTTATCAGCCTGTGAATGGGCATAAGGCTGTCCATAGGCACTTGCTGTAATAACAATCACTAATGGCTGGTCTTTAAAAACCACGATATAGTTTCCTCCATTTCCTGCACAATAGTATGCTTCGTATAATTTACCTTTTGATTTATAGCTTTTATTCCAGAACAAATAGCCGTAATACTCATTATTCCTGCCGTTTATTTGTTTTTGTTTTGTAAAAGTTCTGTTGATCCATTTTTTGGAAAGAATTTGTTTATTATTCCAGATCCCGTCATTTTTATAAAGCTGACCGTATTTTGCGAAATCCAGTGCATTCATTTTAATTCCACCTGCTGTATTCGGAACATTTTGTGGAGTATATTGCCAGTCATAATGATTAATTCCAAGAGGTTTGAACAGCTTTTCATCGGCATAATTCTTTAAACCATTCGGAACAGATTTATCTAGAATATCTCCCAAAACAACTACTCCTGCAGTGAAATAATGCCACCGATGATTCAATTTTTCCTGAAAAGGCAAATCCAGCGCAAACTTTACCCAATCTGAAGTAGGATACATATTCTCTTCATTTCCGGGACTGTTACCGTCTTCATCATTTCCATCCAATCCGGAGCTCATTGTCAAAAGGTCTTTAATGGTAATCTGCTCTTTGGCTGTACTGAAATTTGCAAATTGATGAAGCGGATAAAAAGTTTTAAGCGGTTGTAATTCATTTTTGATATAACCCTCGGAAATTGCTTGCCCCATCAATGTTGAAGTCAATGATTTCCCGACAGAGCGGGGGTCGTGAAGCGTTTCTCTAGTTTCGTCATTGAAATATTCCTCAATTAATATCCCTCCGTTTTTTATAACAACAATACTGTTTATCTTTTTAAATATTCCTTCATCTATAGACCCTTTCAGTAATTTTATTTTTTCTGTATCATATTTTTCCTTAGAAACAAAAAATCCATTGTAAGGAACTATTTTATTTAAAGTAATTGTTGAAATATCAATTTTTGGATTTCTTGCCACGTTTAGTTTCAGACTTCCCGCAGCAATTATTTCGCCTGTTTTTATAGTGTCGATTTTTACGTAAGGTCGGATTTCCATTTTCAGAGTATGACTGCCATCCGAAAGCGCCTGATCTCCGCCATTATGAAGAAATCGATTCCAAAAAGATTCGCTCCAGGAACCCTGGCCGTACAAATTATCTATAAAAGGTCGGTTTAACGAAGTAGCCTTATCCTGAATTTCAGGTTGTGGAGCTCCCGGTATTAGGTTGCTTTTATAGATTTCTTTTCCGTCCACAAACAATGTAAACTGATAATTTCCGCTTTTGAATAATGAATCTAAAGGAATTTCAGGTGCCAGAAAATGCTTATAATTGGTCAGAGAATTATCAAAATAAGCAACAAAAAAAAGATTGCTCTTGTTGGTAAGCGTGTAGAAATCTAAAAAATCTTTCTGCTGTAAAATATTGTCTCCGATTTTCTTATATGTAAAAAATATTTTCCCGGTATTATTTTTCTGTAATTCTGTTTTTATACCTTCCGTTTCGACAATATTTACTTTTTGACCAAAATAAAACATTTGAAATATTATCGATAACAATAAAGTCAGATACGATTTATATTGTTTTGAGAATGTAGGCATGAATATCTTTTTTTATCTGACAAAATTAGACTTTCCCTTTTGTAGAAAATAGAATGAAATTAACATTGCTATTTCTTCAGAATATTTCTATACTTTAAAGGTGTAATACCTATATTTTCTTTAAAACACCTGATAAAATGACTTTGGTCGGAAAAGCCGCATTCCAGTGCAACTTCCGATAAAGACTCAAATTCATTCAGAATTTTTAAAGAATTTTCCACTTTTAATTTCCTGAGATATTCTCCTAAGTTGCAACGGAAATATTTCTTAAAATCCCTGCTCAGATGGATCGGGTGAATATTTACTATTTTTGCAAGGTCTGATAAATTCAATTTTTCCATAAAAGTTTCATGAAGAATCTCGTCAATTTGTTTTACCCACAAAGGATTTTTTTCTCTACTGGTTTTCAGGCCGGCTATTTCGTGAAAAATATCAAGCAGGATTTGATCTATCGACATCTCAAAAGAATTATCAATGCTTTTTGTTTCTTTGAAAATACGGTACATCAATAGCTTTACTGCCGGATTTTTAATATTAAAGCTTCCTTCTGTTTTATCTTTTGAAAGCTGAAATTTTTCAAACCAATCTTCCGAAATTTCAATATGAAATCCCCTTGTAAACACATCAGGTTTTGTATTGTAGTGCGAGTCCTGCCAGTGATGATAAAGTAGTGTTCCGGCTGCGCAGTCGTATACTTCTTTTTTATTACCTTCAGTCATATTTCCCTGCAGCAAGAAGGTGAAATAAGGGTTTTCGTGATAATGCCAGTCTACGAAGGGGTATGTATATTCCGTATCTGTAATCGTTAATCCCCCGAAGCGCAAAGTTTCAGTGGTTTGTCCGAAAAACTCACCGTTGCGAAGATTTTTCATAGCGCAATTATGTGTTTTAAATCTTCA
>NZ_JAYLAA010000073.1:0-9878 GCF_035819015.1 Chryseobacterium salviniae | reverse complement strand
TTTTTTTTTTGTGGGGGGCCCCCCCCCCCCCCCCCCCCCCCCCCCGAAACAAAAAAATAGCGAGTGCGGAAAGCAGGAAAAAGCTCCAAAAAATAATGAATTTGAAAGGAGTTTATTTTAAAAGCACTGCAACAATCGCCAGAATTGCCGGCAATGCCTGAACAAAAAAGATCTTTTTCGTTGCGGAAACAGCGCCGTAAATTCCGGCAACGGCAACACATCCTAAGAAAAACAAAGCAATATTGGTTTGCCATTTGGGATCTTCAATTATGAAAGTCCAGAGCAATCCTGCAGCCAGAAAACCGTTGTACAATCCCTGATTGGCTGCCAATCCTTTCGTCGGCTTAAACATTTCCGGAGGTAAGGCGGATTTGAATACTTCTTTTCCCTTAGTTTCCCAGGCAAACATTTCCATCCAGAGAATATAAATATGCTCAAGAGCTACCGCTGCAATTAGGATTTTGGCTACAATTTCCATGATAACGTGTTTTGTTATTGTAAAACTAAAAAAATAAAGTTAAGTTTGATCATATAATTTCAGGAATGGAAACTTTTAAGCAGCATCTGAATAAATTTATTAGTATTGGTGAAGAGGAATTTGCTTCCATTCTTTCATTTTTTCAGGTGTCGGAGGTAAAGAAAAAACAGGAACTGATGCACGAAGGTGAAATTTGCAGGGCTATGTTTTTTGTTGTAAAAGGCTGTTTGAGAAAGTTTTTTATTAATGAAAAAGGAATTGAACAAACAACAGAATTTGCTATAGAAAACTGGTGGATCACCGATACATTTGCTTACGAAAGACATTTGAAATCAGATTTTTGTATTCAGGCTGTTGAAAAATCAGTTATTTTGAAAATCGATTTCAATTCCCAGGAAGCACTGCTGAAAAAGCATCCGGTGATGGAACGTTATTTCAGGATGATTTATCAAAGAGCTTATGCCGCAGCGGAAAGGAGAATACGATATCTCTATGAATTTTCAAGAGAAGAGCTGTATGCGCATTTCAGTACGCAGTATCCATGGTTTATTCAAAGAATTCCGCAGTATTTAATTGCTTCTTTTTTAGGTTTTACCCCGGAATATTTAAGCGAAATCAGGGCGAAATTACGTTCTTAAACCAGTTTAAGATTTTTAGGATTTGTAAATCGGAACTTTGTCTCAGAAATTTAAAATAAGATACTATGAGCGCAAGATTCGACTGGACAACAGTTCACCCCGCTGCTTACAAAGCAGGAATAGGAATGGAAGAATCCCTTAAAAACAGTTTTTTAACATCTATTCAGAAAGAACTCATCAAAATCAGGGCTTCACAGCTTAACGGCTGTGCGTTTTGCCTGAACATGCATACGAAAGATGCATTAAAATATGGTGAAACGCCGCAAAGAATCTTCCTGCTGAATGCATGGCGAGAAGCAAAAGAATTATTCACTGAAGAAGAGGAGATCATTTTAGAAATTACGGAAGAAGTTACGCTGATCAGCCAAAAAGGGCTTTCGGAAGAAACGTATCAAAAAGCAAAAACAATTTTTAACGAAAGTCAGCTTGCAGATATCATCATGGCAGCTGTCGTCATTAATATGTGGAACAGAATCGCAATTTCCACGCACATGCCGATCGGGAAATAATTAATATTTAATAAAAAAAGAGCTTTTCAATATGAAAAGCTCTTTTGCAATTATTTTTTTAATTCTTTTACAATTTCTTCGCATACACTTTTTGCAGACTGCGGGTTTTGTCCGGTGATCACTCTCTGATCGTTCACCACATGATTCTGCCATGGTTTTGATTTTTCAAATTGTGCGCCTCTTTCTTTCAGTTGATCTTCCAGAAGGAAAGGAACTACATTCGTTAATTTGACTTCCGCTTCTTCTTCATTGGTGAATGCATTGATCTTTTTTCCGTCAACAAGGTATTTTCCGTTGTTAAGCTTAATGTTGACCAAACCGGCCGGACCATGACAAACTCCTGCTACAATGCCGCCATTTTCATAAATTTTTGAAGCAATGGAAGCCAAGGCTGTATTGTCTGCAAAATCCCACATCGCACCGTGGCCTCCTGCATAAAATATCGCTGCGTAATTTTCAGGAATTACCTGAGAAGGAGTTAAAGAGTGGTCAATCTTACTTTTATATTCTTTATTTTCCCAGAATTTTTTATTTACAGGATCTTTCAGGTCGAATCCGTCAACCGGAGGAGTTCCGCCTTTCGGACTTACAAAATCAATTTCATAGCCCGCCTTATGAAGAACTTCCCAGGGATGGGCAACCTCTCCAAGATAATAACCTGTACTTTCTCCGGTATTTCCTTTTTTATCATGACTGGTAACGACGAACAGAATTTTCTTTTTCACGGGTTCATTCATTTTAGTTTGGGATTTTATCATTCCAATCATAAAAATAGAAAGAAATACGTATATCAACTTTTTCATATTATATTATTACGGTTTTGTAAATCTGCGGTTTTTCCTGAAGCTTTTCATCAATCAGTTCAGCAAACGCTTTGATGTACGGTTGCTGATTGTGTTCAGCGAGACCTTCTTCACTTTTCCAGATTTCATAAAAAATAAAATGGTTATTATCCTCGATGCTCTGATGAAGCGTGTAAAGCTCGTTGGCTTGTTCTTTCACGGTTTCTTTTACCATATTCTGAAGAACTTCCAGAACTTCTGCTCTATATTCTTCTTTTGCCTTAATGATGGCTGTTAAATAAATTTTCATGATGCTAATTCCGCTTTTAATTCTTTTTCGAAAACTTTAAAAAGATGTTCTTTGTAACGTTTCATATCGCGCTCCACATCTGCATTTTTCTCTACATCATGGAAATGGAAGCTTCCCATTTTTTCAAGGGAAACAAAAGCATTCATTCTATGAAAACCGAATAGCGGTCCATTATCAACACTTGTTTCGTTAAAAAACTCTCCGGGAAGGGTAAAAGCCGTTTCAGGAGCGTTCCAGCTTGTGGTTACCATATATTTTCTTCCGCCCAGCATTCCTCCGGTTCCGTAATTGATTTCCGGATTTTCCGATGTTCTTCCATCGCTCATATAAATTCCTTTGGAGTGTCCGGCTGTGAAAACTTCATCAATATATTTTTTAAATCCATTCGGAAGCTGAAACCACCAGATCGGAGTGTGGTAAATGATATAATCTGCCCAGACAAACTTTTCAACTTCTTCATTTTTATCATATCCTTTATCTATATGCGTTGTTTTTATCTCCACACTATCAAAGCTTTTTAGTACTTCCTGTGTGTTTTCTGCAATGGTCTGATTGTATTTTCCTCCGGAATGTCCGAAGTTTTGCCCGCCGTTGATGATTAATACTTTTTTCATTGTTTTTTGATTGTTAAATTTTACTGATACAAAGGTATTGTGAGTTTAACTATAAATAAAATAATAAAAATAATAGATTAGTATAATTTAAATAATACTTATTGTAAAATATTGAAGATCAGTTTTTTGTAGTATGTATAGATGTAGTTTATCATATTCATTGATGGTTAAAATATCATCATGGTAATTATTTAAATACATTTGCATCATAAAAGTAATACCTATGGTTAATTTAGAATGGTACAGAACTTTTAAAGCCATCTATAAAACAGGTACGCTTACAGAAGCTGCAGATACCTTGTTTATTTCCCAGCCGGGAGTAAGTCTTCACCTCAGTTCGCTGGAAGCTTACGTTGGATACAAGTTGTTCGACAGAACCGGAAGGAGAATGATTCCCACCGAGAGAGGGAAGGTTTTGTTTAATGCCATTTCGGAACCATTGTCGAAACTGGAAGATGTTGAGAAAAACTTTCAGAAATCTACAGAAAAGCTTACGCCAACCATTAGTGTCGGCATGTGTTTTGAAACGTTCCAAACTACATTGGAGCAGTATGTTTCGAGTTTGCCTTTTAATCTTATCATCAGTTTCGGGGAATACCGGGAAATGCTCGATCAGCTGGATAAGGGAATTTTAGATTTAATCATTACTCCGAAAAAAGGTGTTTCTCCAAATATCGAACATGAAGCATTTTCTTCAGAGCAAATCATTTTGGTTGGCGGAAAAGATATTAATAAAGAGGAGTTTGAGTATATTTTGAATGATAAAGGAATAGAACATGCCGAAGAATGGCTGAAAAATGAAAAATGGTACGGCACAGCCGGAGATATGGAACATCTTTTTCAGTTCTGGATTCTTAATTTTAGTCACAAGCCGAATTTCCGTCCCAATTATATCGTCCCGAATCTCAATTCCATCGTACGCTGCCTGAAAGGCGGTTCCGGATTGGCGGTGGTTCCGGATTTTCTCTGTCAAAAGGAAATTGAAGACGGCGAAATACAGTTGATTTGGGAAGGCAAAAAGCAATTGAAAAATACATTATATTTCGGTTGCCGTAAGAAAACAAATTATCATAATGAGATTGATCATATTAAAGGATTATTCAGAAAAGTGATGGGAAAAGAAATTGATGTATAATAGATTATAGATAAATAATTAAAATTATGGAACAGAAAATATATGCAGGACAGCCTGTGATTACATTAAATAATGGAGTTGTTATTCCGGCGTTAGGTTTCGGAGTATGGCAGATGGAAGATCTGAAAGAATGCGAAAATGCAGTTATCAAAGCCATCCAAACGGGATACAGAATGATTGATACCGCAGCTATTTATCAGAATGAAACCGCTGTTGGAGACGCGATTAAAAATAGCGGAATTAACAGAGAAGAATTATTCATTACTTCGAAACTTTGGGTTCAGGATACTTCGTATGAGAAGGCTAAAAGCGCTTTCCAGAGAACGTTGGATAGGCTGCAACTGGATTATCTTGATATGTATTTGATCCACTGGCCGTACGCAGATTTCCTGGGAGCATGGAAAGTGATGGAAGAGCTGTATGAGGAAGGAAAGATCAAAGCCATTGGGGTATGCAATTTTACAGTGGAGAAATTAGATGAATTAAAAGCGAATGCCAAAATCCTTCCGGTAATCAATCAGATTGAACTGCACCCGATTTTCCAGCAGAAAGAACTTCAGGTGTATAACAGGGAAAACAATATTGTGACACAGCCATGGAGCCCGCTCGGAAACGGAAATGCAGGTCTTTTAGATAATGCTGAATTAAAAGCTATCGGCGAAAAATATGGAAAAACCGTAGCGCAGGTTATTTTAAGATGGCATCTTCAGGAAGGCTTTTGTGTAATCCCGAAATCGGTAACGCCTTCAAGAATTGAAGAAAACTTTAATGTATTTGATTTTGAATTAACGGAAGATGAAATGAATAGTATCCGTTCTTTAGATACCGGTAAAAGATTATTTTTCGATCCTAAAGATCCTGAATGGGAAGAAAAAATGCTGAATGCGGTTGCAGATATTTAAGCAATACAATTAATACAGAAGAAGCAATAAATATTTATTGCTTCTTTTTTTTATTCAAAATATCATTTAACTTTACAATACGCTAAAAACTAAAAATTATGGATACAAAAGTAAACGATCAGATTACAGATTCTGTGACACAGGCAAATGTAAAAGTTGTAGGAGAATCTCCCGCAATGGCAATGGCAAGCATTTACCAATCCCTGGCTCATTCTACAGGGCTGATGTTTGAAAATGCAGTCAATGCCCAGAATCAGCAAAAGATATTGGCTCAAGCAGCTGCTAATCAGGGTATCATGCAGATTTACAGTCTTGATACTGTTTCAGATGCAATTGCTATTGCAAAGATGTTGAATGGTGATGGCGGCAATCGTTAAGCCGATAAGCAAAGCTGAAAAATTTCATCTGGCTCGCAATGAAAGAAATTTAATTTCGTTGTATTTTTGCTGACTTAAAGTATAATCATGAAAAGAATAATTTTGTCATTTGTTCTGTTATCATTCATTTCCTGCAATGGGAATGATGAATATGAAGAACTCGGCAATAAAGCTTCCATTATCGGAGAATGGTATGTTGAAAAAGCTGAAATATACCGATCTATAAATCAGCAGATCCAGACAACTTTCTCCACGGATTGCGAGAAAAAAAGTACTTATGAATTTACGGCTACCCATCTTCTATCGATTATTTATGCTCAAAACAACAATACTTGTATAAAGACAGATGCCGGAGCAAAGAAGTTTACATTCGATAAAGGAAATGGTAAATTCTGGTTTGAAAATGAGGAAAATTATCCGTATTTCGTGACGCAGCTTAATGAAACCGATATGGTGGTTGAAGACCGCACTCAGGATTTTGACGGCGACGGTACCAAAGATGTACTAAGACGTTTTTATAAAAGAATCAATTAAAATAAAAACTCCTTTTGGACTGAAAGGAGTTTCTATTTATATTAATGCATTTATTTCGTAAGATCAAGACCTCCGAAGTTCCCTGAGCTCATCATCAGATAAACGCCATGGGTTTTATCTAAAGTATTCCAGTAGGCATGAAGCTCTTCCGCATTGGTGAAGACTTTCAGGTTTTGATTTTTAAATTTTTCTTTAATTAAATCAGGGGAGATAGGATCCATCCTTTTAATTTTCAAAGCATCTTCAGAATAGAAAACTACGGCTTCCTCAAGACCATCCATTGCATGATCGTACTGTTCCAGGAAAACAGGATTCAAACTCGAATAGGTATGAAGCTCAAGAAAACCATATTTTTTTTCATTTTTAAATTGCTCACAAAATGCTTTTACCGCTGCTTTTACTTTGCTTGGAGCATGGGCAAAATCTTTGTAAAGCGTTCCTTTATCATCTCTTTCTACCTTTTCAAGACGTTTTGAAGCCCCTTTGAAACTCATGATCGCCTCATAGAAATCTTCGTCCATAATTCCTAAGGTTTGGCAGATATGTCTTGCTCCTTCAAGGTTTAATAAATTATGAGCCCCAAAAACGGAAAGCGGAACATCTCCCATCTCGGTTTTCAGATGGACTTTCCCGTTAGTAATTTCGTATTCAGGGGTTTTATAAGGAATTTTTCTGAAATAATTTTCTGCAGTTTCCACCACTTTTACTACTTCAGAATCTTCTTCATTATAGACAAGAATTCCGCCCGGTGTAATACTCGCTACGAACTTCCTGAACTGCTCTACGTAATCATCAAAAGTTTTGAAAACGTTGATGTGGTCCCAGGCGATTCCGCTCATTAAAGCAATATTCGGCTGATAGAGAAGAAATTTGGAACGCAGATCAATAGGAGAAGAGAGGTATTCATCACCTTCAAGCACCATGAAATCATTGTCACGGGTTAATTTCACCATGCAGTCGAAACCTTCAAGCTGCGCCCCCACCATATAATCTACATCTTTCTGATGGAAATTCAGGACATGAAGAATCATCGAGGTAATGGTTGTTTTCCCGTGGGAACCGGCGATGACAACTCGTGTTTTATTTTTTGACTGCTCGTAAAGAAATTCGGGATAAGAATATATTTTCAACCCTAATTCTTTGGCTTTTGCAAGTTCAGGATTATCCTGATGCGCATGCATGCCGAGAATAACCGCATTTAGGTCAGTCGTTATCTTTTCAGGAAACCAGCCCAATTCTTCAGGCAAAATTCCTTTTTTTTCAAGTCTTGTTCGTGAAGGTTCAAAAATAGCGTCATCAGAGCCTGTAACCTGATAGCCTTTATCTTTTAATGCAATAGCAAGATTGTGCATGGCACTTCCGCCGATAGCGATGAAATGGGTTTTCAAAATGTGTTACTGTTTTTTAACATTAGCATTAATGATCTCCTGGAAAACATGGGTGATGTTCATCCAGTTCGTGTTATAATTCGGCATGATTGCACTGGCGTCTGTCTTGCTGCCGGAATTAGGACCTTTCTTTATATTAATAGAAGTTGATATAAAATCATAGATTTTTTTATGGTCTTCCTCTATTCTTCTGAAATTGTTTTGCGAAAGCGTTTTTTCCAGCTTATTTAAATCTTCGTTGGAAATTTTAAAATTCTGCTTCACTTTTTTGCCTTCACCTTCAAAAGAATAGAAAGCATTATTTCCTTTAATCAGGAGATTTTCGTAAATCGGAGCAAAGCCTCCGCTTTTGGAGTAGCTGATGTCGAAATCCGAGTACATTTTTTGGCTGTTGCATGAGACTAATGCCATGATTGCGAATAAAATTCCCAATATCCTTTTCATAATGTTCTTACTTTAATGTTATGAATCTTTCTGTTCAGATTTTTTAGCCTTTAATTCTTCATCATAATGGTGCAGCAAGTTGAAATCTTCCGTCTGCTCAATTGCCGTCATGATTTTATGCAAAATTTCGTGAGCATTTTCATTGTCGTAGTCAATATCCAAAGGTGGTTTGAATTCCATGGTAGGTTTTACACCCGTTACCTTTACCCGAAGTCCTTTTTTATCGAAAGCCCTGCGGAAGCCGTTTATTTTTATAGGAATTACAATCGGGCGCTGGTTTTTAACCAGTTTTGCCGTTCCCCTTCTTCCCTGTGCGAAAGCTGAGGTCGTTCCCTGCGGAAATGTGGCGACCCATCCGTTATCCAGAGCTTTCATGATATTATCCACTTCACTCATGTCGACCATTCGGTTTACATTTTTTCCTTCGGCTCTCCAGGTCCTTTTTACCGTTACGGCACCTGCGATTTTAAAAATTTTCGGGAGAATTCCCTTATTCATGGTTTCTTCTGCGGCCACGTAATAAAAGTCAATTTTAGGATTCAGCAGGTAAATAGGGTTTTTTATCGTATTCAGATAGCCGTTGTTTACGGAGCAGAATGCGTGATACATCGCTGCGACATCCGCAAAATAAGTCTGATGATTAGACACAAACAACACATTGGAATCCGGAAGATCCACTAGATGTTCGGTACCTGTAATTTTAAGTTTATTAAATCCATTGAATCTTCTGTACGATACAATTCCCAGTATGAAGATAATTAACCTTTTTAAAAAATAAGGAGTTCCGAACGCATCGGTGAAAATATTTTTCTTCGCCATCTTTCAATTAACACAGTGGTGCAAAGTTACATTTTTTTCAGCAACTGGCTGAATTCGCTTAATATCATCGCTGTTGCGCCCCAAATGATATACCCATTGAAATTGATAACGGGTACTTCTTTTCCTCCTGCGGTGGGAAGAGCCATAATTTCAGGCTGATCAGGAAGTCCTAAAAAGCAGGTAATCGGAAATTCTATAACTTCCACTGCTTCGCTCTCCTGTAAAATAAATTCGGGATTTTTCTTCGTGTATGATATATAAGGATACACATAAAAATTACTTGGTGGAATGTAGATTGGAGACATTTCGCGGATGATCCGTATATAATGCTTCTCAATCCCGATTTCCTCCGAAGTTTCACGAATAGCGGTTTCGGCAAAATCTCTGTCATTCTCTTCGCGTTTTCCGCCTGGTAAAGAAATTTGTCCGCTATGTCTGTCGCGCTCATTCACTGTTCTTTGAATCAAAGGAAAATGCCATTCATCATTTTTAAGATATAAAATAATATTTACGGCAGCGAACTTTGGGATTTTCGTTAAAACTTCCTCATAGGTGAAAACCGGGCGGTAGGGAGGTGAGAAAACACCATGCGCATTTTCTCCCGGCAATTCTGTGCTTTTGATTTTCCGTAATAAATCTTTTCCAAAACTCATATTCAAATTTAATAATATAATTTGAAGAAAGGAAGGAATAAAGGCTTTAATGAAACATTACCTCATATAATATGTTTAAAATTTAAAATATCCTGACATGCTGCCTCTAACTCACCACCTAAATACACAGATCCCGATACAAAATTTAAGCCTTAAACGCCAAGTCTCTTTACTCACAAACCTCCTCCCATTCTCCAGCCCTCCGCTTTTATTTTATCGGGGGAGCTTCTTCCGGCTCTCGCTACTTGCTTTTTCCAGTAATGGGGTTTCGGGGGGGGGGTGGGCGGCGACCCCC
>NZ_JAYLAA010000072.1:0-13106 GCF_035819015.1 Chryseobacterium salviniae | reverse complement strand
GGCGCCCCCCCCCCCCCCCAAAACCGGAAACAGGAAAAGAGCTCAAACATGCCGTTCGATCGGGGCTAGGTTAGGGGTAGTCATTCAAAAGTTGACAACATCAAACAAGATTCATATTCTCTCAATGAGCAAAATCCTATTACTTGTCTTTGAAAATGGTCAAAATAATTAAGAGTCATTTAAATTTTAATTAACAAATTTTTTGTAGCTTTTCTCAATTTTCTAAATTAAAATAAACTTTGTTTATTCTTAAATTTAATAGTAATAATTTTAATTAGGTTAAACTAAGCTTGATTCAGGAATCAACATATTGCTTTTATTAAATTTTTAAGCTAAAAAGCTTAATTTCTTTGTTAAAAATAAAATATTATAAAATAGAGTTGGTATTACATCAATAAACGAAGGGCATTGTTTATCTATAAAACAATCAAAATATTTGAGATCTTCTTTTGTTTATCCTTGCGGTAAAATACTTTTCACCTTGGCAATAAAGAAGTATGGAAACAATTTAATTTTAACAGAATAATAAAATTTCTTCCAAACAAAATAAAAACTAAAGAATATTCGATCCTTTTCCTATTTTTGTGCAACTAATATTATTTGAAATGTCTGAAATTGAGAACCACGAAACTCAGAACATAAAGAATAACCCGAAAATTATGAAAGCCTGGGCAGTGTACGACTGGGCCAATTCAGTATATTCTCTGGTTATCACGTCTACCATTTTCCCGATTTATTATTCTATTCTTACCACAGCGTATGAAAAGAAAGAATATGTGGAAGAAACAAAATCCTGGATTGATGTTCCGGTAAGGCATATGATTACCATTTTTGGAAAAGAATATCAGCCGGATGCCGTGTACGGATACTCATTAACGATTTCTTTCTTCATCGTGGTGTTGCTGTCGCCGTTTCTTTCATCACTGGCAGATACGATCGGGAACAAGAAATCTTTCCTGCAGTTTTTCTGTTATCTGGGCGCAACATCATGCATGGGATTGGCCATGTTTACCGGAATGCACAATGTCTTCCTCGGACTTCTGTTCAGCATCACAGCGAGTGTAGGATTCTGGGGCAGCCTTGTATTTTACAACTCCTTCCTTCCGGATATTGCAACACGAGACAAGCAGGATGCACTTTCTGCAAAAGGATATGTTTACGGCTACATCGGTTCGGTGGTGTTGGTAATCATTTGTCTTGTATTAATACAGGTTGTGGCAAAAGGAGACCCGGCCAAACAATTGTTATTCACAAGGGTAAGCTTCCTGCTCACAGGAGCATGGTGGTTTGGCTTTTCACAATATACCTTTAAGCATCTGCCTCAGTTTGGCGATGTTAAAGAAAAGCTCCCGAAAGATCTTGTGTTGTTAAATTATAAAAACATCTTTAAAAAACACGAAGAGCAGGGCGGGTTTTTTGAAGTGCTGAAAGATAATCTTTGCTTCTATAAAGACATTGCAAAAGAAAGCTTTAATGAACTTTTCAAAGTAGGGAAAGAGCTGTTTAAACACAGAAACCTGAAGTTTTTCCTGTCCAGTTTCTTTTTTTACAGTGTAGGAATGCAGACGATCTTCCTGATGGCAACCTTATTCGGGAAAAGTGAAATCAACCTTCCGCAGGATAAGCTCATAGGAACCCTTCTTATCATTCAGATTGAAGCTATTATCGGAGCGGTTATATTCTCAAGGCTATCGCGTAAAATAGGAAATAAAAATGTAATATCAATAGCCGTTGTATTATGGATTGTAGCCTGTATCTGGGCTTACTTCCTTAATAAAGAAAATCCTACGGTTGAATACCAGTTCTATGGTGTAGCAGCAGTTGTCGGGCTCGTGATGGGAGGCCTTCAGGCAATGTCCAGATCTACCTACTCCAAGCTTTTGCCGGAAAACTCAATGGAAAATACAACATTTTTCAGCTTTTATGATGTGCTGGAAAAAATTGCCATTATCGTAGGAACATTTGTCTTTGCATTATTTATTGATAAATACGATGCTTTACGATCTATTTTTGCTAAAATTGATGTTATGCTTCCATCTGCTTCCGGGATGAGGTTTGCAGCTTTTTCTATGGCGATTTTCTTCTTTGTAGGATTAATACTTATAAGATTTTTAAAACTCAATAATCCTAAAAATGATTAATTAATTAAACAATAATAAAAGAGACGCTTACAAAAGCGTCTTTTTTTATATATGGGAATTTATATTAAATTAATTGATTATTATATAATACATATCATATTAACATTAATTTTGTGTTTTTTTTCGTTTATTTGCAAATTGTTAAATCTATTAAAAAATAATGATAAAAAAGCTACTCACGATTTGCATAGTACAATGTGCAGTATTGGGTTTTTCACAGAACCTTCGTCCTGTTGCGGCTAAAGTTTCGGAATACCACTCCCAAAAGAAAACTTTTGAAAAATACGATCTGTTCACCCTTAATGACAGTTCAGAAAAACTCGCTGAATATAAAAAGGCTGCTACAGATATTTCTGTCCTGAAAGTAGACAGCAGACAACTGAAAAAACTCGTCTACGATAAACCTGAATTCCTGGAAGTTTCTTTTCCTTTCAACGGAAAACAAATTACTGTGGAGCTTTATAAAAATGAAATTTTCACCAATGATTTTAAAATAACTACCAGCAAAGGAGAAATCGTTAATTATACTCCGGGAGTCTATTATCAGGGAATCGTAAAGGGAGACAGTCAGTCGGTAGTTGCATTTAGTTTTTTTAATAATGATATTGTTGGTGTAGCCTCAACACCTGAATTAGGAAATGTTGTCTTGGGAAAAGCAAAAAATTCAACAGATTTTGTAAGTTATTCAGATTCCAAACTTACAGGTCTGAATCCATTTATCTGCGGCGTAGATGAACTGGCGGAAAATCAAAATCAGAAAATATCCTTTGATCCGAATGCACAAAAAAGTACAGGTAAAGCAATGACACAAAACTGCGTAAGGATATATTATGAAATATGTTATACTCCCTATGTAAATAATGGTTCAAATATTACTACTACAACCAACTGGCTTACGGCAATTCATAACAATATTCAGACACTTTACAATAATGATGATGTAAAAATTGCGCTGAATGAGGTTTTTGTCTGGACTACTGCAGACCCTTATACAGGTACTCCTAATGCTAATCTCTCAAGCTTCAGAGCAAACAGGCAAACTTTCAACGGAGATCTTGCGCATCTGGTTAATCAGCCCTCCACAACAAGTGTTGCCTATGTAAATTCACTTTGTACTACAAGCAGGCATGCGTATTCAGGAGCATCACAAACGTACAATAATGTTCCTGTTTATTCATGGACGATCGAAGCCATGACGCACGAAATGGGACACAGCTTAGGCTCTCCTCACACCCATGCCTGCGCCTGGAACGGAAATTCTACGGCAATTGACGGTTGCGGAACACAGGCAGGTTATCCCGAAGGATCATGTCCTACAGGCCCGATTCCTACATCGGCAGTGAAAGGAACAATCATGAGCTATTGCCACCTTCTTTCAGGAGTAGGTATTAATTTTGCGAATGGTTTTGGCCCTCAGCCCGGAGCACTCATCAGAAATACGGTAGACTCAAAATCATGTTTGGGAAAAGATTGTATAACAGCGTGCAGTACTACAATTTCAGGATTGTCCGTTTCAAATATAACCCAGACTTCGGCCAGTGCTACTTTTAACGATGCTACATCAATATCTTGGAAATACAGGCTCACAAAATTTGACGGAACTTCTGTGGCAAGCGGAAATATTTCTTCGCCATCTTTAAGTTTATCAAATCTTCAGCCCGCAACATATTATTTGCTGTCAGTAGGAACAGACTGTTCCGCTGCATACCAGAGAACACAATTATTTATGACGGATGGAAACTGGTGTAATGGTGCTATTTTCACAGATACCGGCGGATCAGCATCAAATTACGGAGACAACCAGACCATTGTAAAAACATTTTACCCGTCTTCCGGAGCATTGTCTATGACGTTTACGGAATTCGGACTGGAGGATGATTATGATTTTATGTATATCTACAACGGGCCTTCTACAAGCTCACCGCTGTTTGCTAACGGTAATGGTTTATCGGGAACAACTTTACCGGGAACATTTACTTCCACACATCCTTCAGGAGCTATTACCGTGAGATTTGTTTCTGATGTTGAAATAAATGATATCGGCTGGAAAGCAAATTTCTCGTGTTCCGTGCTGGCTGTTGAAGATCTTAATACGAAAGACAACAGCGTAAGCATTTACCCGAATCCGGCAAGAAATAGCATTACCATTGCCTCTAAAGAAAATTTAAAATCATATAAAATTTACGACGAAGCAGGGCGATTGATAAAATCAGAATCTGCTTTAAAAGGAAGCAGGCTCGATGTTAATATCTCTTATATGCAGACCGGAAATTATGTGGTAACAGTGGAAACGGAAAAACAAAAAGTAACCAAGAAATTAATAAAACAATAATTTAATTATTTTGCAATACAAGCCTGATTATTCAGGCTTTTTTTATTAACTTTAATAAAAAGAAAGCAAATTTTTGAAATTTTATAAATTGTTATAATAACAGATGTTAAAAAAATATCAGAATTCGGCTCAACTTTTGCTTGTATTCAGGAGAATAATTTTACATTTGCAAAAAAAATTTATTAAAACTAAATGACAAACCCATTATTTTACGCAAAAATTCTTTTATTCGGAGAATACGGAATCATTGAAGATTCCCAAGGTTTGACATTACCTTATAGCTTCTATAAAGGTACCCTCAAGTTCTCATCATTAGATTCCGAATTTGAAAAAAAGTCTAATGAACATTTAAAAAAATATGCCGGATATCTTGAAGATTTGAAACTTCCCGAAACTTTTGAGCTTAATGTTTCAACATTTAAAGAAGAAATTTCTTCAGGATTATTTTTTGACAGCAATATTCCACAGGGATACGGTGTCGGAAGTTCGGGCGCATTGGTAGCCGCTATTTTTGAGCGCTATTCTATCTCCAGACACGAGCCGGAGAATATTTCCAAAGATGAATTAAAAAGCCTTAGAAATGTTTTTGGATTAATGGAAAGCTATTTTCATGGTAAAAGTTCTGGAATTGACCCGCTTATTTGTTACATGAATCTTCCAATTCTTATCGAAAGCAAAGAGAGCGTTGATAGAGTGGCAATTCCTGCAAGTGAAGCCGGAAAAGGCGCTATTTTCCTGATCGATTCCGGAATGACCGGCGAGACAGGGCCAATGGTTCAGATTTTCTTTGAAAAAATGAAAACGGAAGGTTTCAGAAAAACGCTGAAAGAAGAGTTTATACGCTACAACAATGCATGTATTGACGCCTTCCTGAAAAAAGATATGAATCCTTTTTTCAGAAATCTTAAAAAGCTTTCTCATTGGGCATATGAACATTTCAGACCAATGATTCCGGAAAGCTTGTTTAATGTCTGGAAAAAAGGCTTGGATTCTAATGCTTATTATTTAAAGCTCTGCGGAAGCGGGGGCGGCGGCTATATTTTAGGTTTCACCAAAGATTACGAAAAAGCGGAGAAAATGCTTGACGGCTTCAATAAAGAAGTCATTTACAGATTCTAAACCATAGGAAATGAATTCTGAAAAAGAAAATTTCCAGGAGAAAAATTATACTAAAAAATCTTTTATTTACAGATTTTCACAATTTGTGGGCTTTCTTTTGGGAGCTCGCTTTTTTGTAGCAGCAATCCTTACTTTAGCCCTGTATGTCTCTACATTTTTTCTTTTTAACCAGGATGAAAGCTTTAGAAAATTTGTTTTTGATTTTAAAGTTCACGGAATTATTTTCTGCACCGTTTTAACAATTCTGGCAGGAGGAATTATCAACCAGTTTTATGATTTTGAAAAAGATCATCTTGTAAAGCCTTTTAGAACGAGAATTCAGAGTTTTATCAAGCAGAAATATTTTTTATATGCGTATCTTGTTTTAAGCATAATATCACTGGGAGTTGCATGGATGATTTCTCATAATGTTTTCATTTTTTTCATTGTTTACCAGTTTTTTATGTGGTTTTACAGCCATAAGCTGAGCCGTATTTTAATTCTCAATAACCTTACTTTTGTAAGCCTTACGCTGTATCCTTTTTTCGGAATGATGGTTTATTATCAAACTTTTTCAAAGAAAGTTCTTTTAATGGCCGTTTTTCTTTTTCTGATCTTATTATGTATTGATATTGTGAAAGATACATTAACAAAAAGAGTCGATGAAACGTTCGGGTATACAACAATTCCTAATTATTTTAAACCTACAATTGTAAACAGGATCATTGTTTCTTTACTGATTATTACAATGGTTGTTTCGATGAAATTAATTATCAGGACTGGTATTGCAGGATTTATGGCATATTATTTTGCGGCAGGACTTTTCGTTTTCATTACCTGTATTTATCTCATTATCAATAATACGAGACGAAATAAGTTTTTTACCATTACTATTTTAAGATTCTGGGTTTTTGCCGGAATAATAGCGATGCTCCTGAGCGGACTGGAAGGTAAATTGTAGAAAAATTTCTTTAAAAAACCTTTCCTTATCCTTACCTTTGCAGAACTATAAATCTATAAAAGTAATGCCCATTTTCAACGATACTAAAATCGCATTTGCGGATAAATCTGATGCACAGCTAAGAAAGGCGTATTGGATGTTCAGGATGATTGAGCAGCCATCACTTACAAAAGTTGGAACTTCTCTTCTTAATTTCACCGTTCACAACAATTTCCCTTTTGTTACCGGAATCGTAAAAAACACTTTATTTGAGCAATTTTGTGGCGGCGAAACCCGTGAAGAAAGCATGAAAGTGGTAAAACAGCTTTTCAAAAGAAGGGTTGGAAGTATTTTTGACTATTCTATCGAGGGTAAGGAAGATGAAGAAACCTTTGACGCAGTCTGCAAAGAAATTAAAGATATCGTAAGATTTTCCGTGGGAAATCCGGCCATTCCTTTTATTGTATTTAAGCCTACCGCTTTTGGAAGAATTGATTTATACGAAGCTGTTGGAAAGAATAACGAACTTACTTCAAGCCAGAAAGAAGAATGGGATAGAGTAGTGAAAAGATTTGATGAAGTGTGTAAATTATGTCACGAAAACGACAAAAAAGTAATGGTAGACGCAGAAGAAACCTGGATGCAGGATGCTGCAGACAAACTTTGCGAAGACATGATGGAAAAATACAATCAGGAAAAACCCATTGTCTGGAATACCATCCAGATGTATCGCACCGGAAGGCTTGAATATATGGAAGAGCATGTAGAAAGAGCAAGGCTAAAAGACTATTTTATCGGATATAAAATTGTTCGCGGTGCTTATATGGAAAAAGAAAGGGCAAGAGCTACGGAAAAAGGATATCCGGATCCGATTCAGCCAACTAAAGAAGCATCAGACAAAAATTATAATGCAGGAATCGATTTCGTGATGAGCCACCTGGATAGAGTTTCAGCTTTTTTCGGAACCCATAATGAAATTTCTTCGGAGTTGGTAATGGACAAAATGAAAGCTAAAAATCTCGAAAACTGTAATGAGCATGTGTATTTCGGACAGCTTTACGGGATGAGTGATAACATTACTTTTTATCTTTCGGATAAAGGCTATAACGTTGCAAAATATCTTCCGTACGGACCGGTGAAAGACGTTGTTCCATATCTTACCAGAAGAGCCCAGGAAAATACTTCGGTTGCCGGACAGACAGGAAGGGAACTCGGGCTTATTAAAAAAGAACTGGAAAGAAGAAAAACCGGCAGGTAATCTTTTTTAGAACATAATAGAAAAGTCTTACAATTTGTAAGGCTTTTTTTATGCCCAATCGTCTTATTTAAGGCTCAAAACTTTCAAATTTTCCGTTTTCATAAAAAATAACAATTCGTTTTATAGTAACTCCTTTATTTTCAGTGGATTGAATAGTATTTACAGGAATATAATTTTCTAATCGATGAGAATCGCTTATTTTTTCTTCAGCTTTACTTTTGTGCGGTATAAACGATTCTGCAGGAATTTGTTTTAGTGTCTCCGGGTTGCTTTCTTCTGCGCCAAAATCTTCATCATCATTCATCATTGTGAAAAGATCGGGAAGAGAAGTCGGCTTTGATTTTTCTTCTGCATTAAATTCGGGAGCTTTATTTTCGGTTTCATGAATTTCAGGTAACTCTGATTTCAGCATCTGACCTTCTCCGGTAACGAGCCAGTCCCAAAGAATTTCAGGGAAGCGGGATTTTATTTTGATGATAAATTCCAGAGAAGGTTTGTTACGCCCGGAAGTTACGTGCGAAATAGAAGAACGCTGCACATCAATTTCATCCGCAAACTCAGAAGGTGTTAAGCCGGAATATTCAATAACCTTGGAAATTCTTTCATTTAAACTCATTAAAATACTTTTTAAATCGTTTACAAATGTAAAGATTAAATTTACAATTGCAAAATACAAAAGTAAATTAATTTTGAATTATTCAATATACATATGTAAACACTATATATATTGATTTACAGTATGTTATATTTTACATCATTAAATGCAAGAAAATTTATTCAACAAATTTTCAACACCTTATTTTTTAAACCTCTAATCTTAAAGTAATACATGAAGTAAATTTATTATTGATGAAATTTAAGCTTGAATTATAAAGAAGTCTGTATTTATCGATAGTAGAGCAGTTTTTAAAGCTTTATTTTATATGAATGGAGTAGTGAGTTGTAATATGCTGGTTAAATGCCATAATTCATTTCTATTAATATTCGAAAACTTCTTTAACTACTATTATTAGTATAATTTTCCAAGCTATTTTTATCAGAAGAAAGTTATTTAAATTGTATTTATTGATTAAGTTACAATTTAAAAGTGATGTTCGTTTTTCAAAAGAATTTTAATTTAATAATCTAAATTATCAACAATTTACATTTGTATATAGAAGAATAATCAGAATTTTCCACACTTAAATATGTTTAACAGAATTACGAGCAAATGTAGATAACTACTCCTTTTATTACTTCAAGTAATATTCAAATTTAAATTTAGTTAAATTTTATAAATAACTGAAATTAAATACTTTAATTATATTAAATTGAATTATTGTTAATCCACAATTTTATCCACAGACAAAATGGCAATTTACAGTGTTTGGTTAAATTACAAATGTTAATTTTATTTATGACTAAAATTTTTATTAAATTTGACTCTTGTAAACTATTACACAATGAATTTTGAAAAGCTGTATCAGCAAAATCCGGATTTCCCAAACCGCTACATTTCCCCTGAAAAATTATTTTCTTACCTACAGACAAATCTCAGCGATTATATTCATGAGATCGGAAAGTCGTATTTGGGTAAACCTGTTTATCAGCTGACAATAGGAAGTGGTGATATTCAAATTATAGCCTGGTCGCAAATGCACGGAAATGAATCGAATGCCACTCATGCTATGCTTGATATGCTTACCACTTTAGATAAAGCTCCTGGTTTAAAAGATGAATTGTTTGGTAAAATAACATTGGATTTTATATTGATGCTGAATCCGGATGGTTCCGAAAGATGGACAAGGCTCAATGCTTCAGATATCGATCTGAACAGGGATTTTCATAATGAAGCCAGTAAGGAAATTAAGCTGCTGAAAGAAGCTGTTGCAAAGAAGAAATATCATTACGCATTGAATCTTCACGAGCAGAGAACAATTTTTACGACTAACGGAATTCATCCTGCCACTCTTTCATTTTTGGCCCCCTCTGAAAATATTGAACGTACCATTACCGAAAACAGGAAGAAATGTATGGCTGTAATTGCGTCTCTTTATACAAGATTGAAAGAACTGATCCCAAACCAGATCGGAAGATATTCAGATGAATTTTATCCCGCTTCAACCGGAGACAATTTCATCAAAGCCGGAATGCCTACCATTCTTTTTGAAGGCGGACATTTCGCAGAAGATTACACCAGAACAGAAACCCGGAAATATTACACCATTGCGCTTTATTACGCATTAAAGGCAATGATGGAGCTTAATTCAGAAACGGAAGGATGGGAAGCTTATCTTGAAATTCCCGAAAATAAAGAAACGCATTACGATATTATTTACCGTAACGTAAAGCTGAATACAGACCATGAATGTGTCCTGGATATTGCGGTTCAATACCGGGAGCTGAAAGAAGAAGGTAGGGACGAAATCTCTTTTGTTCCGTTTGTGATGGAAGTCGGCGATGTGAAACAACGGAAAGGATGGAAAGAAATTGACTGCACAGGAAAGAGGTTTGTTTGTCCGACAAAATATCCCAAACTGGATGCGGAGGTAAATTTTTATATAGAGGATTAGGTTGCTTAATAGCCTAAAACATAATGGTTACCTTGACCTTGTTGCCTTATAAAAATTCAGGAGCGGAACCAAAGGTTCCGCTCCTGAATTTTTGTTTACCCTTAAAAAATAAACTATTTTTATTTATAATTTGATTAATTAACCACCTTTATTCCATTCGCTACAAACCTGATTTCCTCTTTCGGAGTGGTAATCGCATCGATTTCAGATTGTGGTTTTTTAGCATCTTCAGCATAATGTTTCTGTTCATCTACGGAAGTCACTTTTCTTTCGGCAGAACCTTCAAGCACTACATTTTTTCCTTTTAAGGCAGTCGGAACAAAGAACCCGTAATCTTTCATCTTTACAAAAAACTGGGAATTATCTTCCGTCTGGATCGTCAGCCAGCATCCTTTTTTATCACAAACATCCGTTACCTTACCTTTTACGGCAACATTTTCAACTTTCTTGTCGGCTTTCTTTAATTTCTTACTTAATTTATCTACGGAAATAGCCTTAGATTCTGCATTGGAAGCAACGCCTCCTCCATAAACATCACCTACAACAGCATTTCCTGCCGGCGGACCGGATTTTTTTGATTCCTGCGCAAAAACTAAAGTAGAAAAACTTACTGTAAATGCAAATAATAATGATTTGAATTTCATATTGATTTTTTTTCAAAAATAGTAATAAAATCTGAATCATAAAACGCCTTAAAATAGTTATAAAATGAAAGTCATCTTTTCAAATAATAAATTCATTTTAACGCAATGTCCGAAAAAAATTAATCAATGATGCTGCATCATCCTTTCACAAAAACATCCCGCACCACACAGTGCTATCATTCGCTGAATGAAATGCCTTCGCTCTCAAAAATAATTACATAGTTATTCAATAAACCCTTGCGACCTTAGCGTTAAATAAAGAATATTTTCAGCTTATAACGCAACACCTGCAAATAAAATTAATCCATGATACTGCATCCTTTTGCCAAAACATCTCGCATCACAGTGCTATCATTCGCTGAATGAAATGCCTTCGCGCTCAAAAATAATTGCATAGTTATTCAATAAATCCTTGCGGCCTTAGCGTTAAAAAATGCACATTTCATCTTTAATTCAAAACAAAATAAAAACTAATCCTATAATTATTATATTTGAAGCCTATACTTCACTATGCAGAAAAAACTAAAACTTTGGGACGCCATCATGCTGGTAATGGGGTCAATGATCGGAAGCGGAATTTTCATTGTAACCGCAGACATGATGCGGAATCTCGGTTCCGGTTTCTGGCTCATTATCGTCTGGGTAATTACGGGAATCATGACGGTTGCTGCAGCGATAAGCTATGGCGAGCTTTCAGCCCTGTTTCCAAAAGCGGGCGGACAATACACGTATCTGAAAGAAATTTTCGGCAAGAGAATGGGATTTCTGTATGGATGGGGACTTTTTACGGTGATTCAAACCGGAACCATTGCTGCTGTAGCGATGGCATTCGGAAAATTTACTGCTTATTTGGTTCCGGCGCTCAATGATGCAGCTCCGATTTTCCAGAGTGGTGAATTTAAAATTACATGGATTCAGATACTTGCCATTGCCATTATCCTTTTGCTTACCTACATCAATACAAGAGGGGTGGAAAGCGGGAAATTGTTGCAGAATATCTTCACAGGATCAAAAATAATAGCATTATTGGGATTAATTGCAGCAGGATTTATTCTGGTTGACATCTCTCATCTTGCCGAAAATTTCAGCTTCGGATATGATTCTTTTAGCAATCTTACAAAAGACAAATTCGGAAACTTTTTAAAAGAAGGCTGGGAGCCCATCGGCGGAATGACACTTTTGGGAGGAATTGCGGCAGCTATGGTAGGTTCCGTTTTCAGTTCTGTAGCATGGGAAAGCGTAACTTTCGTATCAGGAGAAATTGAAAATCCTAAAAAAAATGTGGTAAAATCAATGATCTATGGAACAACAGCCGTTATGATCTTATATATTGCCGTAAATTACGTTTACCTTAATGCGCTCGACCGTGATTCCATAGCATTTGCAGAAAACGACAGGGTAGCGGTGGCGGCTTCGCATTTTATTTTCGGAAGTGCAGGAACAGCCATCATTGCAGTTCTCGTTATGGTTTCCACTTTCGGGTGCAACAACGGGCTGATTCTTGCCGGGGCAAGGGTTTTTCAGACCATGGCCAAAGACGGGATGTTTTTCAAACAGGCAGAAAAAAACAATAAAAATACAGTTCCGGAAAATGCATTGTGGATGCAGGGAATTTGGGCGTCTGTTTTGTGCCTCAGCGGACAATACGGAAACCTTCTGGATATGATCTCGTTTGTCATCGTATTGTTTTATATGATTACTGTTTTCGGAGTTATTTACCTTAGATTTAAAAAGCCGGAACTGGAACGTCCATACAAAACCTGGCTATATCCTGTAACGCCGGTTATTTATCTGTTGATCGGTACTGTTTTCTGTATTCTTTTGTTGATCTACAAACAGCAGTACACCTGGCCGGGATTCCTGTTGGTTTTGGTCGGGTTGCCAGTGTACTACTTTATCAATAGGAAAAATAAAGTTCAGGAATAAATGAAAAAGGGATTGTCTCAAAAAGTCACTTTGTCATTCTGAGCGCAGCGAAGAATCTATGAAATCAAATTATTTAAGATTCTTAACCACAAAGCATATTCAGATAAAACTTTTGGAAAAGCCTCTTTTATTTTTAGAAGCTTTATCCTGCTTTCGCTACTCGCTTTTTCTGTATTTCGGGTTGCGGCGGCGAAGCCGCCGCAACCCCAAAAAAA
>NZ_JAYLAA010000071.1:0-24627 GCF_035819015.1 Chryseobacterium salviniae | reverse complement strand
AAACCGAAACCGAGAGACTTTAATTAAAGATTAATGTATATTACCAAAAAAGAGAGATCTAACTTATAAATCAATAATTGAATTGCGATAAAAGGAACCATTATTCAAACTAAATTTGGAAAGATTAAAAAATAAGTAAAATATTACTCAAAAAATAAATAATATCTTTGCGGAAGTTTAAGGTTGAACCTAATCGTTCATTAATAGGGAATCAAGTGAAGTAATACAATTCTTGAGCTGTACCCGCAACTGTAAGCTATTAAACTTATTATAAAATATACCACTGTCTTATATCAAACGAGATGGGAAGGTTATAATAAGATGCAAGCCAGGAGACCTGCCTTAAATCAATTTCAACTTTCGGGAATAAAAGTTTATGAAAATAAAAATCCAGCAGATTTTTTTCATGAATGTTTTGTCCTGCAGTGAAGTTTCGGGAATAAAACTTTAATTTAAATTATATCATGAAGAAAATCTATTTTCTTATGCTGGCGTTTGTGATTTCATTTGCAAATGCTCAGATCGAAGGAGTTTTGGTACTCAATGAAGGCGGAGCAGGAAGCAATAACGCCGAAATATCATTCATCAGCAACCAATCGGTTGTCACCAACGATTATTTTAAAAGCAAAAACAATAATGCCATTTTGGGGGATACCGCTCAGGATATCAAAATTTTTGGCGATAAAATTTTTGTAGTGCTGAACATTTCCAATCAGATTAAAGTAATTAATAAATCTGATTTTTCTTTAATTACAACAATTTCTTCGAACCTTGACAACCCACGGTATATCGCATTCAGCGGAAATAAATTTTACGTAACCAACTGGGGAGGAAATGGCTCTGCGACGAACTACGTTTCGGTTTACAACTTAGCAACGTATGCTCATGAGACAAATATCCCGGTAGGAAATGGTCCTGAAAAAATATTCAGCAAAAATAACAAATTATATGTTTTGTTAAAGGGAGGTTTCGGGTTGAATCATTTTATGGATATCATTAACACGGCAACCAATACCGTTGAATCCCAGGTGAATGTCGGAGACTCTCCGAACAGTATTTTTGAAAAAGATAATTTACTGTATATTATGAGTTCCGGAGATCCCTACTCTCCAACATCATTTGGAACACTTACTGTTTACGATACCGCTGCACAAAATACCGTATCAAGCACGACATTTCCGGTGGGTGTAAAACCATCTTATATGGATACTGACGGAACGAACATTTATTATATGAACGAAGCTTCAATCTACAAAACACCTATTGCTTCGCCATCCATCACTACTACGCCAATTGCAGTTACGCCGATTACTGTAAACAGCTACGGAACCGCATATGGATTCAATGTGGTCAACAGTAAAATTTATGCAGCAGATCCTTCCGGCTATATTGCTCCTGGAAAGATCTATACTTATGACCTACAGGGCAGTTTGCTCAACACTTTCACGGTAACTTCCCTACCCAATCAAATCATAGCCTACAATAACGCTTCTCTATCCACGGTTGAAAATTCCAAAGCTTCTAAATTATCTTTATATCCAAATCCTGCAAGCAACAAATTCTTTGTAAAAGGGTTAAATTCAGGAAATGTGCAGGTTTATGATATTAACGGAAGAATGATTATCAATACTCCATACAACCCAGCCGGAATAGATGTTTCAACTCTTTCTGAAGGTGTTTATATTGTAAAAATCACTGATAAGAATTACAGTTTCAGCGAAAAGTTAATCATTAAATAAGATGAAAATGCAAAAAGTATTAAGTTTTACGTTTACTTTTATTGTTGCGCTGTGTTTTGCTCAGTTTACGGCAAACGATGTTAAGTTTTTCGTTGGAACCGGAACTCAAACGGCCTATATTGTAGTAGATTTTAAAGATGGAACTGATGACCGCTCCTACGCCTGGGGTGTTCGGTTTAACGCCGGAGAATCTCTATCAATCAACAATTTATTACAGAGAATCCAGGCTGCGGAACCGCAGTTTGCCTATCAGCAGAGCGCAGGCTTTTTAAATACCATTCAGTTTAACAATCATTATAAAACTTCCGGTCCGGATTGGTGGAGCACCTGGTCCGGAACTTCTGCGTCAACATTTTTAGGGAACGGGGGAATTGGCGGAAGTGTACAGGACGGCAGATGGTACGGATTTTCCTATGGCTTCTCAAACCCATCCATGCAGCCTCCTGCTACACCAATTCCAGCTTACAGTTCATTATGGTATAACGCATCTCAGATTACCAACTGGATCGGGACTGGTTCAAATAAAAGTTTAGTAGTCGTAGATTTTGGAACTGATAATTCTACCGGTAATGCCAATTCTTTTGTTTTCGGAATTCAGTACAACGGAACAATTACCGCTGAACAGGCTTTACAGCTGATTGATAATTATATTGGTTCATTCAATTATTCACCAGCAGCAAATCAGGTTGCGGCATTATCGTTTAATTCATTTTCAGGAACGGCAAACGGAACAAATAGCTGGAAACTATATAAGGGAACCAATTTATCAGATTGGAAAACCCACACGAGCCTTTCGTCAATAACATTAAATAACAATGATTGGCTTGGGCTAAGTTTCGGAACAAGAAGACCATTTACTCCTACTGAAGCCAATTCCACTTTAAGTGTTTCAAATGCTGGTAAGGGAAGTTTTAAAATTTATCCGAATCCGGCAAGTGACTTTATTATTATTGAAACAAAAGATGACATTAAAGATATTACTATATCCTCTGTTACCGGACAAAAAGTTTTAAATATAAAAAATAAAAAAATCAACGTTCAAAATCTGAAATCGGGAGTGTACTTAGTTGAAATTAAAACTGATAAGTCAACGACGACTCATAAGTTTATTAAAATTTGATATTTTTAAACGTAAAAAATTCCGGCGCGCCAAAGGCGCGCCGGAATTTTTTATCATCAGATACAATCTATTTCTTTTCTTTTGATCTCTGCAGTACTTCATCTACCATTCCGAAGCCTTTTGCTTCTTCGGAGGTCATCCAGTAATCACGGTCGGATGCTTTTTCCACCCAATCGTATGTTTGTCCTGAGTGTTCGGAAATGATTTCGTACAATTCCTTTTTCAATTTTAACATCTCTCTCAGGTTGATCTCCATATCGGAAGCTACCCCTTGTGCGCCACCTGAAGGTTGGTGAATCATTACTCTTGAGTGCTTTAATGCAGAACGTTTCCCTTTTTCTCCGGCAACCAGTAAAACAGCTCCCATTGAAGCGGCAATTCCTGTACAAATCGTAGCTACATCCGGCTTAATAATCTGCATGGTATCATAAATTCCCAATCCTGCATATACACTTCCACCCGGCGAGTTGATATAAATCTGAATGTCTTTAGAAGGATCTGCACTCTCTAAGAAAAGAAGCTGAGCGGTGACGATATTCGCCACCTGGTCGTCAATTCCCGTTCCTAAGAAAATAATTCTATCCATCATAAGACGCGAGAATACGTCCATCTGTGCAACATTCAATCTTCTTTCCTCCATAATGTACGGCGTAAGATTCGTAGGGCCATACATTCCCATATACTGATCGGTAGCCAGACCGCTGTTTCCTAAATGCTTTACAGAGAAATCTCTGAATTCTTTTTTAATGTCCATATTTCTGTAATGTATTGTTAAATTTTACGAAGTTTAAATTACAACTTTTATTCCTAAAATATTATAGGACTTTTTGTCACAGACTTTTTTAAAATATGAAAAATAACAAAAAGTTATCTGTCAGAATAAATCCCGGTAATTGCAGAATAATTCAGCACTTTTGATAATTCTACTGACACAAGAGTAAGCATCTGGATTTTTTTGATCAGTTCGAAATATTTTCCTTCATCGGAATCTGCATGCTCTGCAAGCTCTTTTTTGGTTTTTAAAATCAGGAAATTCACGTAGCGGAATTTATGGATCAGGATATCACCGGCAACCTGCTCTGGAATCTTGTCACCGTAATTCGGTGAAAAAATATTCCGGGTCGACCAGTCGTTCAGCTCGCTGTAGATATTCATGGAATTGACTGCCGCTTTACTGAGTTCTTCATCCATCAGTCCGAAAAAGAAATTTCCTTTTCTCAATTCTTCCTTTTCAATTCCTTCTTTGATATAATCTACAATTCTTTTGTTAAGTTCCACCTGAAATTCGTAGCCATCTTCCTCAAAATGATGAAGGATTTCCTCAATGACCGTAATTTCATAATTCTTTTCATCAGGAGTTTTGCGCTGCAGTACCACATCGCCATAATTCAGCATATGGTTGATGAGGTCGTTTTCCAGTTTGGTAACGTTAAAAACAATCGGGTCTACCGGATCTCTCGGCTCATCCACGATCTGCAGTTTGGAGGGCTGCTGCGATTCAGCTTTAATGTGTGCTTTTTGAGTCTGATTCTTGGTAATCTGCTTCTGAACATCCAGCTCATTAAAAAGACTCTGCTCCGAAAGTCCGAATTTACTGGAAACTTCTTTCAGGTACACTTCCCTTTTCAGAGCATTCTGAACGAAAGATACCGATTTTACGATATCGCGGATGGCTTCCGCTTTTTTAATCGGATCATTTCCAACTTCCTTCAGCAGGATTTCCGCTTTAAAGTCGATGAAATCCATGGCCTGGTTTTCAATGAATTTTTCAACATATTCCTGCGGATGCTTTCTGGCAAATGAATCAGGATCATCACCATCAGGGAATAAAAGAACACGGATGTTCATTCCTTCCGTCAATAGCATGTCAATACTTCTGAAGCTGGCTTTAATACCGGCATTATCGCCGTCAAAAAGAATGGTAACATTTTCGGTAAGCCTTTTAATGAGTTTGATCTGCTCTGTAGTAAGCGACGTTCCGGAACTTGCCACCACATTCTCGATTCCGGACATATGAAGTGAGATCACATCCATATACCCCTCCACCAAAAGGCAGACATTTTTTCTTGAAATGGCCTGCTTGCTTTGATTCAGTCCGTAAAGAACATTGGATTTATGATAAATTTCTGTTTCCGGAGAATTTAGATACTTTGCCGTTTTAACATTATTCTTGAGAATCCTCGCTCCAAAACCCAGCACTCTTCCTGAAAAACTATGAATCGGGAAAATGACCCTTTCACGAAAACGATCTACTCCGGAGGGTGTATTTTCCGGGAAAATGGAAAGTCCGGATTTTTCCAGGATTTCCTTGTCATATCCTTTTTCCAGTGCATAAGCAGTAAACGCATCCTTCTGCTCCGGAGAATACCCAAGCTGGAATTTTTTAATGATATCATCCTTCAGTTCACGCTCTTTAAAATAAGAGAGTCCGATGGATTTTCCTTCTTCCGAATCCCAGAGTGTTTCCTGGAAATAATTGTTGGCTACCTCATGGATTTTATACAGCAGATCTCTTTCCGTGTGTGCCTGTTTCGCTTCTTCGGAATATTCACGCTGATCTTCTTCAATTTCAATCCCATATTTTTTTGCGGCATGGCGAAGCGCTTCAGGATAGGTAAAATTTTCAATTTCCATCAAAAAAGAAATCGCCGTCCCTCCCTTTCCTGTTGAGAAATCTTTCCAGATCTGCTTGCTTGCAGAAACCACAAAACTCGGGGTTTTCTCATCATGAAACGGACTGAGTCCTTTGTAATTAGACCCTGCCCTCTTCAGCTGCACATACTCTCCTACAATCTCTTCTACGCGGATTGTTGAGAATATTTTATCAATGGTCTGTTTGGAAATCATGATGTAAAAATAGGTATTTTAAGAATAAAATCAGGCATCAATAATGATATGTATTAGCATGAATATTGCTAAAATTTTGATTACTAAATCACTTACATTATTTATTTTTGTATCAAAATTAATGTATGCAGTTTACTATAAAGAATATCGAAGACTGGCAAGAAATTGTTAATGAAATTGCTCCCAAATTACAACACAACATCTTACTTCTAAAAGGCAATCTCGGAGCCGGTAAAACGACCTTCACGCAATTTCTGCTTAAAAAATTAGGCAGTGAAGATGAAGTAAGCTCTCCAACATATTCTATTGTGAATGAATACCAATCGCCCAAAGGAAAAATTTTTCATTTTGATTTATACCGACTGAAAAATATCGATGAAGTCTACGACATCGGAATTGAAGAATATCTGGACAATGCTTTTTTATGCATTATTGAATGGCCCGGAGTATATGAAGAAGAACTTTACGGCCTTAAGTATCACAAAATGAGCATTAATAACACGGGTGAGCAGAGAGAAATCTCATTCGAGTAAATATTATGTATCTTTGTTTCTGAAATTGAATGTAAATAACGGTCTGTAAGAATTTAATTATTTAAAAGGATGAGTACTACTAATATTTTTACTCCTTTTACCGAAGAGGAACTGATGCCGAAAGAAGAAAAGCTGGAGGTCATCAAAAAAGGAAAACAGTTCAGCATAGGAATTCCGAAAGAAACTTCCCTGAACGAAAGAAGGGCTTGTATCACCCCAGATGCTGTACAGGTTTTGGTTGAAAGTGGTCATGAAATTATTATAGAATCCGGCGCCGGCCTCGGTTCTTTTTTTACAGACCTTCAATACTCCGAGTCGGGAGCGAAGATTACCAAAGATCCTAAGGAAGCTTTCTCCCAGGATCTGATCCTTAAAGTAAATCCGCCAACAGACGAGGAAATTGAGTACATGCGCCCCAATACGTATCTTGTTTCTGCACTTCAGATTAATCTTAGAGATAAAAATTATTTCCTGAAACTTGCAGAAAAAAAGGTAAACGCCATTGCCTTTGAATTTATCGTTGATGAATATAAACAATTGGCATTAGTAAGGCTTATCGGCGAAATTGCAGGAACAGTTTCTATCCTGTATGCTTCGGAATTATTGGCTTTATCAAACGGATTGATGCTGGGAGGAATCACAGGAGTAAGACCGGCCGAAGTGGTGATACTGGGTGCAGGAATCGTGGGTGAATTTGCCACCAAAGCAGCCATCGGTTTAGGAGCAAGTGTAAGGGTTTTTGATAATTCCCTTTCGAAACTGAGAAGGCTTCACACATTGGTAGACAGCCGTGTTCCGACTTCTATTATTGATCCTAAAGAATTAAAAAAAGCTTTACGAAGAGCCGATGTGGTGATCGGCGCATTACCAAGACTCAATATGACACCGATTGTGACCGAAGATATGGTCATGAACATGAAAAAAGGCAGTGTCATCATCGATATTACCATCGACAATGGAAAAGTGATTGAAACATCCGAGCTTACAAACATGGAAGATCCTTACATCATCAAGCATGGCGTAATTCACTGCGGGCTTCCGAATCTTACATCAAGAATGCCGCGCACAACAACGAAAGCCATTTCTAATTTCTTCCTTTCCTACATTCTTCATTATGACGAAGAAGGCGGTTTTGAGAACATGCTGGTCCGCAAAAATGAAATGAAGCAAAGCCTTTATATGTACAAGGGCCGGCACACGAAGAAAATCATCTGCGACCGTTTCGGGCTTACGTATCACGATATCAATCTTTTAATTTTCTAATGAAAAAACTCAAATTCTATATGATAGGTCTTATTCCGGGACTTATTATCGTATTTTTTATCTTAAACAAAAAAGGTGCAAGCTGCAGCGGGTATCTTCCCAACAGCCGCGTCATCGCAGAAACACTGTCTAAAGATTTCACCTATTCCGATCAGTTTAAAGCTGAAATGGCTGCATCAAAGGTTGATGAAAAATTTCTAAAAGACAGCATCATCACCAAAGGAAAAATTGATTTCGATAAAAGCCATGCCCAGAAAAAGCCTTGTCCTGATTACCTGTTAGTTTATCCGGAAAAAAATCCAACCTACGAAATTACCTTCGAGAAGTGTGCGGAAAAAGCAGCAATGAATTCCTTAAAGAAACTGAAATAATACTTCACAAGCCCAGCATGATATTCTGCCAAACTAAACGAGTAAAAGGAAACATAATCTGATTTGATGGAAGGCAATTACTACATGATTCATGATTATCTGATATTCATCGGGGTTTTTGCTATTTTCTTTTTTTTAACGGTGAGTATTTATTTGTTCAGCCAAAATCAGAAGTTTAAAATTAAAAATGCTAAACTTTCGGAAACCAATAAAATAACCCAGCAGCGGCTGAATGAATTTCAGCTGGAACAGATCGGCACAAAATTAAACCCGCATTTATTCAAAAATATTCTCAATTCCGTACAGTCGCATGCGTATCAGACGTATATGTCGCTGGATAAACTGGCAAATGTTTTAGATTATATTTTATACGAAAGCAACAGCAAATTTGTAAGTCCTAAAGAAGAATTAAATTTTGCCCTAAGCTTAATTGAGATTAACAAAATAAAGATCAATCCGCTTTTTGATTTCCGAATTAAATCTAAAATTGATAAAGAAGATGCCATATTTGAAGAAAGAGTTTTTGCACCGCTCATCTCGGTTGATTTAATTGAAAATGCTTTTAAGCATACGGATTTTATTGCCCAGGATTCGTTTATTGCTATACAGATGGAATTTCAGGATGGAATTTTTTCCATGAAAGTAAGCAATAAAGCTTCCCTGAAAAGCACGCTGGAAAAAGAAAAAAGCGGGTTCGGGGGCCAGTCTCTGGATCAGCGCCTAAAAATGATCTACAATAATTATTATTCGCTGCAAAAAAATTCAAAAAACGGTATTTTCACAGCAGAGTTAACCATTAATTTGGGAGAATTTTATGATAAAATGCGTTATTCTTGACGATGAATTATTAGCCATCAGCTACTTAAAACTTCTTTGTGAGCAGATTGAAAACGTAGAAGTAGTAAAAGCATTCAATGATCCTAACATTTTTCTAAATGAAATCGGAAATTTAGATTGCAACCTCTGCATTTTAGATATCGAAATGCCTGTTATGAACGGCCTTCAGGTTGCAGAACGTATTCCGGATTCCAAAAAAATTATCTTTACCACAGCCTATAAAGAATATGCAGCAGAAGCGTTTGACCTCCATGTAGTAGATTATGTACGGAAGCCGATCAAAAAAGAAAGGCTCGTTCTGGCCTTCGAAAAAGCCAGGGAGCTTATCAGTCAAAAACAAAAAAAAGATTTTATCGAGTGGAATACGAACATCGGTAAAACTGTGATATTTACAGACAAGATCGCCTATATCAAAACTTCGGAAATCGACAGCCGCGACAAAGATATCATCCTTAAAGACGGAACAACCATCGTACTGAAAAACCTCAACTTTAAAAACCTCTTGGAGATGCTTCCTTCAAAAGATTTCGCACAGATTAATAAAAAAGAGATCATCGCTTTATCTTCTGTAAAAGTTTTTTCAACAAATGAAATTATTACTACTATTCCCGGTGCCGACAGCAGTTTTCTAAAACTCCATATCGGAGAAATTTATCGGAAACACCTGTCAGGCTTATTTGGAAAATAACTTTACTGCATTTTTTATCGCTTTCATTACATTTAAAAGAAAAGATCACCTGTTATAATTTTATTCTTACCAATTTTGCAAAAAATCGGCACTATGAAACTTGGAAAATACAGGAATATTATCTTTTACCTCAGCACTATTGCAGTTTTTTCGATGCTGATGTACTGGTTTTTTGTTGAAGGAAAAACACTGGAAATCGGAGAAAATATTGCACCGTCCAAAAATACTGGTTCTACCATGTGGGAAAGTTTCACCGAATCTTTCCTTGAAAACCTTCACCATCCATTGGCGCTGTTACTGGCGCAGATTGTTACCATTATTCTTGTAGCACGGCTTTTCGGATGGATCTGCATCAAGATAAAGCAGCCTTCCGTAATCGGTGAAATGATTGCCGGAATCGTTTTAGGACCATCACTTGTAGGAATGTACTTTCCTGAATTTTCAGCATTTCTTTTTCCGAAAGAATCTATGGGAAATCTTCAGTTTTTAAGCCAGATCGGATTAATACTTTTCATGTATATCGTAGGTATGGAACTGGATCTTAGCGTGTTGAGAAAAAAAGCGCATGATGCTGTAGTGATCAGCCACGCCAGTATTATTATTCCTTTTGCACTGGGGGTGGGATTGTCTTATTTTATTTACCGGGAATTCGCTCCTGACGGAATTCAGTTTACCTCTTTTGCTTTATTCATCGCAATTGCCATGAGCATTACCGCATTCCCGGTTCTGGCAAGAATCGTTCAGGAAAGAAATCTTCAGAAAACCAAACTTGGAACCGTAGTAATTACCTGCGCAGCAGCAGATGACATTACCGCTTGGTGTATTCTGGCAGCGGTAATTGCTATTGTAAAAGCAGGATCTTTTGCCAGTTCGATTTATGTGATTTTAATGGCGATAGCCTATGTATTTTTAATGATAAAAATCGTAAGGCCGTTTCTAAAAAGAATCGGAGACCTGCAGGCGGGAAAAAACACGATCAATAAACCTATGGTCGCTATCTTTTTTTTAACTTTAATCCTTTCCGCATATACTACCGAAGTTATTGGTATTCACGCATTGTTCGGCGCTTTTATGGCCGGAGCTATCATGCCGGAAAATACAAAATTCCGGACGATGTTTATTGAAAAAGTAGAAGATGTTGCGTTGGTGCTTTTGCTTCCATTGTTCTTCGTCTTTACCGGGCTTCGTACACAGATAGGACTCTTAAATGACGGACATCTCTGGATTACTGCAGGATTTATTATCCTCATCGCTGTTGTCGGAAAATTTGCAGGCAGCGCATTAACGGCTAAATTTTTAGGCATCAGCTGGAAAGAAAGCCTTACTATCGGAGCTTTAATGAATACGAGAGGCTTAATGGAATTAATTGTCCTGAACATTGGATACGATCTTGGCGTTTTAAGTCCTGAGATTTTTGCGATGATGGTGATTATGGCTTTGTTTACCACTTTCATGACGGGACCGGCTCTGGATTTCATCAATTTTCTTTTTAAATCTAAAAAGGCAGATGATGAAAATAAAGATAATGATGATGCACAATACAGGGTTTTACTTTCTTTCGATAACCCCGAATCGGGAAGTACGTTGTTGAAACTGGCACATGATTTCACCAAAAAAATGAATGCCAATAAAAGTATTACCGCAATGAATATCGCCCCGGTAAACGAAATGCATGCTTACGATATTAATGAATATGAAAACGAACAGTTCAGAAATGTAATTGATACTTCACAGGAACTCAATTTGAAAATTACCACTCTTTTCAAAGCTTCCACCGATATTGAAAGTGACCTTACCCATATTTCAAACAAAGGAAATTATGATCTCCTGCTCATCATGCTGGGAAAATCAATGTACGAAGGAAGTTTGCTGGGGAGGCTTTTAGGATTTACCACCAAAATCATTAATCCCGAAAAGCTTTTCAATACGGTAAAAGGAAAAGGCAATATTTTCAACACATCTCCATTTGATGATTTTACCCTTCAGATTTTGGACAAAACCCATATTCCGGTAGGTATTATGGTGGATAAAAATTTCAGGTCTGCAGACAAGGTATTTGTCCCGATATTCAATCTCAGCGATTTCTATCTACTTGAATATGCCAAAAGGCTCATCAACAATAACAACTCCCAGATTATCATCCTTGATGTTGCCGGACAGATCAGAAGCACTATTGAAGTAAAAGAACTCATCAGAAGTATAGAACAGGTAGCGCCCAACCACATCACTTTATATAACGAGAAGAAAATCGAAAAAGAATTTCTTACTTCTCAGGATTTAATGCTGATCAGCAGTAAAAGCTGGAAAAATCTCATTGACAGTAAGAGTTTCTGGCTGTCGGATATTCCTTCAACATTGATTATCAGTAATCCCTAAAAAGTAAATGGTGAATTTTAAAGTCAATTAGCTTTGCTGTGAATAATTTCATATAAATTTTAAGAGTTGACAATTGACTTATGAAGCAAAATTCACCATCCACTTTTATTTACAATTAAAAAAAATTTACCTATCTTCGTTTCATGATAACAAAAAACAGAACATATTATTACGGAATTTTTAGCTCAGACTTGGGATAAGGATTTCTTGTATATATTAACATAACCTCGTCCTTTGGCGGGGTTTTTTATTTTTAAAATTTAAAAGATGAAGATAAGTATTATAGGAGTAGGCCTCATCGGAGGATCAATTGCCTTAAAACTGAAATCAAAAGGAATAGCAGAATTTATCTACGGAATTGATAACAGAGCTGATCATTTGAAAGAAGCATTACAATTACAAATTATTGATGCTCATGCAGATCTTGAATATGGAATCAGGAATTCCGATCTCATCATTCTTGCAATTCCGGTAGATGCCGCACAGAAACTTCTTCCGAAGGTTCTTGATCTTATTTCCGCAAACCAGACCGTAATGGATACCGGATCTACCAAAGCAGGAATTGTACAAGCTGTTAAAAACCATCCCAACAGATCAAGATTTGTTGCGTTTCACCCAATGTGGGGAACGGAAAACAGCGGTCCGAAAGCTGCTGTTTCAGAAAGCTTTGCCGGAAAAGCCGGCGTGATCTGCAATAAGAAAGAATCTTCTGAAGATGCCATGAAAAAAGTGGAAAAAATCGTGGAAAGCCTTGATATGCATGTAATTTACATGGATGCAGAAGCCCATGATGTCCACACGGCATATATTTCCCATATTTCGCATATTACCTCATATGCTTTAGCGAATACGGTTTTAGAAAAGGAACGTGAAGAAGAAACAATTTTCCAGCTGGCAAGCTCGGGATTTTCCAGTACGGTGCGACTGGCAAAATCGCATCCGGAGATGTGGGTTCCCATTTTTAAGCAAAATAAAGAAAATGTTCTTGATGTTCTCAATGAGCATATTTCGCAGTTAAGAAAATTCAAATCGGCTTTAGAAAAAGAAAATTACGAATATCTTGGGGAGCTGATTTACAATGCCAATAAAATCAGGGAAATTTTAGATAAATAATCTTTAATTATAACATCTTAGATAAAGAGCTTTTTCATACATTTGTTATGAACTTAATGCAGCTATGAAAAATATACCTGTAAGAATCGGCTGGGAACTGTATATTCCCATTTTTTGTATTGTATTTTTTCCTGTTTTTTCAGAAATTAAAAACAACAATTGGGAAATAGTATTCGTCCCGCTTGCCATCATTGGTATCATACTTTTTCTTACTTTAACGATTCGTTACCGGATGGATTCTGAATTTCTATATATCAAAAATTCAATTTTCGGCACCACAAAAATTAGTATTAAAGATATTTATAAAATAGAGAAAACCTCGAATATGATCTCATCTCCCGCACCTGCAATTTCGGGAAGAGTGGAAATCTATTACAAATCCGACAGTATTGTTATTTCACCGAAAGATTTTAATAATTTTCAGCAGGAACTTCTTGCGGTGAATCCTGATATTTCTGTGAAAAATTAAGTTTTAAAGTAATTCTGAATACCATAATATTAATTGAAAACCCTCAGAATATTTCAGTCTAAGGATTTTTTTATGCTAATAAAATTAAACTCAGTTTTAACATTCCGCCACATTTACCGCAATCGCCAAACCGCCTTCGGAAGTTTCTTTGAAACGGTCGTTCATGGAAAGTGCTGTTTCCCACATGGTTTGAATAACCTGGTCTAAACTTACCTTTGCCTTCGCCGGATCACTTTCAAGAGCAATATTGGCTGCGGTGATTGCTTTTATGGCGCCCATCGTATTTCTTTCAATACACGGAATCTGAACCAGCCCTTTGATTGGGTCGCAGGTCATTCCCAGATGATGTTCCATGGCGATTTCTGCCGCCATAAGAACCTGCCCGACACTTCCGCCTAAAATTTCGGTAAGCCCTGCAGCAGCCATTGCCGATGAAACGCCGACTTCCGCCTGGCAACCGCCCATCGCCGCAGAAATAGTAGCATTTTTTTTGAATAAAGTCCCGATTTCACCAGCTACCAATAAAAACCGGATGATATCATCGTCACTGGTGAAAGGTGTAAAAGCCTGAGCGTACATCAACACCGCCGGAATAACGCCGCTGGCTCCGTTCGTTGGTGCTGTGATGATTCTTCCGAAGCTTGCGTTTTCTTCATTCACTGCCAGCGCAAAACATGAAATCCATTTATTGATATTGGTAAAATTTTCTTCCGCTTCAACTACCTGTTGAAACCATTCATCTTTATTTTTATAGATTTTATCTCCTAATAATTTTCTGTTGATTCCGGCTGCCCTTCGGGAAACATTAAGGCCGCCCGGAAGTATACCTTCTTTATTGACACCTTTGTAAATACACTCTTTGATCTGATGCCAGATATACAAAGCTTCCTGTTTTGTTTCTTCCTGTGACCTCCAGCTTTCTTCATTCATTAAAATAAGATCAGAAATTCGTGTAAGCCCGAGTTTCTCACAATATTTTACAATATCCGAAGATTTATGGCAAGGATATAAAGTACGGATGCAATGTTTTTCAATGGATTTTTTCTCCTGGCTCATGATAAAACCTCCGCCTACAGAATAAAAGTCCTGCACAAGTTCGGTTCCGTCTTCAAATATAGCTTTAAAAATCATTCCGTTGGGATGATAATCCAGCGACTTTTGCATGTTTAAAACCAAGTGATGCCCGTAGATAAAAGGAATTTCTTTTTCACCGCCAAGATTAATTTTTTGAGTGCTTTTTATGTGTTCTATTTTTTCGTCAATTTTTGTAGTATCAATGGTTTTAAAATCTTCACCATTTAATCCCAGCATTCCGGCAATATCAGTTCCATGTCCGATTCCTGTTTTGGCGAGGGAACCAAAAAATTCAAGGAAAACTTCTTTCACTTCCGCAATTGATCTTTCCCTTTTTATAATCCTGATAAATGCAGAAGCCGCATTCCACGGACCCATTGTGTGTGAGCTGGACGGGCCGATTCCCACTTTTATAATTTCAAAAACCGATATTGATTCCATATAGAAATTCTTCCTTTTTCTTTATCACAAAGATACATGATAAATCCAAATGCAAAAGCCGGAGATGAAAAATCAGCTCCGGCTTTCTAATTAAAACTATATGAACACTAGTAGATTTTTATAAACGGTGAATCATGAAAGGGCAATTTGCTTTCGCAGTAATTTTAAATTCACGTCTCAATATATTCACAATTCACCATTGACTGCCCTTTTAACACAGTCTTTCTTCGTGTTGGGAAATGTCTAACCCAAGATCTTCCGATTCTTCAGAAACCCTCAGTGTAATAATGCGGTTTGTAATTTTATATAAAATCAATGCTCCGAAAAAGGTAAATATGGAAACCAAAAGCAAAGCTGCCATGTGATGGGCAAATACTTCAATTCCGCCATGAAGAAGGCTGGCATTTTCTCCGTGGGCAAAAATCGCCGTAAGGATCATTCCCATAATTCCGCCTACACCATGGCAGGCAAATACATCCAGTGTGTCATCTATTTTTTTCAGGGCATTCCAGTTGAGCATCATATTCGATACTATGGCGGAAATAAATCCAATAAACAAACTTTCCGAAATCGAAACAAAACCACATCCGGGAGTAATGGCAACCAACCCAACCACTGCACCGATACAGGCTCCTAAAGCAGAAACTTTTCTTTTGTTGATACGATCAAAGAAAATCCAGGTCATCATTGCAGAAGCAGAGGCAATCGTAGTAGTTCCGAATGCCGTTGCAGCAGTAGCATTGGCGCTGAGTGCAGAACCTGCATTAAATCCGAACCATCCGAACCAAAGCATTCCGGTTCCCAACAGAACATAAGAAATATTAGAGGGATCATGATGCGGCCTTTTTCTATTCCCCACAACCAAAGCACCTGCCAGTGCTGCGAAGCCTGCGCTCATATGAACCACCGTTCCTCCTGCAAAATCTTTCACCCCGAAATATTTGTTGAGCAGCCCATCCGGATGCCAAACCATGTGACAGAGCGGCGTATAGATAAAGATGCTGAAAAGAACCATGAATAAAAGGTAAGAAATAAAGCGTACCCGTTCTGCAAAAGATCCGGTAATCAAAGCGGGAGTGATGACCGCAAATTTCATCTGAAATAAAGCAAAAAGAATAAACGGAATAGTGGATGCCATATATTTATGAGGTAAAACCCCCACTCTGCTGAAAAAAGGATAACTCAGCGGATTTCCGATAAGCCCGTAATGTTCACCATTCATTGTAAAGCCGATTGAATCTCCAAAGGAAAGGGAAAAACCGACAACTACCCATAGAATAGAGATTACACCTAATGCTATAAAACTTTGAAGCATCGTAGAAATTACATTCTTTTTGCCCACCATTCCTCCGTAAAAGAAGGAAAGTCCGGGAGTCATCAGCAGTACAAGTCCTGCCGCTGCAAGAATCCATGCGACATCAGCCCCTACAATATTTTCCTCACCCAGAAATTCGCCGGTATTGGGAAAATCTGCGATCGGGCTCCAGAATAGCCCACCCACAGCAATCAATGTGATAATGCAAAATGAAACGATCCATTTTAAACCAACTGTCATACAATTTATGTTTTACCCCTCAAAAGTACGCATAAATTTTTAAAAATTAACACAAAATATAATTAACCCCCATAAAATAACGTTAATTTAATTAAAATAATATATTTTTATTCAAACACCCCCTTCAATATTCCGGAAACTTCCTTAAATTTTGTAGCTGGAAAAAGATGCGTCCCTCCTTTGATTATATAATCAGGACGGCAGTTTTTAATAGGAAAAACAATGTCTTTATCACCAAGAATCTGTACCACATCCGGATTTTCATCAAATTTCCAGTCGGATATTTTTTCAATAGACCATTTTAGGTAATAAGGGTCTCTCACCTGGAAATATTGTAAAATCCTGGGATTTTTAGGGTCAAAAAATTTTCTGAACATTGAATAGATATTCGTGGTCTTTTCATTGAAAAATCTTACCGGTAGAAACTTAGGGATCCTGGTAATTTGTCCTGTCTTTATGAGTACCGATTTTTCTTTATCTGATCTTATGCTGCCCATTATCACTACTTTTTTAGCAGGCTTCAGTTTATGTATTTCCTGAACCAGGATTCCGCCAAAGGAATAGCCCAACAGGTAGAACGGCTCCGAATCGTCAATTCTTTCTGCCATTCTATGCACATAGTGTAAGAATTCTTCATCCAGTTCCGGAATCAGCCAGTCGACAAAAACAACTTCATGCTGTTTTGGGAACTGTATTTTTTCAAGTACTTTAAAATCTGCGCCAAGACCGCTTACTACATATATTTTCATACTACTAAAATAAAAAATTAAGACAAAAAAATGAGCGGCTTCAAAAGAAATCGCTCATTGTTATAGAAAAGACGGGTGTCTTATTTTTTCTTTTTAACAGGAGTCCTGTTTTCGTTATCCAGCTTTTCGGTTGAAATTTTAAACTGAATGTCCATTTCGTTTTTAATGAAATAATCTTTAAGTGAAGACTGGTAGAATACTTTGAAATCTCTTCTGTTTAAGGAGAATTTTGCAGATTCTATCACCACGGTGAACTGTGTGATGTAAACGTTTGCCGGGAAAGTAATTGTTTTTCTTACGCCTTTAATCGTTACATCTCCGTAAACGGTAGAATTGTACTCGCTGTTTGCCAACGGAATAATCTTCGTTAAATGGAATTTAGCCAACGGAAATTTTTTAACCTCAAAGAAATTTGTACTTTTTAGGTCATTGGTAAGTTTTACCATATCTGCATCCTGGCTGGAGACATCACCTGCCATAATCGACTTCATATCAATTACAAACTCTCCGTCGATAAGAACGGTTTTATCAAAGGTAAACTTTCCGCTTTTCAGCTTTACCGTTCCCGAATGTGTTGTAGGAACTGTTTTTACCACTTTATATCCCCACCATCTGATCTCCGACGATGTTACTTTTACCACTTTATCTCCTTTCTTCTGACCGAAAACAAATGACATGCATACACACATCATCGCAAACAATAGTAATCTTTTCATTCTTTTTTATTTACAATTCAACAAAAATAAAAAAAAGTGTAGAACTTCTACACTTTTAATAATCTTTTTTTGATTAAATTATTTTGCTGTCACTTTTACCTGCAAATCCATATCATCTTTCACAAGTACATCCTGCATGGTAGATTTGTAAGAAACATCAAATTTTTGTCTGTCGATCGAGAATTTTTTTGAAGCTAAACTAACAGTTCCGTTGGCGTAAACAATTTTTGCAGGGAAAGAAATGGTGTTGGTTTTTCCTTTTACTGTTAAATTACCTGTTACTAAAGAATTGTACACTTTATCGTTATTTTTCTTCACGCCGGTGATTTTGAAAGTAGCAGTAGGATATTTTTCCACTTCGAAGAAATCTCCGTTTTTAAGGTGTCCGTTCAGCTTTTGCTGATATTCTCCTGAAAGATCAGTTGCATTGATAGAATTCATGTCTAAAACAAAAGTACCGCCAACCAGCTGATTTCCTTTCATCACCATTTCACCGGATTTTACTTTTACAGTTCCGTAATGTGAGCTTGATTCGGTTTTTGCGATTTTATAACCCCACCACTGAACATCAGAGCTTACTATTTTTTTTGTCTGCCCGAATGCTAAACCACTCGCTAACACTGCTAATAGGAATATTTTTTTCATTTGATAAAAAATTATTTGCTTGTTTATTATTTACTGATGCAAATGTAATCAACAGAATGGATATATCTCATTGATGTACATCAATTAATGCAATAATTTTTATTCATAAAAAAACTCCGGAAATCCGGAGCTTAAAGTTAGTCTTGATAATAAGCGGTGTATAGCGCTGCGCCATTCAGAGCTGTATTTTCATTTTTATTGAGATAAATCGGAATGTTTCTCAGCATCTCTTCCATTTTATCGCTGATCTTGAATTTTTCGTAAAATTTATCTTTATCGATATAAGATCTGATTTCCTGAGGGATATCGCCTGAAATCAGTAAACCTCCCGTCGCTTTCAGTTTTAAAGTAAGGTTATTTGCTTCTCTTGCAAGAAACTCAATGAAGGTATCCAGAGCAATTTTACAGATTAAAACATCATCTTCAACAGCTGCCCTGTACAGTTCCTGAACAAAATTCCCTTCAGAAAGTCTTTCGGCAAGCCATTCCGGCTCCGGATGTCTTTTTACGTCTCTTAAGAAACGGTAAATATTAAATAATCCTGATTTCGACAATACATTTTCCCAGCTTACAATCCCGTAGATATTATTCAGGAACTGGTAAAATTCTACCTCAACATTGGTTCTTGGAGAAAATTCTGAATGCCCTCCTTCTGTTGCGAAAGGCCTTATGTATTTTCCGTCGAAGAAGTATCCTGCTTCTCCTAGCCCGTTTCCGGGAGCAAGGATGGCAACGTTTCCTTTTTCGAGGTTTCCGCTGGTGTAGATGGGATCAAGATCTGAATCTTCCAGAAGTCCCATTCCGTAAGCTGAAGCTTCCAGGTCATTAAGCATATCTGCTCTTTCAAAATTAAAATCTCTTTTAAGCTCTTCAATATCCAGGTTCCATCCTAATCGTATCGGATTACTTTTCCCGTTAAGTACCGGCCCGGGAACTGCCATACCCAGTCTTTTTACATCCTCAAGCTGATTATCATGAATAAACTTCCTCAAGATATCTGCAAACGATGCATATTCTTTGGTGGGATACATGTTCTGGATTTTAACTTCCAAGCCTCCGTTTTCGGAAATAAAATAGCCTAAAGTTGTAATATCTTCACGAAGGTTTGCGCCAATGATTGATACATTATCATTGCCTGCATTCTTCACTCCTGGTAAATAAAGCGGAAATTTCGGATTCAAAATCATAACCTAAATTTTATCAAATATAATAATACTTTTTGTAAATTTTCGTTAGAAATAAAAAACCTTCTCAAAAACTCGAAAAGGTTTGGCTAATAATTGCTTATATTTAAATCTAACTATTTTCCTAAAGGGATATTGTAGGAAAAGCCTACTCCAATGTTACCCACATTGTAATCCTGGCCCGGCAAATCTCCTTTGCTTCCTACAAATACTTTCTGGTATTGTACAAAAAAGTTCCAGTCCTGGTTGTGGTAACCGATTTCCGGCTTGATATAAAAACCACCATCCGGTCTGTCAAGACTGGTATTGGATGCTACCTTTTCATCACCTACCAGAAAACCATATCCTAAATCGGTTCCAAAGTAAAAACCTGTCTGTTTCGGGTAAATTCTAAATAAAGCAGCTACAGGAACCACTCCTACATCGTTATTGCTATATCCGTTGTTATCTTTTCCAAAATAGTGGGAATATCCTGTCGCAATACCCAGCCCGAACCCGGGAGTTACCAGATTCTGGTAGGCTACGTCTACTCCTACAGCCATTGAAGTATTATCAGACGGAACTGCTAAACCCACATTTGCTCCTACTTTAATCATATTATTCATCTGCGCGCTTTGTGCACTCAAGGCTCCAGCAGTAAAAATTCCGGCAAATAAAATTGCATGTTTTAACATTTTCATAACTCTGATTTTTTAATTTTACTAAGCAGAAAACTATAAAAATCGTGCCAACCACGGCGTTTTCAAACAGCTCATCTGCTCTTACAGCCGCAAAATAATGATATTCAATTCATTAAATTTAAATGCTTGTTTAAGTTATTACAATAGAAATGGCTCCGCCCGCAAATATTAACAATTGTTAACCGTTATTCTATTTAACATTATTATCACAACGCCATCCAAATACAAAATACAGCTATGTCAGCCGAATCAGTTATCCGAAATAAACATCTTCTCTGGCGCGCAGGCTTTGGCGCAGGCATTAACCAGTTTGAAGATCTGAAAAATAAAAGTTCTAAAACATTCCTCGATGAACTGTTGAAGGAAGAGACTTTTACCTACATCAATTTTGATACTCCGGATACGGAGACGGAAATGCCGGATTATATGAATGATAAATCGCCTGCGGAAAAAAGAAAAGAAATACAGAAGATCAATCGTCGGCAGAATGAAGAACTCAATCTCAACTTTCTGTATAAAATGGTGACGGGTACCGAACAGCTCAGGGAAAAAATGGCGTTCTTCTGGCACGGACATTTTGCTTCAAGGGTACAAAACCCGAGATTCAACCGGCAAATACTGAATATCATCCGAAAAAATGCACTGGGAAGTTTCAGGGAACTTTTGTTTGAAGTAAGCCAAGCTCCTGCGATGCTGAATTTTCTTAATAACCAACAAAATAAAAAAGACCATCCCAATGAAAACTTTGCGCGGGAAGTCATGGAACTTTTTACCATGGGCAGGGGAAATTACACGGAAAAAGATATCAGGGAAGCCGCCAGAGCTTTTACAGGCTGGGGCTTTGATAAAGAAGGAAATTTCCAGGAAAGAAAAAAACTTCATGACGAAGGAATCAAAACATTTTTAGGCAAGACCGGAAACTTTACGGGAAGCGAAGTTTTAGATATTATTCTTGAACAGAAATCAACCTCAAGATTTATCACGGCAAAAATTTACCGATTTTTCGTCAATGAAAATGAAGATAAAGCGATTATTAATCGGCTCGCAGATCATTTTTACGAATCCGGTTATGATATAAAAAAACTGATGATTGAAATATTCTCAAGTTCTTGGTTTTACGATCAGAAAAATATAGGCAACAGAATAAAATCGCCGATAGAACTGATGGCCGGAATTATGCGTACGCTGCCGATGAACATTCAGAATCCTGGGAACCTGATTGTCTACCAAAAACTTTTAGGACAAGTATTGCTCTATCCTCCGAATGTTGCCGGGTGGCCGAACGGAAAATCCTGGATCGACAGCTCTACCTTGATGCTGAGGCTTCAGATTCCGCAAATCTGGTCGGGTTTACGGCCTTTGGAATATAGCCCTCGAACGGATGATGATATTGATATGGGAATGAAATCGCGTGAAAATACTTTAAACAAAGCTTTTAAAAATCCTAATATCACGATTGACTGGGAGCGCGTGGAAAAAGCTTTCAACGGAAAAAATGTAGAAGAATACCTGATTCAGAATCCAAAATCTTTGGATATGAATTCTGTGAAAAACTTTTCGGATAACAGCATTAAAATGAACGTTATTAATTTAATGTCCACGCCTGAATATCAGCTGATGTAATTTAAATCTGCCGCAGTTTTTAACTTAAAACCTAACTTTATGTTAATCAAAAGAAGAGAATTCCTGAAAATAAGTTCATTGGCAACCGCTTCATTGCTGATGCCGAATTTCCTTAAAGCCATGACCTTTGAAGAAGCGCTGGAACCCAATCAGAAGATCCTGATCGTACTTCAGTTTACGGGAGGAAATGACGGACTCAACACCATTATCCCCGTTCGGAACGACATTTATTTTAAAGAAAGAAATAATATTGCCATTAACAATTCACTACCTCTTAATGACGAAACAGGAATCAACCCTGCCCTTTCGTATTTTAAAGAACTGCATGATAACGGTGAACTTTCGGTAATGAATAATGTTGGATACCCTAATCCTGATAAATCCCATTTCAGAAGCATGGATATCTGGCATTCGGCCAGTAAAAGTGATGAATATCTGGAAACCGGCTGGCTGGGAAGATTTTTGGATGAAGAATGCTACCGTTGCGAACATCCAACCCAGGCTTTGGAAGTGGATGATATGCTCAGTCTTGCGTTAAAAGGTGAAAAAAATAAAGCGTTTGCCTTTAAAGATCCGAAAAGGCTTTATCAAACCAGTCAGGAGAAATATTTCAAATCGTTGTATGACCATCATCATGACGATGAAACGGTTTCTTATCTTTATCAAACGTTGGGGTCTACCATCAACAACGCCAGATATATTTTTGAAAAAAGCAAAGCGAAACAAACCACACAAACCTACCCTAATTCACAACTCGGAAAAGACTTTAAAACGGTCGCTTCTTTAATTAAGTCTGACATAAATACCCGAGTTTATTACCTTTCTATCGGAAGTTTTGATACCCATGTTAATCAGAATGAAAGACAGCAGAAACTTTTCGGTGACATCAATGAAGCCGTAAAATCTTTTGTTGCAGATATGAAAAGCAACGGACTTTTTGATAACATTCTGCTGATGACCTTTTCGGAATTCGGGAGACGGGTGGCTCAGAACGCAAGCAAAGGAACGGATCACGGAACTGCCAACCAGATGTTTTTTATCGGCGGCGGACTCAAGAAAAAAGGAATGCTGAATCCTCTTCCCGATCTTACCAGGCTGAATGAAGGAGACCTTATTTATTCCGAAGATTTCAGGAAGGTATACGCTACGGTTCTGAAAAACTGGCTTAAAGCAGATTCTTCTAAAGTTTTAGGCTGGAAAAACGGAATCTACGATTTCATATAAAAAAAGAGGCTGTCGTAAGTAACGCCTCTTTTTCACAATATGAATTTTAATTGCTCCTAGTTTTGTAAGGGAAGCGGCTTTTTATCTTCAGCCGGTTTTTCATCAAACTTTTCGGCTATTTTTTTAATAATAAATTCTATCACCAAAGGTGCTACTACTGCTATCACAGCTTTTAATATTCTTGATTTCATATGATTATTTTAGTGTTTGGGGTAATACAATTTCCAAGCCATAAAGCATTCCCTTAGTCTTCACTCTCTAAATTCAGGTTTTTATAATTATTGAATCCTTCCCTAAATTTCTCTTCCATTCTCATTCTCAGTTTCTTTGGATGATGCACAATAAGACATTCCCCGAAACCTAATAACAGACGCTCCAGTTCATAGTTGATCTGTACACAGATTCTAAATACCGTTCCTTTATCGGTTTCACTTACAATTTCCTGGCTTGTATGAAACGGTTTTGTTTTAACATAGGGTGCGTTGGATGAATCTACGAAGAAAACAACATATCGTGGTTTCATGGTTTCGGAGACGGTTACCCCTACAATATCCTTAAAATATTCATCGCCGTCAAGATTGCGGTCTATGTATTCTGTTTTTTCTTCCTGTTCAATGTGTTCCATGCGGTCCAGTGCCAGATTATACATCTTTCCTTTATAGACACAGATCAGGAACCAGCGGTTGTTGTATTCTTTCAACAGCTGCGGATGAACGGTAAAACTATTCGCTTCCCTTGCTGTAAAACTTTTATACCGAATACGGAGCACTTTTTTGCTTAGAATACTTTCATAAAGGATATCAATATGCTCCAAACCTTTTAGCTGCTCGTTTTTATCCAGATGAATAATCGATTTATGGCTGGTAGCATGAATGGAATCTTCCAGTTTCTGGATGACCCCGTTCATTTCTTTAAACATCGAAAAATCTTTGAACTGCTTCAGGATCTGTATGGCATTGTTCATGGCTTTCAGATCGCTTTCGTTTACGGAAATATTGTGAATGCTGTAATCCGGGTCGCTGTAGCGGTAATACTTCCGTTCATACACTTCAATCGGAGCCTCATACCCGAATTTTTCACTTCGCATATTCTGCAGGTCGAGCTGTACCGTTCGTCTGCTAACGAAAGATTCTTTTCCTTCATATTCAAACAACGCTTCCGAACATTCGTCGATCAAATCTTCCAGCGTATATTTCCGGTATTTGTTTTTCAGGCATTTATCCAGCGTTTTGTAGCGGATCAGGGCGTTTTTGTTGGATGACATGATTTATATTTTTATTGGGGCGTGTCCCTCTGCCTTGGCAGAATTCCTGTTCATTCGGGTCGGGCTGCTTCGGGCTTCACTTCGTTTCGGTTTCGGCTCGGGGCTTCGCCCCGAGC
>NZ_JAYLAA010000070.1:0-22208 GCF_035819015.1 Chryseobacterium salviniae | reverse complement strand
ATATTTTTTTTGGTTCGGGSGGCGGCTTCGCCGCCGCCGGAACCAAAAAAATAGCGAGTGCGGAAAGCCGGAAAAAGCTTCAAATAAAAAATGAATGCTGCTTTCCGATATAATCAAAAAGCTCCTGAAATAAAGTTGGAGGATTTAAGAGTTGGAGAGCTTATGAATTGAAATGATCATTTATCAAAAATACTGCACCAAAACCCACCACCCTAAAACTTAAAGCATGATTCACTACCTTTGCAGCATGGAACTACAATCGATCTACCAAAAACTGCAGATTCAGGATATGAATCAGATGCAGAAATCGGCCTATAACACAACGGAAAATAACCAGGATATTGTTTTGCTTTCGCCTACAGGATCGGGGAAAACGCTTGCTTTTTTATTTCCTGTATTGAGAAATTTACAGAAAAACGTTCCTGGAATTCAGGCTTTGATCCTAGTTCCGGCAAGAGAACTGGCACTGCAGATTGAGCAGGTTTTCAAATCAATGGGAACCGATTATAAGGTTTCGGTTTGCTATGGCGGCCATGATAAAAAAATTGAAGTTAACAACCTTATTGAAGCTCCGGCAGTGTTGATCGGAACACCGGGAAGAGTTGTTTACCATATCAGAAATAATAATTTTGATCCGAAAACAATCCAGACTCTGGTTCTGGATGAGTTTGACAAAGCACTGGAACTGGGATTTCATGATGATATGGAATTTATTTGCCAATCGTTGAAAGGCCTGTCACAAAGGATGCTGACTTCCGCAACGGCAATGGATAATATTCCTGCATTCACCGGGCTTAAAGACAAAAAAATCATCAACTTTTTAAAATTAAATGAAGCAAAACCGGATATTCAGCTAAAAAAGGTAATGACGACATCGGAAGAAAAGCTGGATACTTTATTTAATCTTATCTGTAAAATAGGAAATAAAAGAACCCTGATTTTCTGTAATCATAGAGATGCCGTGGACAGAATTTCCGAGCTTTTGAGTCAGAAAGGAATTGATAGGGAAACATTTCACGGCGGCATGGAACAGGATGAAAGAGAACGGGCGTTGTTGAAATTCAGAAATGATTCGGCGAGAATCTTAATCACCACCGATCTGGCAGCAAGAGGCCTGGATATTCCTGAAGTTGAATCGATTGTGCACTATCAGTTACCTCCGAAAGAAGACGCTTTCATTCACCGGAACGGCCGTACTGCAAGGATGAATGCGAAAGGTTTTGCCTATCTGATCATGACAGAGGAAGAAAATTTCCCATTCATTAAAAATGACACTCCCATAGAAAGTGTTGCCGGATTTGAGAAAGTTCCCGAAAAAACGCCTTTCCAGACTATTTACATCAGCGCCGGAAAAAAAGATAAAGTGAATAAAGTTGATATTGTAGGCTATCTCCTGAAAAAAGGCGAGCTGCAAAAAGAAAATGTCGGACTCATTGAAGTGAAAGATACAACTTCCTATGTTGCTGTTTCCAGAAATAAAGTGCATTCTGTTCTACGGAAGCTGGCTAATGAAAAATTAAAAGGCAAAAAAGTGAAAATGGAAGTTGCTTACTAAAGATTATGTTTAAGGTTTAGGTTAAGATTGAGAAATATTATTCAGACTTTTCAATCTTAACCTCAGCCTTAACTTTAGTGAACTCCTCTTACTTTTGTAGGCAAAATATACACCGATTTGGAAGCCGTAATAAACAATACATTATTGTCTTTTCCTCCAAATGTTACATTACCTGTCCAGTCCTCATCAATCGGAATATGATAGATTTTCTTTCCTTCATGGTTGAAAACGTGCACGCCGTTTCCGGTAAGGTAGAGATTTCCGTGCTTATCGATCGTCATTCCGTCCGAGCCCATTTCACAGAATAACTTCTTTTCTGATAATTTTCCTTCACCCAGCAAATCATAGACATACGTTTTCCCGGCATCAATATCCGAGATATAAAGCTTTTTAAATTTTTCGCTTCCAACAATTCCGTTTGGTTGCGTAAAGGTTTCAATCTTTGTTACATTGCCGTCTTTGCTTCTGTAGTAAAGACTTTTATGAGGCGTTTCCTTCTTAAAATCTTCCCAATAATCTCTTTCATATAATGGATCAGTAAAATACATTCCGCCGAATTTGTCATTCCATATATCATTTGGGCCATTTAGCCTTTTGCCCTCTACATTTGTCAGGAGGACTTCAATGTTTTTGTCTTTTGAAATTTTCCAGATTTCTCCTTTATTATCTGAACAGGTAATGAGATTATCATCTTTGTCGAAGTGGGTTCCATTGGCTCTTCCCGTATTGCTTAAAAATTCAACAATTTTATTGGTTTTCCAGTCCCAGTAATAAATTTTATCGTTGGGCTGATCCGTAAAATAAACATTTCCCTCTTTATCCGAAGAAGGGCCTTCCGTAAAGGCAAACTGATCCGAAATTTTTTCCGGTTTTACGTCTTCATAAAACATAGTATTGGTATTTACTGATTTGCAGTTGAGTACTGCTAAAACCAAACCAACTGAAGTAAACCGCAGAATATTTTTCATACAACATTAAATTTTAAAGGCACAATTTACGATTTACTGAAGCAGATTCAAAAGTTATTTTCTCATTAGCAGACATTAATTACAGTCTTCAGTATATTCCTGCCCTTTCAATGAATTGAGGTTTAAAAATTTAGAATAAATGATTTTTACCCGTAACCTAACTTTTCAGACCATGTTTTAGTGATGAAATTTAAAAAATTTTTATCTTTGAAAATTAGGATTCCAAAAATGAAGATAAATTTACCAGATAAGCTGTATTATTCCATAGGAGAAGTTGCAAAAGCATTTGATGTAAACACTTCATTGATACGATATTGGGAACAGGAATTCCCTATCATTAAGCCTAAAAAAAACAAAAAAGGCAACCGTTATTTCACTCCGGAAGATATCAAAAATCTTCAGATCATCTATCATCTGGTTAAAGAAAAAGGGTACACGCTTGACGGAGCAAAAATTGCCCTTACCACTAACAGCAAGATTTCAGAAACCATCACCATGATCGACAGACTGGAATTTATAAAAGCCGAACTGCTGAAACTTAAAGATTCTCTAGTGGAAAAGGACATGGAATAATTATTTTTTTAAGAAATTTTCCTCTTATCAGCATATTTTTTAATCATTTTCCTGAATTTATATTCTGAAATCATCCAATTGCAGCCCGGTCATTGCTATTAACCGACAGAATTGTTAAGTTTACGGCGATGAAAAAAAATTATTACCAACAGCTCGCATTTCTGGGCGTACTGCTCATCATCCTGTTCGGATTTCAAAAATACAGAAGCAGGGAGAAAGAAGATTTCTCCGATGTGCATTTTATCAGCAATAATCCTTCACCTCTGCATTTAGCCGAATTTAACCCTAATGAACTTGACGAAAAACAATGGAAAAATTTAGGGTTTACAGAAAAGCAGGCTGCTACAATTCTTAATTATAAAAAAGTTGTTGGCGGAAAATTCCTCTCCAAAGAGCAGTTTAAGAAATGCTATGCGGTTTCAGAAGAAAAATTTTCGGAATTGCGACCTTACATCCAGCTTCCGGAAAGCAATAGTGAAGCAAAAAGCAGCCGATTTACTAATTTTGAAAAGAAACCCATTATGGTTTCCCGAAAATTTAATCCCGATCTTTATGGAGTAATTGACTGGGTAAAAATGGGATTTTCAGAGCGTCAGGCAGAGGCAATTGTTAACTACAAAAAATATCTGGGCGGAAGTTTTGTAAGTAAAGAGAAATTCAGAGAATGCTTTATCATCAGTGAGGAAAATTATAAAAAACTTTCGGGTTACCTTATTCTTCCTGAGAAAACTCCTGGCGGATTTACTCAATATGCCAACAACTCAAATTCTAAAGCAACTAAAATTCAATACCATCCTTTTTGATCCGAACTTATTAGATGCAAGGGGATGGGAATCACTTGGCTTTTCCGATAAGCAGTCACAGGTGATTATCAATTACCGGGAACGCAATTTAAAAGGAAGTTTTAAAAGCATTGAAGATATTCAGAAATGCTTCGTGATTTCAGAACAAAAGTTTGAAGAAATAAAGCCTTTTATCAGATTAAATCAGTCCGTAATTGCAGATAAGCCCGAAACTATATGGCAGGAAAAGACAGACTTTTCAAAAATTGATTTGAATACGATTACATTTAAACAGCTTTTGGAATTCGGGTTTGATGAAAAAGCAGCCGGCTCCATGATCGGCTTCAGGAAAAAATTAGGCGGATTCATAAGCAAAGAACAAATCTTAACGACATATAATATAGATATTGAATTAACAAAAAAACTGATCTCAATTGCACCGCTAAACACCAGCAATGTAAAAAAATATTCTTTAACAGATGCTCCCGAAGAATGGCTGAAAAATCATCCATACTTCAAATATTCCGCAGATAAAATTATTTTCTACAGGCTTACCGAAAAAGACGAAAAAAAACTATGGAAACTTTTAAAGATCAAACCGGAATATGAGGCAAAAATGAAATTGTATCTTAATTGAAATTTACTCATAAAATAAATTGGCAATATTTTTGATAGTACATTTTTATACTTTAAATATTAAAATTAGTATATTAATATACAAATAAAAAATACCAACCATTAAATAAAATTTTATGAAAAAGTTCAGTTTACATTCTATGAAAAATTACCTGAAAGTAATGTTCAGTTTTTTAGCGTTGTCATTAGTTGTGATTTCCTGTGATGATAATGATGACGATGAAATGACCCAAATGGATAAGAATATTGCGACGCTTGTTTCTGAAAGATCTGATCTTTCTTTACTAAGAGCAGCCGTTACAAGAGCAGGTTTAGGTGCAACACTATCAGAAAGCGGTTCATTTACAGTATTCGCTCCAACTAATGATGCTTTTACTTCTGCAGGATTGGGCTCAGAAGCCGCCATTAATGCTGTTCCTGTTGAAACGTTAAAAAATATTCTTCTTTACCACGTATTTACTCAAAAGTATGCAGCGTCCGGCATTCCGTCCGGAACTACTGAGCTTACTACTGCAAGTAATTCAAAAGCATATGTAAGCAAAAAAAGCAACGGTGTGTATATCAACGGAGCAATGGTAACAACTGCTGACGTTAACGCAAGCAATGGTGTTATACATGTAATAAATAAAGTATTGATGCCGCCTGCGGGAAACATTGTTCAGGTAGCACAGGGAAATTCTAATTTAAGCTTTTTGGTAGCTGCTGTTGTAAGAGCAAGTGAAGGATCAACAAATGTTGCTTCGGTTTTATCAACAACCAACGGATTAACGGTATTTGCTCCAACAAACCAGGCATTTATTAACGCAGGATTTACTTCAATTGCTTCAATTCAGGCTGCTAATCCCAACACACTGGCAAGTATCCTTACATACCACGTAATTTCAGCACGAGTATTTTCATCAGATCTTACTGAAGGAGCAACACCTGCAACCTTGAATGGTGCAAATGTAACGATTACACTTTCAGGTGGTGCTAAAGTTAAAGGAAACGGTAATCCTTCAGCATCAAATATCACATCAACAGACATAATGGCTACCAACGGTGTAGTGCACGTTATCGACAGAGTTCTTTTACCATAAATAATCCTATCTAAAGAGAGAGGCTATCGTAACAGATAGCCTCTTATTTTTAGTCAAATGTTTTGCTGGAGCCCTCTACAAGGTTTTGCAATGTCATAAGTTCTTCATCGGTAAAATCTCTCCATTTTCCGATGGGCAGATCGAGCTTAATATTTAAAACCCGAATCCTTTTGAGCTTTTTCACCTCATATCCGAGGTACTCGCACATTCTTCGGATCTGGCGGTTTAATCCCTGTGTAAGGACAATCCTGAAATTCATCTCATCAATTTTTTCAACCTCACATTTTTTGGTTACTGTGTCTAAAATCGGGACACCATTTCTCATTTTATCAAGAAATTTTGGTGTAATCGGCTTGTCGACCCTTACGATATATTCTTTGCCGTGGTTGTTCCTTGAACGCAGGATTTTATTAACGATATCGCCGTCACTTGTCAGAAGAATCAAGCCTTCACTTGGTTTATCAAGCCTTCCGATGGGAAAAATTCTTTTCGGATGGTTGATATAATCGATGATATTATTTTTTTCTCTTTTGGTATCTGTCGTACAAACAATTCCCACAGGTTTATTGAATGCAATATACACATGGTCTTCCTGTGGCTCACGGATCGGTTTGCCGTCTACTTCAATCACGTCTTCATCGGAAACTTTGGTTCCCATTTCCGGAATTTTTCCATTGATCTTGATTCTACCTTCTTCCAGAAGCTTGTCTGCCGCTCTTCTGGAGCAGTAGCCAACTTCTGATAAATATTTATTGATACGCGTTTTTTCCATTACTCTTCTCCGTAACCTTGTTTTATAAAAGCATTTTCATGGCTGATTAAATCTAAAATCATTTTGCAGAAAATCAGATGTTGCATCCTCAATCTTATATTCTCCAATTTTTGTTCTTCTCAACTGGGTAAGGTATGCTCCGACTCCCAATTCCTGTCCGATATCATGAGCCAGGCTTCTGATATAGGTTCCTTTTGAACAGCCCACGGTGAAATTTACCAACGGAAGACTTACTTTAATTTCATTAATATAAAAGATCGTTGTTTTCCTGGATTTCATTTCCACTTCTTCTCCTGCCCTCGCAAGATCGTAAGCTCTTTTTCCTTCAATTTTTATCGCGGAAAAAACCGGCGGAGTCTGATCAATTTCGCCTACAAATTTTTCCAAAGCCTTACGAATTTGTTCTTCCGTAATATGCGAAATATCCTGATGAAGAATTTCCGGTTTTTCGGTATCGTAGGATTCGGTTTGCACTCCTATCTTTATTTCTGTCCAGTATTCTTTAGGAGCATCCTGGATTTCCGGAATTTTTTTGGTAAATTTTCCGCAGCATACAATCAGAAGCCCGGTTGCTCTGGGATCCAACGTTCCGGCATGGCCGATTTTGAATTTTTTGGGTAGGTTAAATTCTCTTTTGAGCTTATATTTCATTTTGTTGACCGCCTGAAACGACGTCCAATCCAAAGGTTTGTCCAATAAAAAGATGTGTCCTGACTGTAAGTCTTCAGCTGTCATGGTCGAATAATGGTAATGGATAATTTAAATTAGCTTTAATCTACTGAAAAAAGTAAAAATAAATCAGTAAAGCTACGCCAACGAAAATACGGTACCAACCCCACGGCTTGAAACCATATTTGTTTAAAACGCCGATGAATGCTTTAATGGCAATCAGCGCAACTATAAAAGCAACAATGTTTCCTATAATAAAAATCGTGATATGATCCTCTGACGACATAATCATTTCATAACCTTTCTGCGGATTTGCCGTTTCTTTACCCCATGTTTTTAAAAAAACAGAATATACGGTAACAGCAAGCATTGTAGGGACAGCAAGAAAAAATGAAAATTCCGCCGCAGCTTTTCTCGTTAAACCCTGTGTCATCCCACCGATAATAGAAGCAGCACTTCGGCTGGTTCCCGGCATCATGGCCAAGCATTGCCAAAAGCCTATTGTTATTGCTTTTTTTATGGTAATTCCTTTTTCATCATCAATTTTAGGATTTTTAAACCATTTATCTGCGAATAATAAAACGACTCCACCCAATACCAAAACCGATGAAATTGCAATCTGATTACCCAACACTGCTTCTATTTTATCATCAAAAAGATACCCTAAAACAAGAGCAGGAACTACTGCAAAAGCGAGCTTAAAGTAAAACTGTAAATTTTTGAGGTCAAAAAACTTTTTCCAGTACGCAACAACTACGGAAAGTATGGCTCCGAACTGAATAGATACCTGGAACATTTTTAAAAATTCATCTTCCGGCAAGCCCATTAAACTGGCTGTAAATCCCATATGAGCGGTTGAAGAAATCGGGAGATATTCTGTTAATCCTTCGATAATCGCAATGATTATTGCTTTGATTAAATCCATATTTTTTTGTATTTATCAAAAAAAACTTTGTCAAAGTCCTGAACTCTGACAAAGTTTATTGCGTAAAATATTGTTTATTTTCTTTTTAAGATCGCATACACTTCGATCACAAAGCCTATAACCACAAATAGCGGAGCAATTCTGATCCTGCGGATTGAAAAGATCCCATCGTTCCATGCATTTGGGTCAAATTTTCCATCTACGGTATTGGCATCGGGTCCCATCATCAGAAGAAAACCTACGATAATAAATGCAAGACCGATCAGCATCCACTTAAAGTTTTCCTTTCCGAAATAAAAAGTATTTTCCTGAGGAACTTCATTGTGTTCTTTTCCGAAATCGTCTGCGGAAAATTTATTTGTTTTTTTGCTCATTTTAAGAATAATATAAATCGTCAACGTTTGATCTTAAGAATCTCCAGGTAGCAACTACCGTACTCAGAACCGTAATAAAAATCCCTACACCGATTACCAGCAACACCAGCCAGAAATACTGATTGTTGTCCTGCACGAAAGCAGAACCGATCTGGTTTGTAAAATAGTACCAGAGTCCGAACAATGCCAGAAGCCCGATTAAAGAACCGATGGCACCAAGCACCACCGCTTCAATGATAAAAGGCTTAAGAATAAATCTTCTTTTTGCCCCTACCAGCTGCATGGTTTTAATGATAAATCTTTTGGAAAATATTTTCAGACGGATTGAATTGTTAATTAAAACCACCGCCAAGATTAAAAACAGTATAGAAAATCCTAAAATCCATTTAAGGATTCTGCTCAGGTTATTGTAAACATCCACCATCAGCGTGCTGTCGTTTTTCACCTCAGCAATTCCGGGAACGGCTTTGATTGCTTTCAGGGCTTCGTCAATTTTGGCAGGATCTACATATTCAGGTTTCAAAGCAATTTCTATAGATGAAGGGAAAATATTTTCTTCAAAAAGTGCATCCGTATCGATTCCCATGCTTTTTTTAGCTTCCTGAGATGCCATTTCGCGGCTGATATAGGTTGCTTTTTTCACCGGAGCCAGCGTCTGAATTTCCTTGAAAACTTCGGCTTCCATTTTCGCAATCTTTACAGAATCTTTAGCGTTATAATTTTCAGCGAAGTATGCATTTACCACAAGCTGCTCTTTGATATAATCGGAATATTTCTGGGCATTGATTAAAATAAGCCCCATTAATCCGAGTAAAAATAACACCAAAGCGATACTTATTACCACTGTAATATTGCTAGACCTAAGCCTTTTCTTATTAAATTCATCTACAGATTTAGCCATTAATATTAAAATTTTTGGCTAAAATAGAAAAAAACTTCCGAAATTTGGGAACGAAAAAGAGAAAATCACTGTTAATAAAATCATAAAAAACATTGAGTGTAAAAGCAAAAAAGCATCTTGGTCAGCACTTTCTGACGGATGAAAACATCGCGAGAAAAATCGTGGAAGGTCTTAGTTTTGAAGGCTACCAAAATGTAATGGAAGTAGGCCCCGGAATGGGAGTCCTCACCAAATATCTTCTGGAAAAAGACCAGCATATTTACCTGGCGGAAATAGACAATGAGTCTATTGAATATCTTAAAACCAATTATCCTAAAGTAACGGAAGAAACTTTTGTGGGTGATTTTCTGAAACAGGATTTTCAATTTACCAACGGCGAACAGATCGCTATTATCGGGAACTTTCCTTATAATATTTCATCCCAGATTTTGTTTCAGATTGTAGATCATTATGAGCTGGTTCCTGAAATGGTGGGCATGTTCCAGAAAGAGGTGGCAGAAAGAACCGCAGCAGTTCCGAGAACGAAAGATTACGGAATTCTTACCGTTTTGATCCAGGCGTATTATGATACTTCGTATTTGTTTACGGTTCATGAAAATGTATTCAACCCTCCTCCGAAAGTAAAATCCGGGGTTATTCGCCTGACAAGAAATCCCAAAGAAGGACTTGCCGGAAATGAAGTTTTGTTTAAACAGATCGTAAAAGCAGGATTTAATCAAAGAAGAAAAAAGCTTTCAAATGCATTGAAAATTCTCAATATTCCGGAGGTTTTAAAAACCCATGAATTCATGGACAAAAGAGCGGAAGAACTTAGTGTTTCCGATTTTATTTCATTCACCCAACTTTGGAAAAACAATCAGTAATTGATTTAGAATAATACAAGAAAAGCTCCTGAGAATTTTGTTTTCAGGAGCTTTTTGTATTTGAAAGATTTAATTTTCAAGTTTATGGACTTTTTTGGTTCCTTCATACATTTCGTACTGTAAAAAACGTGTTTCCAGTTTACCGTTGAAAAGCTTTATTTTTCTTGACGGGCGAAGTCCTATTTTCTTTACAGCTTCCAAATCCGAAGAAATAAGCCATGCTAACGTATTCGGATAATGTGTTTTGAAGGTATCTCCTATCTTTTTGTAAAAATCATCATCATTAATAGAAATTCTTTCGTCATAAGGTGGATTGAAAACCATAAGCAAAGGGAACAATTCTTTTTTAGAATCAAAGAAATTCTGTTTTTTCACTTCAATGACGTCTTCCATTTCAGCAGCTTCAATATTGGTTCTGGCGGCATTCAGCATTCTGGCATCAATATCATAACCTACTATTTTTCCGGTGAATTCTTTAATTCTATTGACTCTGAATTCTTTTATTTTAGCAAATAAATCCGCATCATAATTTTTCCAGTTCTGGAAGGCAAATCTTTTTCTGAAAAGCTGTGCCGGAAGATCCATCGCAATCATCGCCGCTTCGATCAATAAAGTACCGGAACCGCACATCGGATCCAGGAAATTTCCTTTTCCGTCCCATCCCGCCAGTTGGAGCATTCCGCTTGCCAGAACTTCGTTGATCGGCGCTTCACCCTGCTCTCTTCTGTATCCTCTTTTAAATAAAGGATCGCCGGAGGAATCCAAAGAAATCGTAACCAATTCACGGTCGATATGAAGATGGAATTTAATATCCGGATTTTTGGTTTCCACATTGGGGCGTCTTTTAAATTTCTCCTGAAAATAGTCAACAATTGCATCCTTCATTTTCAGGGTTACGAATTGTGAATGCTTAAATGTTTCTGAATTTACTGTTGCATCAATGGCAAAGGATTGTTCAACATGCATAAATTCCTCCCAATTGAATTTGAAAAGCCTGTCGTAAAACTGATGCTGATTGAAAGCTTTAAATTCATGAATCGGAACTAAAATTTTTAAAGCCGTTCTTGCCGAATAATTGATTTTATATAAGAAACCCAAATCTCCTTCGCAGTTTACTGCCCGGTTTTTCACTTCTACCTTTCTTCCGCCGAGTTTTTTAATCTCTTCCGATAAAATCTGTTCTAATCCGAAAAATGTTTTTATCTGAATCTGTATATTATCTATGTCCATACGTACTTATTAAAAGTTTAAATATTTAAGAATTAAAAGATTAGGTATTTCGATTATTGCCTCATTGAATATTTCAATCTTTCAATGTTAAATACTTTTTCCTTTTACCGCACAAATTTAGTTATTTTTGCATTATGGAATGGTTTGAATCTTGGTTTGATACCCCTTATTATCATTTGCTTTACAGTAACAGGGATTACGCAGAAGCAGAAAACTTCATTACAAAACTCACGGAAGATCTTCAGCTGCCTCAAGATGCCAAGATTATTGACCTGGCCTGCGGAAAGGGAAGACATTCTGTTTTCCTCAATAGATTAGGATTTGATGTTTTAGGATTGGATCTTTCCAGAAAGAGTATCGAATTTGATAAACAGTTTGAGAACCAGACACTATTATTCGATGTTCATGACATGAGAAATCCCATTGATGCAGATCCTATGGATGCGGTATTCAATCTTTTTACAAGTTTCGGATATTTCGATCATGAAAATGATGATAAGAAAGTTTTCCAATCGGTGTACAACGTTTTAAAACCGGGCGGCTTTTTTGTTTTGGATTATCTGAATGAAGCGTTTGTACGAAAAAATATTGCTCCTCAATCTACAGTTAACCGCGAAGACATTGAATTTAAAATTACTAAAAAAATAGAAGGCCGACATATCATTAAAGATATCAGATTCGAAGATAAAGGCAAATCTTATCATTTTTTTGAAAAAGTAAAGCTTCATACACTACAGGCGATTAACAGTTATGCTGAAGAATGTGGTTTTGAACGAACTAAAATCTGGGGAGATTATCAGCTGAATGTATTTGATAAAGAAAACTCGCCCCGTTGTATTAATTTATTTAAGAAAAAATGATAACGGTTCTTTTATTGATTTTAAGTGTGGTTTCCGGAGTGTTTCTGGGAAAACATTTCGGCAAAAAAGAGAAGCTCGCCAAAAATTTACTGATTTTAAGCGCAGGATTTCTTATCACGATTTGCCTTAATGAGGTTTTTCCGCAGGTGTATAATGCAGAAGCAGGAACGAGTCTGGGAATTTTTGTAATAGCCGGTGTATTATTGCAGATGATTCTGGAAGCGCTTACCAAAGGGTTTGAACACGGCCATTTTCATTATCACAACGAACATAATATTCTTCCTGTTGCGCTAATGGTAGGGCTTTTTATTCATGCATTCATAGAAGGCATTCCTTTGGCAAATGACCATCATGAGCTTTCACCTTATCTTTTGGGAATTGTTTTCCATAATCTTCCGATCTCATTTATTTTGGGAGCTTTTTTGTTTAACAGGAAGAATGAATCCAAATCTGCGCCATCTTATCCTTCCCTGCTTATCGTTGCTTTATTTGCGTTGGCTTCACCGATGGGAATGTTACTGGGTAATTACTTTAATCCAGATCTGCAGCCTTATTTTCTGGCTATTGTAGGCGGTATTTTTTTACATATTTCTTCTGTCATTATATTTGAAAGCAACAAAAATCATAATATCGACTGGGTAAAAATTGGTTTAGTAATTCTGGGAGTTTCATTGGCTTTGGTCATGCATCTTTTCCATAACCATTCTTAATTTTGAACAAAATCAAATAAATTATTTTAATTTCAGATAAAAAAATAAAGCTCCGAAAAAATCCGGAGCTTTGTTATGGTAATACTACTTACTGTATTAGAATTTCCAACCGAAGGTAAGAAAGAAATTGTTTCTCACGTTTTTTACATCCGATACTGCATAAGCATCACTTGAAATAAGACGGCCCGGAGAATAATATCCTGCTTCATAAGCTCCATCTACTACACCATATAAAAACGGATTACTATACTTTGAGGTAATATTCTGATATGATGCATCGATATAAAATGATCTGAAATCATATCCTAAACCAACTGAAAGTACATTTCTGTCATTAAGTATAAGTTTATTATCAGAATATGCTGCTGCTATGCCGCCATCATTGGTATATCTGTCAGTAGCAAGAGCATCAAAAGGGCTTGAAGCATACGCATACCCCCCTCTTAATCTGAATTGTTTAAGCCTGTATTCAGCCCCGATTTTTACTTCCGAAAGATTTTTGTAGTTATCTTTGAAGAAGTCATTCAGTTCAGTTTCTGCATCTCCGTATACTTTATATTTAGGCTTTGTTAAACCTAATGTATAATCTACATTTAAAGCAAAACTTTTATTGGCGATAAATGCAGCACTTACGGTAGCTTTCATTGGTGAAGTAAGCTCTCTGTCTTCAACAGCATAATCGTCTCCGTAAATCGGGTCATTGTAAAAATTATAGCTTCTGTCAATATTCCAGAAAGTAGGAGTTTCCAATGCAGCACCCAACCTGAAGTTTCGTCCCAGTTTTCCAATTACACCGAGAGATGCTGAGAAACCATTCCCTCTTTCATAAAACGGCGTGTTCTGCTTGCTGAAATACTCTGAACTTCCGTTGGATAAAGAATTAAAAATAGCTGTATCTGACTGGTCGATTGAAGAGTTGAAAAAATTCAGGCCGGCTCCAAGATATAAATTATTGTTATAATTTGCTCCTACTCCAAAGCTGGTTTTCGACATATAACCGTATCTGTCATATGCATGTCTGCCAAAAGAAGAACTGGTAGCATCGGGAAAATCATAAATTAAATTACTGTTACCCGGCGTTTCGATATAATTTTCTATCGACTGATTGGAATAATTTACTCCTATATTGATAAACTTCCAGGCACTTTCGGTCATCAATTGAAAGGTCATTACCGCACCAACATTTCCAAGATCAGCCCTATCGAGTGTGTACCCGTAAGATGATCCTGCATAAGAGGATGTATTTTTATTGCTTGTAATAGAAAGTGTTCCCGAAATTTCTCCTGAAATTGCAACTCCCAGACCTGCGGGGTTTGTAAGGAGGGAATTCGCATCTCCTCCCAAAGCTCCGTTAGATCCTGCCATAGCATTAAACTTCGCTGAACCTATATTAGGTGCATTGGAATAAACATCTACCGTATTTCTGATCACTGAAACATCTTGAGCCTGCGCAAAAAATGCAGCAGAAATACTCATTATAGCTAAAGATTTTCTTAACATTATTTTTTTGAATAGTTATTAATTTAAATTATCTGCCGCCTCGGAAGCCACCGCCACCGCCGCCACCGGATCTGAAGCCGCCACCGCCGCTTCCTCCACCGAAGCCACCGCCGCCTGATCTGAAGCCGCCACCGCTGTTGGAATTATTGAAGCCGCCATTATTTCTAAAGCCGCCGTCATTTCTTGGTTGAGAGGGCTGATGATAATTATAATTTTGTCTCGGCTGCCCCTGATTGCGGAAACCACCCTGAGATCTTACACCATTTTGATTTCTGAATCCGCCATTGCTCATATTTTGTTGTCTGAAACCACTGCTGTTGTTAGAGCCTCTGAAACCACCATTATTAGCATTATTTCTGAAACTTCCTGTACCGGTAGAACTTCTCCTGAAACCACTTGAACTGGTTACGCCGTATCTATTGGCAAAGCTTCCGTTATAGGTATTGAATCCTCTTCCGTTTGCTCCGCTTCTTCTGTAATAAGGAGCATAATAGTTGCCGCCCCAATAGCCGCCCCAGCCCCAATAAGGATTTCCGCCCCAGCCCCAGTATGGGTTATATCCCCAGAAAGGTGAATATCCCCATCCTAAATTCCAGCCTGCGCCCCAACCCCATGAGCCGCCCCATGAAAGTCCAAGGCCCCAGCCGCCGCCCCAACCCCAAGGATTGTACCAGCCACCCCAGCCCCAAGGGTTACCCCAACCCCAGCCCCACGAATTATCGTAGTAGTTGGTTTCGCTTCCTGCATAGATTCCCCAGTCTGAATCGGTTGCTGTATTGCTCCAGTTATAGCTGTTCCAGTCTTCATATCGATCTGATCCCGAATTGGTTTGTGCATTTTGGATAAGATTAGAATCATCCTGATAATAATTATACTCTTCTCCAACTCTGTTTCCTCTGTCGTTAATAATTACGCCCTCAGGAAGGGTATCTTTATTAGGGTCGTAATAAACGCCGTCCGTCTCACTGTATCCACCCATCTGGGCACCACAGGACACAAGCAATAATCCGCCTGCCACTGCAAGAATCCCTTTGGATCTAATTGCACCAAGCAAATTTTTATGTATATTTCTTTTCATGATAACGTAAAAATTTTTTATTTAAATTATATTTGCAAAACGTACCAAAAATGTACCATTACCACCGGTACAAAAATCTATCAAAAATAGATTTTTATTTTTAGATAACAATAATAGCAAAAAGTTAAAAAAATTAAAAAAAATAATGGCAAAATTAACCTCAAGAAGCGAAGATTACAGCAAATGGTATAACGAGTTGGTGGTAAAAGCCGACTTAGCTGAAAACTCAGGAGTACGAGGATGCATGGTGATTAAACCATACGGCTATGCAATCTGGGAAAAAATGCGTGATGAAATGGATAAAAAATTCAAAGAAACAGGTCACGTAAATGCTTATTTCCCACTTTTTGTACCCAAAAGCTTATTTGAGGCTGAGGAAAAAAATGCAGAAGGTTTTGCTAAAGAATGTGCTGTTGTTACGCACTATCGATTAAAAACAGATCCGGACAATCCGTCGAAACTGATTGTAGATCCGGATGCCAAACTTGAAGAAGAGCTGATCGTACGCCCGACTTCGGAAGCAATCATCTGGAACACCTACAAAAACTGGATTCAATCTTACAGAGATTTACCGATCCTGATCAACCAATGGGCCAATGTTGTACGTTGGGAAATGAGAACACGCCTTTTCCTGAGAACCGCTGAATTCCTTTGGCAGGAAGGGCATACCGCACACGCAACAAAAGAAGAAGCCATTCAAGAAGCCGAAAAAATGAATAAAGTATATGCTGATTTTGCTGAAAACTTTATGGCCATGCCGGTAATTCAGGGATTAAAAACACCTTCCGAAAGATTTGCAGGTGCAGATGAAACATACTGTATTGAAGCATTAATGCAGGACGGAAAAGCGCTTCAGGCAGGAACATCTCACTTTTTAGGTCAGAATTTCGCCAAAGCTTTTGATGTAAAATTCACCAATAAAGAAGGCAAAATCGAGCATGCCTGGGCTACTTCATGGGGAACTTCAACGCGCCTTATGGGAGCATTGATCATGACCCATTCCGATGATTTCGGGTTGGTACTTCCCCCTACACTGGCTCCGATTCAGGTGGTTATTGTTCCTATCTTTAAAGGAGAAGAGCAGCTAGAGCAAATCAGTAAAGTTGCTTTAGATATTCAGGCTAAATTAAGAGCTAAAGGAATTTCTGTGAAATTTGATAATGATACCCAAAACAAACCGGGCTGGAAATTTGCGGAATATGAATTGAAAGGTGTTCCTGTAAGAATTGCAATGGGACCCAGAGACCTGGAAAACCAATCGGTTGAGATCGCACGTAGAGATAATCTTACAAAAGAAATACGTTCTATTGAAGGACTTGATTCTTACATCGAAGATTTACTAAAAACCATCCAGCAGGACATCTACAATAAAGCTTTTGAATTCAGAAAGAATAATATTACCAAAGTTGATTCTTATGATGAATTTAAAAAAGTTCTTGAAGAAAAAGGCGGATTTATTTATGCACACTGGGATGGAACCGCAGAGGAAGAAGAGCAGATTAAGGAAGAAACCAAAGCAACGATCAGGTGTATCCCATTAGATGATGATATTGAAGAAGGAGTTTCTCTTATCTCTGGAAAGCCTTCACAAAGACGGGTTTTGTTTGCAAAAGCATACTAACTTATCTTGCTTACCATAATGAATCTGCAAAAATCCATGTGATTTTTGCAGATTTTTTTTATTATAGCCGGTTTGGACAAGTTTTTGATAGCATTCTACAACATTAATCTCAAAATAAATTACTATGTCTCTAAACATTATTGATCTCATTAAAGGACAGCTGGGACCGGCATTGGTATCACAATCTGCTTCACAATACGGTGAAAGTGAATCAGGAATCTCAAAAGCAATCGACGCATCCCTGCCTGCTGTTGTAGGAGGACTGGCCAATAACTCCGATAATCCTCTTGTACTGGATGCTATTATGAATTCTTCTTCAACCGGAATATTAGGAAATCTTGCAGGGAATTCTGCTGATAATTCATCTATTGCCAGTCTATTAACACAGATATTCGGGGATAAACTGAACGGATTAATTAATTCCATCGCTACATACGCTGGAATCAGCAATAACTCTTCAGGTGCACTTTTACATTTGGTTACCGGAGCAACGGTGGGTACCATCAGTAAATACGCTGAAGACAACAATTTGGATAAAGCGGGAATTTCAAGCCTTTTGAATGATCAGAAAGGGATTGTCTCAACATTATTGCCAGCAGGGCTTTCCTTTGCTTCACTAAGCATGGGCGACTGGGACGCAAGATATAAATTTGATAATGATAGAGATGCGATCAATATGCCGGCTGAAGAAGAGCCCAAAGTTGAAGTTACGAGAAGCACTACTCTTAACGGGACTTTCCCTGACAGAAATAAAGACAAGGACGGATCTATCTGGAAGTGGCTGCTGCCCCTTTTATTGTTAATTGCCGCCGCATATTTTATCTGGAGACAATGTGAGCAAAAAGAAACTACCACCACTACTATGGTAAATGATTCAGGAGAGGTAGTTACAGATACTGCAAATACCAATACAACTGATACTGCAACAGGAATCTCAGCTTCACAGGTTGATGAAAACATTGATCTGAACGGTACTCCATTAAAAGGTTACAGAGGAGGAATGGAAGATCGTATGATTGCTTTCTTAAAGTCTGACGGTTACAAAAATGCACAAAATGATAACGCATTGAAAGATACGTGGTATAATTTTGACCATGTAAATTTTAAAACAGGAAGTGCCAATCAGCTTGAAGCAGGATCTGAAGGACAATTACAAAATCTGGCTGCGATTTTAAAAGCATATCCGGATGTTAAAGTAAAAATAGGCGGATATACAGATAAAACAGGAGATGAAGCTAACAATCAGAAATTATCTGAAGACAGAGCAGAATTTATAAGCTCATGGCTGGAAAAACAAGGAGTAGGATCACAGATTATGGGAGCAGAAGGTTATGGAAGCCAGTTTGCGACTGTTGATGCTTCTGCATCTGATGCAGAAAGGGCCGTTGACCGTAGAATGGCGGTACGGTTTGCAAAATAATTTTGCCTGCATACACTTATTCAGATCCCGAACCATTTCGGGATCTTTATTTATGATTTTGTAGTTTTTATTTATTTAATTACATTTGTTAGTCATTTCTAACATTTTTATGAGTTTAAATTTAAAGAACGCCTGGCGAAGAGATAAAACATCCAATTCACTATCTGAAGTATATTCATCGGTGAAAGTTCCGCAAAACGGAAGCTTCTGGAGAAAGTATCTGGCTTTTGCCGGACCGGGGCTTATGGTTGCCGTAGGTTATATGGATCCCGGAAACTGGGCGACCGATATTGCGGGTGGAGCACAATTCGGCTATACGTTACTTTCTGTAATATTAATCTCGAATATTTTTGCGATGGTTCTGCAACATTTATCCGTAAAACTTGGAGTGGTGGCCGAAAGAGACCTTGCCCAAGCTTGCAGAGACCATTTTAGCCCGACTACCAATTTTATATTATGGATATTTTGTGAAATTGCGATTGCCGCATGTGACCTCGCGGAAGTTATTGGATCTGCCATTGCACTTAATCTGCTCTTTGGAATTCCTCTTACCTGGGGAATTGTAATAACAACTGTTGATGTACTGATTATTCTTTTGCTTCAGTCTAAAGGATTCCGTTGGATTGAAAGCATTGTGGGAGGATTAATATTTATTATCCTCGCTTGCTTTGTCTATGAGCTTGTCATTTCAAAACCTGCTGTTAACGAACTTCTCGGAGGGCTTGTCCCGAAAGCGGAAATTGTTCAGAATCCGGCAATGCTTTATATCGCCATAGGAATTTTAGGAGCTACTGTAATGCCGCATAATTTGTATTTACATAGCAGCATCGTTCAGACAAGGGACTATCCGAGAAATGACGAAGGAAAAAAAGAAGCCATAAAGTTTGCTACACTGGACAGCACTTTTTCTTTAATGCTTGCTTTCTTCATTAATGGGGCCATTCTTATTCTGGCGGCCGCTACCTTTCATGTTTCAGGGAATCACGATGTGGCAGATATTCATGATGCTTATAAATTACTGACTCCTATTTTAGGAGCTTCCATGGCGAGTATTGTTTTTGCCATTGCCTTATTGGCTTCGGGACAGAATTCTACCTTAACCGGAACGCTTGCCGGGCAAATCGTAATGGAAGGTTTCCTTAATATTAAATTAAAACCCTGGCTGCGACGTCTTATTACAAGACTGATTGCCGTAATTCCAGCTTTGATTGTTGCGATTCTTTACGGTGAAAAAGGGACAACAGATCTTCTGGTTCTGAGCCAGGTAATATTGTCTATGCAATTAAGCTTTGCAGTAGTTCCTTTGGTGATGTTTACCAGTGATAAAGCAAAGATGGGTGAATTTGTGAATAAACCTTTCTTAAAAATTTGTGTCTGGATTATTTCATTTATTATTATTATTCTGAATGTTTATCTTTTGTATCAGACTTTTTTTGGAAAGGGTATTTGATGGATTGTTTTTCAGAAACTATTCTTTAAGTTTGAAAAATTGAATTTTTACCATTAATTGTTTCAATTTTGTATTATTATTAAACCACCCCGTCAAAAATTCTTTGAATTTTCGCCACCCCTCCAGAGGAGGGGAATTTTGCAATGCTCTATTTATACATATTAAAATAATAGATTTAAACAGACCGAAATTTCAATGGTGGCTGAGGTTCCGGAGTCACCAAACCTGCTACCCTAGCCGCGATAGTAACGGTTACCCCACAGCACGCGTGGTTCTGAAAGCATGCGGCTGCGCGAGGAGTATGAGTGGATAGCGCGATAAGGCTCCTGAAAAAAATCAATGGTGAGTTGTGAATTTTTAAAATTATAATATCTGCCTAAATGTCACCCTTTGTCCTTTGGCAGAATGTTTGTCAATACTAACCCAAATAAATATTGAATTATGGACAATCAGGATATCAACGAAGAAAGCATCAATAATCAGGAAGACACGAATATTCAGAATGAAGCGGCAACGGAAGACAATGTGACAGCAAAACCTTCTGCGGAGGAACTTTTGGCAGAGGAGAAAGACCGTTACATCAGACTATACGCTGAATTCGAAAATTATAAAAAAAGAACGTCTAAGGAAAAATTGGAATACTTTCAGTACGCCAATCAGGATATGATGGTTTCTATGCTGGGCGTTCTGGATGATTTTGAAAGAGCTTTGAAGGAAATTGCTAAAAACGGTAATCCTTCTGATCTCCAGGGCGTTGAACTGATCTACAATAAGTTTAAAAGCAAGCTGACTGAAAAAGGACTGAAAGCGATGGAAGTAAATGCCGGAGACAGCTTCAATGTAGATTTCCATGAAGCCATCACTCAGATTCCTGCTCCGTCGGAAGATCTTAAAGGAAAAATTGTGGACGTGATTGAAACAGGATATACTTTGGGAGATAAGGTGATCCGTTTTGCGAAAGTAGTAACAGGAAATTAACATAAGCAATGTGTAATGGGTAATAAGCAATCTGACTATTATCCATTGCTAATTACTAATTACTCATAGAAAAGAGATGTCAAAAAGAGATTATTACGAGGTTCTTGAGATCAGCAAATCTGCATCAGCCGACGAGATAAAGAAAGCATACCGTAAAATGGCCATCAAATATCACCCTGATAAAAATCCGGGCGATAAAGATGCTGAAGAAAAATTCAAGGAAGCTGCGGAAGCTTATGAAGTACTAAGCGACGAACAAAAACGTGCGAGATACGATCAGTTCGGCCATGCGGGAGTAGGCGGAAACGGCGGTTTCGGAGGCGGTGGCTTTGGCGGCGGAATGAACATGGAAGATATTTTCAGTCAGTTCGGAGATATTTTCGGTGGAGGTTTCGGAGGTTTTGGCGGCGGAGGCGGACGTCAGCAGGTGAAAGGTTCCAATCTGCGAATCAGAATCAGGCTGAATCTTGATGAAATGGTGAACGGAACGCAGAAGACCATCAAGGTAAAGAAAATGAAGTTTGCTGAAGGGGCGACTTCAAAAACGTGTCCTACCTGCGGCGGTTCGGGCGTTCAGCTGAAAGTGATGAACACGATGTTCGGGCAGATGCAGACGCAGACTACCTGCGGAACGTGTCAGGGAATCGGGAAAGTTGCTGATAAAATTCCTGCCGGAGCAAATGCACAAGGGCTTATTAAAGATGAAGAGGAAGTTACCATCAACATTCCTGCCGGAGCGAGAGACGGCATCCAGCTTAATGTAAGAGGAAAAGGGAATGATGCGCCTTTTGGCGGTATTCCGGGTGACCTGCTGGTAATTATTGAAGAGGAAGCTGATAAAACGATTAAAAGAGAAGGCGATAATCTTCACCAGGAATTGTATATTTCTTTTGCTGAAGCAGCATTGGGAACGAAAAAAGAAGTACCGACGGTTGGCGGAAAGGTGAAAATCACCATCGATGCCGGAACACAGTCAGGGAAAATCCTGAGACTGGCAGGAAAAGGTCTTCCAAGCATCGACAGCTACGGCAAAGGCGATATGTTCATTCACATCAATGTCTGGACTCCGCAAAAGCTGACGAAAGAACAGAAGGACTTCTTTGAAAAACAAATGGACAGCGGTGAAATGATTGCAGAACCCTCCGGAAAGGAAAAAACTTTTTTTGATAAAGTGAAAGACTTGTTTAATTAATATAGTAAAAAGAGGCTTGAAAGCCTCTTTTTTTATAAGTTTCGGCGGGGGGTTCGAAGAAACCCCCCCCCC
>NZ_JAYLAA010000069.1:0-2680 GCF_035819015.1 Chryseobacterium salviniae | reverse complement strand
CATGTACATCGTAAACGATTTCTGCGATACCGATAGCGATGGGGTACCAAACCGTCTGGATCTGGATAGCGACAACGACGGCTGTTTAGATGCCATAGACGGGGATGCTTCAGTAATTGCTTCACAGCTGGTAACAGCAGTAGGTACGGTAACAGTAGGAACAGGTTCAACAGCATCTAACCAGAATCTGGGTAATACTGTGAATGCGAATGGTATTCCTCAGCTGGTCTCCGTACCGTATAATTACAGCAATACTACAGGACAGGGAATAGGGGCTTCTCAAACGGCGTCTATTTCAGGATGTGCCGCTCCGGGTGGAGTATTAAATGGCTTAACCCGTTGGCACAAAGCAGATGCAGGAGTTACTACCGCTACGGGTGTTTCCGCCTGGGTAGACCAGAGTTCGGCAACGACCATCAGCCAGGCTACGGCAGCCAACCAGCCTGTATATAACACCACGGCTAATCTTATTAATTTTAACTCAACCATTACATTTGACGGATCAAATGATGATTTGTTAAACAATATTTCAGGGTTGCCTCAGGGAGCAACCGCCTCAACGTTCTATTTTGTAGATCGCCCTACCGCATCCAATACTTCAAGATATGCGTTTGGATATGGGGCGACTTCGGGTACGGCAAGCTTCCAGGCAGGACCTGCGGGAACCTTTACTACCAAACAGGGAGGAGGTTCTGCTTTTGCATCCCAAACCAATGCATATACGGTAAATATTCCGAGCATAACCAGAACAGGATATGACGGAACAAGGGCTTATCTTTCCCATAATGCAGCGACAGAAGTGTTGAGTACGGTGTATACTCAGAATGTATCGACCAATGCCTTTGCTATTGGTGCCCGTTCAGACGGTGCCGCCAATTTCTTTACGGGAGACATTCCGGAAGTTATTGCCTACGGAGGTAAAAGCACTGCTTCAGAGCTGATTCGGATAGAATCTTATTTAGCCATCAAATATGGCATAACCAAAACAGGAGACTATCAAAACTCCTCTTCGGCTGTTATCTGGGATGCCACTGCCAATACAGGGTATAACAATAATATCGCAGGTATTATGAGGGATGATGCTTCAGCATTAAGCCAAAAACAATCCCAAAGTGTAAACAGTGGCTTACAGCCGGTAATCGGAAACGTGAATATTACTGGTACCAATGCCAATAACACCAATAACTTCAGTGCAGATTTATCTGCCTTGGTTTGGGGTTCTGATACGGGAAGCACGTCTTTTGCCACTTCTTTCGTATTTGGAGGATTAACCGCCAGAATGGCGCGTATCTGGAGAGTACAGGAAACCGGAACGGTAGGAACTGTGAAAGTGGCCTTACCGGTAAGCCAGGTACAGGGAAATGCAGCACAGCTTAATTTGGTGGTAAGTGCAGATGCAACGATTGATGGTAGTGATACCCGAACAGCAATGACCCTGGAAACGTTAGGAGGCGTGCAATACTATACTGCAACGGTAGATTTCACAACAGGGCAATTCTTTACTTTTGCCGCGCTGGCAACAGCTCCGGGAGGAGTTTTTGCTAATCTAAGAATCTGGCTTAAGGCAGATGACGGATTTACTCCTTCTTCCTGGGCAGACAGATCTGGTAATTCAAATGATTTTACCCAGACCAATGCATCCAGACAGCCTAATCTTATCGCTGCCGGTACAAAATATAATTTTAATCCAACCGTTAATTTTGGGACTACCGGTTCAGATGCAAGATTTATGGTTGTGCCAAGCGGAAGACCGTTTACGGCCAATGGTTTGGATGGAACCTTCTTGCTTACTATCAACCAGAATACGAATAGCGGTTTCAGAGATTATTTAGGCTTTGGGGGTACAACTACAGGATCAGGTCTTACTAATGCAAATGATCCGGTATTTACTTCCAATGACAACGGAAACAGAACCTTCAGGATATTTCCGTACAGTGGTGCTACTTCTACTACGAATCTTCAATTAACAGCCGGTATCACCTATATTTCAGATGTTACCTGGAGAGTGGGAGTCGCAGGAGGTATTACCTATGGATTGAATGGTTTTAATGGTTCTAGTGGTAATACTTTTACCGCAGGTAATTCATTAGGATTTAATGGTGGTATCTTGGGGGCTCAGCCTGAAGTATCTGATGCGTTTATGTCTGAGGTGATTGCTTATGAAAGAGCTTTAACGGCGGCAGAAATGCAGAGAGTACGTACCTATTTATCCATTAAATATGGAACAACACTCGATCAGAGTACGGCACAAAACTATTTAGCTTCTGATGGCACTACCATTTTCTGGAATGCAACAACCAACGCGGCTTACAAAAACAATATCGCGGGAATTGGAAGAGATGATACTTCAACGTTAAATCAAAAGCAGTCCCAGAGTATCAACAGTGGTACCCAGGTAGTAATAGGTAATGGAAGCATCGCCGCAAGCAATGCAGCCAATACCAATAACTTCAGTGCAGATCTTTCTGCTTTGGTTTGGGGCTCTGATACGGGAAGCACTTCTTTTGCCACTTCCTTTGTATTTGGAGGATTGAATAACAGGATGGCCCGCATCTGGAAAATGCAGAAAACGGGAACGGTAGGCACGGTGAAAGTTGCCCTGCCGGCAAGCCAGATTGGAAGTATCGGGCAGCTTAGCCTGGTAACCAGTAGCGATGCCACATTTGATGGTACAGATACC
>NZ_JAYLAA010000068.1:0-79841 GCF_035819015.1 Chryseobacterium salviniae | reverse complement strand
CGGCAGCGAAGCTGCCGCGCCGAAAACAAACAAAATGAGCTCAAACAAAGCTGCAATCCGGGCTAAGATGAAAGTCGTTATTTCAATATTGGAAATTTTTAGCTATTATAATTTTAACTTAACAAAGAAAGATCATTCACCGTTTCAACTTTTGCAAACTTTTAAGTTTTTCTGCATTGTCAATTCTTTTGCAACTTTTGCGGTAAAATCTATTACAGAAATTAATTTAACAAACCTGATTCAAGAAAAATCATTAGCCGTTTCATCTTTTTGCAAACTCTTGAATTCTTTTCTGCATTGTCAATTCTTTTACCTCTTTTGCGGTAAAAAACAAAAATAAATTATTTACCGCATTATTTCTTAGCTCTTTTTAAAGGACAGCATATCAATAATTAGTATTTTTAAGAAAAATAAACAATATGAACTTATATACACAACCCATGTTACGCGAAGATGCCTTAAAAGATAAAGTAGCCATCGTTACCGGCGGTGGCAGCGGACTGGGAAAGGCAATGACCAAATACTTTCTTCAGTTAGGCGCAAAAGTCGTGATCACTTCCAGAAACCTTGAGAAGTTGCAGGCAACGGCCAAAGAACTCGAAGAGGAAACCGGCGGAAAAGTTCTCAGCGTAGCATGCGACGTTAGGAACTGGGGTGAAGTGGAAGCAATGAAAGAAGCAGCTTTAAAAGAATTCGGAAAAATTGATATCTTGCTGAATAATGCAGCGGGAAACTTCATTTCCCCAACCGAAAGATTAACACATTCTGCTTTCGATTCCATTCTGGATATTGTCTTAAAAGGAACAAAAAACTGCACTCTTTCTATCGGGAAACACTGGATCGATTCCAAAACACCCGGAACCGTTCTGAATATCGTCACAACCTATTCCTGGACAGGCTCTGCCTATGTTGTTCCGTCGGCTTGTGCCAAAGCAGGAGTATTGGCGATGACAAGATCACTGGCGGTTGAGTGGGCAAAGTACGGAATCCGTTTTAACGCAATTGCTCCGGGACCATTTCCTACAAAAGGAGCTTGGGACAGGTTGCTTCCGGGGGATCTTCAGGAAAAATTTGACATGAGGAAAAAAGTACCATTACGAAGAGTAGGAGAACACCAGGAACTGGCCAACCTTGCGGCGTATCTGGTTTCGGATTATTCTGCTTACGTAAACGGAGAAGTGGTAACCATTGATGGTGGAGAATGGCTTCAGGGTGCCGGCGAATTTAATATGCTGGAAGATATTCCGCAGGAAATGTGGGATGCGCTGGAAGCAATGATTAAAGCGAAAAAATCAAATTAGTTGTAAATTTTTAATCATTAATAATTGAAGAATTTAAAAATATTAAGTAGAAAATCAGATATTTTCTGATAACTAATGTGTTAAACCTTCAATAGCTTTATAATTCAAAAAAGCTTTATATAAAAGCAAAAGTAGATTCTCTATCGGGAATCTACTTTTTTTATTTGGGTGATTTTACGGTTGAAGTCTAGTTGAATCACTGAGATAGTTCACTATTGAGCGACATACATTTGCAGTAGAAATTTTTACTAAAACAAATTCAAAAACATGGAAACATTAAAGTCGGTGTTGGAAGCAAACCACACCAAAAAATCAAAAAACGAATTAATTGACCTTTTAACAGGACTGGAAAAATCATTAACGCCTGCCGTGTACGAAAAAGTTTCAGGAATTGAAACTTCTGAACTTACTGCTCTTTCAAACAAAGAATTAATCAGCATCATCGATGATTTCAAGAAAAATTACGATGAGAAATGGGAAAAATCTTTTGCAGCGGTGTCTTCGGAAGTGATGAAAATGATCGCAGGAAAAATGGCCGCCGATGACCAGGTGTTTAAAACATCGGGTGCCGAAAGCGCAGATTTTGCGGCAGAGCTGGGAAGTATCGATTTTGCAAAAATTATCGGAGGGCCTTTGGATGCATGTGTTAAAGCACAATCCAATGCAGCAATCAGTACAGTGAACTTCATCCAGCAGGTAGGTTTTGAAAAAGACGGAGAGGAAAACAAGCTTCGTATGGCAGAATTCAAATACAAAAAACACGTACCGAATCCTGAATATAAAAACGAACAAGATACCCCAAACGTAGATCCTACCATCGAACAGGATGTAGAAATCTCCGTTCCGTTTATTGCTTTACTGAACGTACCAAGCTTTAGAATCGAAACTTGTGATGTAGATTTCAATGTGAAATTAAATTCTACCTACACCAAAGACGTAAGCGATGAATTCGGAATTAAAGCCGGAGCTTCCGGAGGTTTTGGTCCGGTAAAATTCAACGTCGATGTATCTTACAAGAGAACTTCCAGCACGGGAATTAAAGTGGAAAAAGAATATTCTCTCGGAGTAAAAGTAAAAGCTACAAACGATGAAATGCCTGCCGGACTGGAAAAAGTTCTTGGATTGCTTGCTCAATAAAACTTTTACGAGATTATGATTAAATTATCAGATTACCTGGATTATCTCAACAATGAGATAATTCAGGCTCGTAAAAAAGCAGACGAAAATGCAGTGGCCATTGCAAAAGAGTATGCCCAACACGAGTATTTAAAATATTTTAAGGTTCCCAGGTATTCCCTGCCCAGCGTGAAAATGGATATTCCCGTTAAGATCACCGACATTGATGCGGATGCCGACAGAGATTTCCCGGTAAACGAAGTCAAATTAATCCGCGATGTCAACGAAAGAATTCTTACTGTAAATAAAGAAAAGCAACTGAATATTCAGCCCATTTCCACAAAAAACATTCAGACTGAAGATTTCAAAACATTGCTGAATTCCGTAAGAGGTGGTAGTCTGGAATACGTAAGACTGCCAAAAACAGAAACAGAAACAAAACCTCCCGTACTGCGGACTCCTGCAAAATCCTTAACGGCTGTTCCGCAAAAACCTATCGAAAGGCCTATCGAAGGCACTTCCACGGAAGAAGAATCTGCTGTATTGAGACAAATTTATACCGAAGTCCTGAACAGGTACAGTTTAATCAATTCAAAATTAAACAACATTTATATTGACCCGAATACCAATTCCGCCGAAGATAAAGATAAATTATTCATCAACCTTCATGTGGAAATGGAAGAAGAAGGCATCAGGATTATGTCTTACAAAGATAAGGACGGCAAAGAAATCGAACAGATAATTTTTGAATAATGCAGGAGCTCGTTCATCATACAATACAGAAAATCCAGGAACTTTTTCAACATTTTAATAAAGTCCAGGAGTTGTATCTGTCGAAATCTTTCGATTTTGACGGACAGTTCGAGGCTTTTCTCTATGAGTTTTTAGAATATCTGAAATCTAAAGGAAACACAACCTGCGAATCTGAAGTATTGAAAATTATGAATATGATTTCAACGGTTAAAAGAGGTTTCAACCCCGTTCAGATGGAGAAAATTACCACCTCAAAACGAGAGCTTCAGTGGGGTTTTTCATTCAGTGCAATGGAAAATATTCACGGATTGCTCACCGAAATGTACAACAAGGAACAAAAAAAACTGGATGAAGCGGAAGAAATCCTTTCGGGACTCATCGTTTCATTATATCAGAATGGATTTTTAGATGAAGACAAAGTAAAAGACCTCAATACGATTCCGAAAATTGAAATATTCTGGAACTCGCTTGTCAATCACAACACCCAGATTTTAGGAATCAACAAAAAACTAAGGCTTAGCATGATTTCGGAAGATCTGTTTCTGGTTATTGAAAAAATCCTTTTAAAACTAATATAAAACCCAACACCATGGAAAAAGAAAGATATATTGTTGTGCTTGAAGACCAACAGAAAAAATCCCTGAAAAAAGTAGAAAATGAGCTGGAAGTCACAATTACTTCTTCAGAATTTCTTTCATCGGAAAACCGTTCTTATGACTTGATTGATAATGATAACGGGGTTCTCTATAAAAATTTGGGCGTTCTGGTCGTGGAAAATATGGATGAAGAGCAACTGAAAAGTGCTGTGAAAAACGATTCCAATCCTATTGTTTATTTTGAGAAAGAAAGAGAATTCTTTTCTGCTGACGAACTGTCAATTATCAATGAACTGAAAAAACAGTCTTCCGAAATTGCCGATAAAATTTCGGAACTGGAAAAATACATCATCAACAAACCTCTTCCCCAAAAATCACTGGTGGAATTAGAATGGGGGTTAAAAGCGCTCAATATCGAAAATTCCTTATATACAGGAAAAGGAATCGACATCTGTATTCTCGATACGGGAATAGAATTATCACACCCCGATTTTTCTGGACGAGAAATTGAAGGAAAATCTTTTATCAGCGGAGAAAGTTGGGACCGCGATCCGAATGGCCACGGAACACATTGTGCAGGAATCGCAGCCGGAAACATCAGACTGGACAACAGAAAGCGGTATGGCATTGCCAAAGATGCCCATTTAAAAATCGCCAAAGTGCTTTCCGATTCGGGAAGAGGTACCACCAGCAGCGTAATTGATGCCATTGACTGGGCTATTACAAAGAAATTCAGGATTCTATCCTTATCATTGGCTTCTGCCGTTAAATTGAATGATGCACCTTCACCTCTTTTTGAAACCGTTGGAGCAAGAGCTTTGGAAAACAACTGTATCATTATTGCCGCTGCCGGAAACGACAGCAGCCGGCCATCACTCCCAAAGCCGGTTTCTTCCCCGGCGAATACGTCTTCCATAATGGCAGTAGGCGCTATAGACGGACAAATGAAGATCGCCAGATTCTCTAATGCAGGCTTGAATCCCGCAACGGGAGGTTCTGTCAATATCTGCGCTCCTGGAGTTGACATCATCAGCACATATCCGAAAAATTCCAAAAATAAAAGCAGCAATTATTACGCAATGAGCGGAACAAGCATGGCCACGCCACACGTTTCCGGGATGTTGGCTCTCTACATGGAACAGTTTCCTGAAAAAACAGCAAAAGAAATCTGGGAACTGGCAGAAACCAAAGCAAAGCCAATTGAAGGTTTGAAATACCGGGATATCGGCAGCGGACTAATACAGGCATAAATATGAAAACATATATCGCAGTTCTGAAAAAAGATATCGACATCAAAAATCTTGAAAAAGAACTTAAAAAGAAAAACATAAAACCGGCGGCTCACTACCAATCTATTGGAGTAGTAAAATTAAAAAGTGAAAAGCCGGTTTACCAGAAAGATTTTGAAGCGTATTTCATCTCCGTGGAAGAAGATAAAGATATTGAGATTTAATGATAATATGATTTTAATTATTTATTAAAAGTACCAGTGAAGTATGCTTTCTATTGGATAAACCTTATTTTTGTTTATAACTAAAATAAATGATTATGAATTATAGATTTTCAATCTTAGCGATGATGATGTTTGCATTAAGTTTTTCACAAAATCTCAAAGTAATGAGTTTCAACATCAGGCTGAATGTAGATTCTGATAAAGAAAACTCGTGGACCAACAGAAAACAGGATGTCGAAGATCTTCTTTCGTATTATCATCCGGATTATTTCGGGGTTCAGGAAGCATTGCCTGATCAGATGAAAGACATTAAAAACGGATTGAAAAATTATGATTATGTAGGAGTAGGGAGAGATGACGGAAAAGAAAAAGGTGAATTTTCCGCAATATTTTATGATGCAGAAAGATTGCAGGTGGTAAAATCCGGAACGTTCTGGCTTTCTGAAACGCCTGAAAAACCATCAAAAGGATGGGATGCTGCACTGAACAGAATTTGCACGTATGCCCATTTTAAAGATAAAAAGTCAAAGAAAGAATTCATGGCGATGAATCTCCATTTTGATCATGTAGGTAATGTAGCAAGGGTGAAATCTTCCGAACTGATTTTAAAAAAGATCAAAGAATTAAATCCTAAAAACCTACCGGTAACCGTAACCGGCGATTTTAATTTAACCGAAGATTCGGAGCCGATCAAAATCATGTCACAAAACATGAAGGACAGCTTTTTTCATTCAGAAACAAAACATTATGGACCGAAAGGAACCTTCACGGCCTTTAACATCAACGAAGTCCCTAAAAACAGGATCGATTATATATTTGTAAAAGGATTCACCATTAAATCTCACAGACATATTAACGACAGAAGAGAAAATCTGCTCTACCCGTCGGATCATTTCCCGGTACTGGCAGAGCTGCAGTTTAATTGATCTTAGCTTGCAGAAGAATTCCTTCCCAACAATCCAAACAGAATCTTATCCCTGATTTCATCGGTAATTTCAATGGTAGATTCTGTATTTCTTTTAAACCAGAAATAAGAATTATTCAAAGTATGAAGAATAAATCTTGTCGTAAAAGCAGACGATCGTAACTCCCAGTTTTCGGCCTGGTAAATCTCGGAAATTAATTCTTCGACTTCCTGCTGGTAATTTTTTCGCAGTGCAATAAATTCCGGAAGGCGCTCCTCCAGATGCTTCCACTCATTGGAATAAATATGCGTCACATCACGGTTTTTAAGAACTACCGATAAATGTTTCTCAATAAACAGGTTGAGTTTTTCCTTTGGAGGAATAGAAGTGTTTTTTACTTCCTGAAGCTCATCAAAAAATTCCTGCGCAATACCGAAACAGATCCACTCCAAGATTTCTTCCTTAGAGCGGATGTGGGCATACAACGAAGCTGCCTTGATATTGAGCTTTGTTGCCAAATCCCTTACAGAGCTGCCCATGTAGCCTTTCTCCTTGAAAAGCTCTACGGCGACATCTAATATTTTCTTTTGTTTTTCTTTAAGCTCCATTTGGTAAATGGCAAAAGTAATTATTTTGATTGTAATATTTTGATTTTCCAATTATGATTTTGATTTGATGATTGTCATTCTGATTACTTTTTAATTCAAAACCAATCTGTGACTGTTCTTCCATAAATTTTTATATACAATAATTAATTCCGGAATTTTTGTCGGATAAATTTAAATTTAAAATGCATTTTTCGGAAAATTTGTCCTTATTTTTTAGAAAATTAATAATTGAACACTTTTTGTGATATAGCTTTCGAATTAAATGATTAAATACGATGGAGGGCATCAGAAATTAGAAAATCGGATTTAAAAATTAACATTAATTACACTCTTATGGTCTGAAATCTGATGTCTGAAATCATACAAATGAAACCGAATTAAATCAAAAATAAATAGAGATATGAATTTAAACCAATATACTGTAAAATCGCAGGAAGCCATCCAGGCTGCTCAACAGGTAGCCATGGAATTTGGCAACCAGAGTATTGAGCCTCAACATCTTCTTGAAGGAATTTTTCAGGCGGATGAAAATATTTCGCCTTTCTTACTGAAAAAATCGGAAGCAGATGCTGCTTTGCTAAGAGAGCGAAACCGTGAAAATTTAGAGAAACTTCCGAAAGTACAAGGTGGAAATATTTACCTTTCCCAATCGGCCAACAAAGTGTTGCTGGATGCGCCCAACATCGCCAAAAAAATGGGTGACGAATATGTAACGATAGAACATTTATGGCTTTCGCTGTTAGAGACCAGTTCAGAGGTTTCAAAAATGCTCAAAGATATGGGCGTTACGAAAAACCTTCTGGAAGGCGGAATCAAAGAATTACGAAAAGGAAGCAAGGCCACATCTGCAAGCTCGGAAGAAACCTATCAGTCCTTAAACAAATATGCAAAAAACTTCAACGAATTAGCTGCGGAAGGCAAACTTGATCCGGTGATCGGGCGTGATGAAGAAATCAGAAGGGTATTACAGATTCTTTCGAGAAGAACAAAAAACAACCCGATCCTGATTGGTGAGCCGGGTGTTGGTAAAACAGCCATTGCTGAAGGAATTGCCCACAGAATTATCAGCGGCGATGTTCCTGAAAACCTGATGGATAAGACCCTGTATTCATTGGATATGGGTGCTTTAATTGCCGGAGCCAAATATAAAGGTGAGTTTGAAGAGCGTTTGAAATCCGTAGTAAACGAAGTCATTAAATCAGACGGACAAATTATTTTGTTCATCGATGAAATTCATACATTGGTGGGAGCCGGAGGCGGTGAAGGTGCAATGGATGCTGCAAATATATTGAAGCCGGCTTTGGCAAGAGGTGAATTGAGAGCCATCGGTGCAACCACATTGAATGAATATCAAAAATATTTTGAAAAAGATAAAGCGTTGGAAAGACGGTTCCAGAAAGTGATGGTGGAAGAACCGGATACGGAATCGGCTATCTCCATTCTTCGGGGAATTAAAGATAAATATGAAGCGCACCATAAGGTAAGAATCAAAGACGAGGCAATTATTGCTGCAGTGGAAATGTCTCAGCGGTATATTTCAGATCGTTTTCTGCCGGATAAAGCGATTGATCTTATTGATGAGGCTTCGGCTAAATTGAGAATGGAAATCAATTCAAAACCGGAAGAATTAGATGTTTTAGACAGAAAGCTGATGCAGCTGGAAATTGAACTGGCTGCCATTTCAAGAGAAGGAAACCAGACTAAAATCGACCATTTAAAAGAGGATATTGCCAGAATTTCTGAACAGCGAAATGAAATCAATGCCAAATGGCTGAAAGAAAAACAGAAATCTGAAGATTTAACCCAGATTAAAAAAGATATTGAATCTCTGAAACTGGAAGCTGAAAGAGCTTCAAGAGCAGGAGATTACGCAAAAGTTGCGGAAATCCAGTACGGAAAACTTAGAGAAAAAGAGGAAGAGTTAAGAAAGCTTGAACTGGAAATGCAAAATCATCAGAATGAGCTGATTAAAGAAGAAGTAACTTCCGAAAATATTTCTGAGGTGATTGCAAAATGGACGGGAATTCCGGTGACGAAACTGCTTCAATCTGAAAGAGAAAAATTATTGAATCTGGAAACCGAACTCCACCACAGAGTCGTAGGCCAGGATGAAGCCATCACCGCAGTTGCCGATGCAATCCGAAGAAACAGGGCTGGATTAAGCGACGAAAAAAAACCGATTGGTTCATTCTTGTTCTTAGGAACCACCGGTGTCGGAAAAACCGAGCTGGCGAAAGCATTGGCCGAGTTTTTATTCGACGATGAGAACAATATGACAAGAATTGATATGAGTGAATATCAGGAAAGACACAGCGTGTCCAGACTTGTCGGGGCGCCTCCGGGATATGTAGGGTATGATGAAGGAGGGCAATTGACCGAAGCCGTGAGAAGAAGGCCTTATTCAGTGGTGCTTTTAGATGAAATTGAAAAAGCGCATCCCGATGTTTTCAATACCTTATTGCAGGTTTTGGATGACGGCCGGTTAACAGATAATAAAGGAAGAGTGGTAAATTTCAAAAATTCAATCATTATTATGACTTCGAATTTGGGATCGCACCTTATTCAGGAGAATTTTGAAAATATTACCGATGAAAATCAGGATGAGATTGTGGATAAAACTAAAGATCAGGTTTTCGATTTATTAAAGCAGACCCTCCGTCCGGAATTTTTAAATAGGATTGATGAAGTAGTACTGTTCCAGCCGTTAAGGAAAAAAGAAATCGGAAAAATTGTTCAGTACCAGCTGAGAGGATTTAATGATATGCTGTCTAAACGAAATATCATCATGACGGCTACTCAGGATGCTGTAGATTACCTGATGAATAAAGGTTATGACCCCGCATTTGGAGCAAGGCCTTTAAAAAGAGTGATTCAGCAGGAAGTCCTTAACAAATTGTCAAGAGAAATCCTTGCAGGCAATGTGAGCGACGGAGACAGAATCACACTCGATTATTTCGAGGAAACAGGCCTCGTTTTCAGGCCTACGGAACTATAAGTAGTTTTTTTCATATATATTATTTTTGTAAGTAAGTGCTGTAGATGTTTCTGCAGCACTTATTTTATTATAGGCTTTTCATAAGATTTAAACTTAAAATAAACAATCCGTAAAATCCCTGAAAATAAACAGGAAAAAAACCATGTCGCAGCAATGTGATTTTTTGCGAACTTTGCATTATCAACTAACATTATAAAACTAGCTTATGAAAACACAACCTACCTCCGAAACTGAAACACTGGATCTCAACCTGCCTCCCAATACGATGGCTCAAGACCTTATCCAGACCCTGGTAAATAATTACAGAAACAAACAATTGGTATCTGTAAAAGAAAAAATGGGGATTGATGATGCCCATTCTATCCATTTTGAACTAAAAACACTTAAAAAATTTATTGCTGATATTGAAACCTTAGCTTATGCCGATAATCCCGAGACGAATACGGAAGATTTGGGAATCCGCTTCTATTACGCGGCGTATCCGAACCTGGAAAACTGGGATATAATGAACGGTACACCAATAGGAACAGGATATGCTGAAAAACACACGCTTGTGATGGTTCCTACCATCAAAAAACAGGATGAAAACGGAGATATGCTGAGCTACGATTTTAATCCGGTACATAATGACGGGCAAATGCTTGCCATGGCCTCCTCAAGAAATGCAGGCACCTCACTTGATGTTGTTTGCCAGAATCATGGAGCCTTAATACCACCAGACAGTACAAAAACAGAATTATTTTAATAATTAAAAAACAAAATTTTACTGAAGCACAATGAGTGATTTCCAAAGAATAGCATTTGAATTTATGTATTGGGCAGAAGGCATTGCAGCTGCTGTTTCCCTTGTATTTTATAGCAAAATAAAAGATAAATACTGGAAATACTTTGTGTTTTATCTCATTTTTATTTTTGTATGTGAGAGCATCGGAAGATGGGGCGGACTTTTTTTTGAGTATAACAAACAGGTTTTTTACAATTACTTTGTAATTCCGGTTCAGTTCATATTTTTCTACTGGCTGTATGCCGCGAGATCTTTTAGAAAAATGAATCTTTTCTTAATCCTATCTTCCCTTTACCTGCTTTCATTTATTCCGAGCGAATTTTTGTATTCTGAAAATAAAGTAATGTTTTCCCTAAACTATACACTGGGGTGCCTGATTTTGATGATCCTTGTCGTAATGGAATATTATAAGCAGATTAACGATTCGGAGATTTTGAATTTTGATAAAAACAGAATGTTTTACATCAATCTTGGCGTTACGCTGTTCTATATCGGAACATTACCGTTCTGGACTTTCCTGGAACTTATCAAGCAATACCGTGAAATTTTCAATATTTATTTTGCGTATTTTCTTATTTCAGGAATTATCATGTATATGTTATTTTCAATTTCATTGATATGGGGAAAACAGAGCTCCTGATAACGATTATCCTGTTCAACATGTTTTTTGTGTTGTTTGTTGCAGCGGTAATCATGTACATCCGCAAATACAGGCAGCGTAAGAAAGAATACCTCCATGAAATTGAAGTGAAAAATGAAATTCATAAGCGTGAACTTCTGGCCACACAACTCGAGATTCAGCAGGCCACCATGCAGCAGATAGGGCGGGAGCTGCATGATAATATCGGTCAAAAGCTTACCCTCGTGAGTCTTTATACACAGCAGCTTCTGTATGAAAACAAAGTTCCGGAAGTCAGCGAAATAATTGAGCAGGTTTCGCAAATCATCAACCAGTCTTTGCAGGATCTCAGAAGCCTCTCAAAAACACTTACCGACGATAAAATTAATCAGAAGGAAATTGTAACTTTAATTCAGGAAGAAGTAGACAATACCAATGCCTTCAAAAAATGTAACGTATCATTCAACTGTAATTTCAGTCACCTTGATTTAGGTTTCGTCCACAAAAATGTGTTGCTGAGAATTACGCAGGAATTTATCCAGAATAGTATAAAGCACTCCAATTGTAAAAATATATGTATTACACTGAACACTTCTGATGAAATACTTTGGGAACTGAACATTAAAGATGACGGTATCGGTTTCGACCAGTCGAAAATCAAATCAAATGGTATCGGACTCACCAATATGAAGAACAGAGCAGAAATCATAGGAGCCGATTTTTGCTTTGAAAGCCGGGAAAATTTTGGGACCACACTCAACATTATTTTAAAGAAACAGTCATGAAAAAGACAATAGTGATCGTAGATGATCACATACTCATCGCAAAGGCATTAGAAGGGATTATCGATAATTTTGAAGAATTTGAAGTGATCTATGTGGCAGAGAACGGTAAAGATCTAATTCAGAAGTTTGAAAGCAACAGCAGGATTCCGGATATCATCTTAATGGATATCAGTATGCCAATCATGGACGGATTTGAAACAGTACTCTGGCTTAAGGAAAACCATCCCGGCATTAAAGTAATGGCATTAAGCATGCAGGGTGATGATAAAAGTGTCATTAAAATGATAAAAAACGGGGCAAAAGGCTATTTGCTGAAAAATACACACCCGAAAGAACTCGAAAATGCACTTGTGAGACTCAACACCGATGGGTTTTTCTACCCCGACTGGGCGTCAAAAATTATTTTCTCCAGTATGAATAACGAAGATTCTGCAAACAGCATTAAGATTTCCGAACGTGAAAAAGAATTTCTGAAATACACCGTTACCGAACTCAGCTATAAAGAAATTGCAGACAAAATGTGCTGTAGCCCGAGAACGGTGGAAAGCTACAGAGACCAGCTTTGTGATAAATTAGATCTTAAAACCCGGGTAGGATTGGCTGTTTTTGCAATAAAAAATGGATTTGCAGGCTAAAGCTGGGTAATATTGAAATTTAAATTAATATAATTTTTAAACAATAAAATACTGTTTATATTGATATATTTTCATGTTAATATAAAAAATAGTATTGATTGAATAATAAAAATAAGTAACAATTTAGTGAAATACTTGCATAGTAATTCTGAATTTTTTAATTTCATTTTCTATAACAAAATATATGTATATGAAAAAACTACTATTCGGAGTTCTTATGCTGAGCTTCTTGTCGTGTAACAGTGACAACATTGCCAACCAAACTGAAGAATCAGTAAACAACACAGAAAATCTGGGAGGGTCTGCCTTGAAAAGAGGATGCCCTTCTGCAGAGATCAGAAAGTCTGCTCTCATGAAAAGTGCCGAACTCAGACAGAAATATTCTGAGCTTGAAGCCAATACCGAAAAATTCGCAAACGACCTAAAACTGGGAAAAGTACTTGCCGACGGATCTGTTGAAATTCCTGTTGTGGTAAATGTTTTATACAGAACCTCTTCAGAAAACATTTCCGCTGCCCGTATTGCAGAACAAATTGCCGTTTTGAATGCAGATTATGGAGGAACAAACAGTGATGCATCTAAAATTCCCACTGCTTTTCAGGGGTTGAAAGCAGGGGATGTGAAAGTGAAATTCAGACTGGCAAATACCGTAAGGAAATCTACTACCAAAACGAGCTGGAGTACAAACGATGCCATGAAGAGAGCTTCCAGCGGCGGAATAGACGCTACAAGCCCTTCTAATTATCTTAATATATGGGTAGTAGGAAATATGGGGCAAATTTTAGGATATGCTACATTCCCTGAATCTTCGGGTCAATGGTATGACGGAGTTGTAATTGCTGCTCCTTATTTCGGGAAAACGGGAGCTTCAGCGCCATTTAACCAGGGAAGAACAGCTACGCATGAAGTGGGACACTATCTTAACCTAAGACACATCTGGGGAGATGCCAACTGCGGAAACGATCTTGTTGCCGATACTCCCACCCAAACAGGTCCTAATTACGGAAAGCCAAGCTATCCGCTATACAATACATGCGGCGGCGTACAAAGATCTGTAATGTTCATGAACTATATGGATTATGTGGATGATGCAGCTATGTTTATGTTCTCATCAGGCCAAAAAACAAGAATGCAGTCTGTGGTAGCTTCGTCAGGAGCAAGATCTGGATTAAGACTGTACTAATTAAGAACCCTTTTCATAAATACGAGAGTCCGGCTGTTTCAGAATGAAACAGCCGGACTTGTTTATAGCTTTATAAATTTTTCTTATTGTCTCCTGGTGTATAATCCATGAAAATTCCGCCATCAAGGTTTACCGATTTTACCTTTTTGGTAATAGGAATAGTAAGCATCATTTGCTTTTGATCTTTTTCCCAAACTGAAGGTGAAAAGTGAAGCTTTTCCGTTGTTTCGTCTTCATAACTGATTTCTGCCTCAAAAGGAATAGCAAAACCACCAATGTTATCAATATTTACCGTTAAAAGATCATTCATCTGGCTGGCCGCGGCAACCTTCAGATCAATATAATTATTCGTGTAAAACCAGTTGTTGAAGAACCAGTTGAGGTTTTTTCCGGAACCGGTGCTCATAGAATAAAAATAATCCCACGGGATAGGATGTTTCCCGTTCCAGTTATTCATATAATGATGCAGAGCTTTTTTAAACAATTCATCTCCCAAATAATCCTTTAGCGCAAGATAAGACAAAGATGATTTTACGTAAGAATTATTTCCGTACCCCGCACCGCTAACCTGGGTGCTCATGGTAATGATGGGCTGATCCTGCTCTGTGGAAGGATCATTGATCCATTTTTTCACCCTGAAATTTTTGTAAAATTCTTTAGCCTTCGCTTCGCCATTTTCATCAATTCCGATGAGGTATTCGAGGGTTGTTGCCCAGCCTTCATCCATGAAAGCATATCTTGTTTCATTAATTCCCATGTAGAAAGGAAAATACGTATGTGCAATTTCGTGATCTGCCGTTAATCTTGCATCCTGGAAATCATCAGGAATACTGGTGTCGTTAATCATCATTGGATATTCCATATCGGCATACCCCTGGATGGCAGTCATAACAATATAAGGATATTCCACACCGGGCCATTTTTTGGAAAACCAGTCCAGGTTGTAGCGCATCCATTCCACGTAATGTTCAAAATCTTTGGCTTCGGGTCCATAAGCCGCCTGAACACTGGCTCTTTTCGTTTTCAGCTGAACGCTTGAAGCATCCCACGCATAATGATTACTTAGCGCAAAACAGAAATCGGTAATATGATTTGCTTTAAATTTCCATACATTCCATTTGTTCTGCTTGGTTACTTTTCCGGATTTCATTTCTTCTTTCGTCGCCACATGAATTATCCTGTCGCTTTTTAAAGAATTCCGGTACCTCTTTACATATTCAGACTGAAGAACAGCTTCAGGGTTCAGGAAATCTCCGGTAGCCCAGACTACATAATTTTTGGGTGCGGTGATGGCAAAACTGTAATCATTAAAATCATTATAAAACTCCTGCCTGTCGGAATGTGGCACCATGTCCCATCCATTATAATCGTCATATACGGATATTCTCGGGAAAGAATACGCCACATAAAAAGTTTCAGGATCAATCTGCCCCTCTCTTCCGCTTTGTACAGATAACGGGTATTCCCATTCGATCTTTATTTCCGCTTTAGCTTTAGATTTTAAAACGGATTTTAACTTTACTTTTTCAACAGTTTCCCAATCGTCACTGTTGATCGCATATTTCTCACCATTTACAATTAGTGATTTAATATGCAGTCCTGATGTTAAAAAATCTTTGGAAACAAATCCCGATCTCGGAGCCTGGGGTTTATGTAAATTATTGACAAAACGTATGGCAAGTTCAGAAAGATTGTCGGGGCTATTGTTGCTGTAAAGAATGGTTTCTCTTCCGGAAACGGTTTTCGCATTGGCATCTATTTTAACCTCTACATTATATATTCCTTTATTTTGCCAGTAATTTTTTCCCGGTGAGCCGGATAAGTCACGAGTGCCATTTTCGTACGCTTTTTTGATATTTCTCGGCATATACAATTCCTGCGCAGAAAATTGCCATGAAACAAGAAGCAACAGTCCCAAAACTAATCTTTTCATTGTAATATTTTTATAATCAGTTTAATTTAACATAAATTTTTAAAATGGTAAAAAAGTATTTTCTGTTTTGTATTTAATTCAATGCAGATAAGTTCTACCATTATTAAAATCACGCTCACTACAGAATGTAATTAGGATGCAAAGATACGTTAATTTACTCCTTATAGAACAGTGTAATAAGCCTACTAAGCAGAATTTTAGCCTGAATTATAGCTCTTTTTTTAGATTGAATAATTTCGTATGATGAAAATCATAAAAATTTGGCAGAAACAAAAAATCTTTTTACATTTACACCTAACAAGTGTTAGTTAGTTATTTGGTTTTTCGGCTGTCTATATTTGGTATTGATGTGGAAGGTTAATTCTGAATACCGCTAAAATTAATGCTCAGGACAGTTGCATAAATGTGAAGGCGGAAATTAATAGAATATTAAAAACAAAATGAATTCATTTTATAAATTAAAAACGGTAAAAGTTCAGAAAGATACCAACGATGCGGTAAATGTGGCCGTTGAAATTCCCGAAGAGCTGAAGGATAAATTCAGGTTCAAGCAGGGACAGTATCTGAATTTCCGGATGATGATCAACGGAAATGAGGAGAGACGTTCTTACTCTATCTGCAATGCACCCAGCGAAAAAAGCAACACCCTGGAAGTCTTGGTTAAGCTTTTAGAAGGCGGGAAAGTTTCAGGCTATTTCAACGAACATCTTCACATGGATGAAGAGCTTGAAGTGATGCCTCCGATGGGTGGGTTTAATACAACCTATCACCCAACCAATGTAAAAACGTACATCGGCCTTGCCGCAGGAAGCGGAATTTCTCCGGTTTTATCGAATATTAAAGAAAGTCTTTATCAGGAGCCACTTTCGAATGCTTATCTTTTTTACAGCAACAGAAGCATGAATCATATTATGAAAAAGGCTGAAATTGATAAGCTGGTAGAGCAGTTCAACGGAAGGCTGAAAGTAATTTATATGGTGAGCCGCGAAAAGCATGAAGATCAGTTGTTTGAAGGAAGAATCTGTCCGGATAAACTGGAGCAGCTTTTTGAAAGATACCCTGAAATCGATGTCAAAGAATCAACCTACTTTATCTGTGGGCCTTCCGAAATGATAAAAAGTGTTGCCGATTATTTAAAGAAAGATAAAAAAGTACCGGCTATCCAGGTTTTATTTGAATATTTCACCGCTCCCGATGAAGAAAATACAGAGGAAATGAGCGATGAATTCAAAGCCATTGCCAACATCGAAAGCATGGTAACCGTAATCATTGATGATGATGAATATTCTTTCCACCTGAATTCAAAAAAAGAGAGTATCTTAGATAAAGCATTAAAAGACAATCTTCCCGTTCCTTTTGCTTGCAAAGGAGGAGTTTGTTGTACGTGTAAAGCCGAAGTTTTGGAAGGTGAAGTTTTCATGGAAAAAAACTATGCGCTTAACGAAGAAGAAGTAGCCAGAGGTTACGTTCTTACCTGCCAGTGTCACCCGACAACCAATGTGGTGATGCTTAATTATGACGTATAATTAATGTAACAATGTAATAATTTACCAATGTAAAATGATAAGATTTCACTCTAAAACTTTGTGGACTTGGCTAAGTGAAACGCCTTAGCGAACTTAAAAACAGTTAGTAGTAAAAGAAATCTTGGCGAGCTTTGCGTTAAAATTTACCTTCATTTTAAATATTACAAGATGGAAATAGATATTGAAAAATTTGTACAATACGTACACGACGAAAATAAAGTTGAACCAAAAGATGTAATGCCTGATGATTACAGAAAACTATTGGTTCGTCAGATTTCACAGCACGCCCATTCTGAAATTGTAGGCATGCTGCCTGAAGCCAACTGGATTTCCAGAGCACCTTCATTAAGGAGAAAAATGGCGCTTTTGGCAAAAGTTCAGGATGAGGCTGGACACGGTTTATACCTGTATTCTGCAACGGAAACATTAGGGGACGGAACCGTGAGAGCCGACAGAGATGCAACCTACGAAGATATGCTTTCAGGAAAAGCGAAATATTCAAGTATTTTTAATTATCCTACGCTGAGCTGGGCAGATATTGGTGCAATCGGTTGGCTGGTTGATGGTGCAGCAATCATGAATCAGGTCATGTTGATGGGAAATTCTTACGGCCCTTATTCAAGAGCGATGGTGAAAATCTGTAAAGAAGAATCTTTCCACCAGAGACAGGGTTATGAAATTCTGATGGCGCTGTGTCGGGGTACAAAACAGCAGAAGGAAATGGCTCAGGCTTCCTTAAACCGCTTCTGGTGGCCGGCTTTAATGATGTTCGGACCGAATGACGACAGTTCGCCAAACTCTAAAATATCCATGAATTACCGAGTAAAAAGAGAAAGCAACGACAGTCTTCGTCAGAGATTTGTTGACGTTACTGTTGCCCAGGCAGAATTCTTAGGATTAACCATTCCTGATCCGGATTTGAAATGGAATAAAGAAAGACAGCACTACGATTTCGGACAACTTCCATGGGATGAATTCATGGAAATCTTAAAAGGAAACGGACCGTGCAATAAAAAGCGCATCGAAACCAAAAGAAAAGCGCAGAGAGAGAACGCTTGGGTAAAAGAAGCAGCAGCAGCTTTCGCAGAAAAACAGGAAAAAATTTCAATATAACAATATACCATTGTAGAAATGTAGCAATTCTATTGTCATTCTGAGCAAAGCGAAGAATCTCATTGTTAAACTGTTACATTAATACATTGTTAAATTAATTTGACTATGGCAAATTTAGATATGTGGGAAGTGTTTATTCAGACTAAACCGGGATTGTCCCACAAACACGTTGGAGTAGTACAGGCACCTACAGCAGAAATGGCTTTGCAGAACGCAAGAGACGTTTATACCAGAAGAAAAGAAGGGACTTCGGTTTGGGTGGTTCCGAGTAAATACATCGTGACTTCGGAAGGAGTGGATAAAGAAGCATTTTTTGATCCGGCTGATGACAAACTATACCGTCACCCTACGTTCTACGAGATCCCGAACGATGTTAAAAATATGTAATTAAGACTTTGAAAATAAGAGACGAATAGATAAAAGGTTTTAAAATCTATTTTCTATAAGTCTATCATCTATTTGTCTTTAAATTGATTGAACAATGAACCCATTATACAATTATTTATTAAAACTCGCAGACGACAGCTTCATCATGGGGCAGCGTTTGTCTGCGTGGTGCGGTGAAGGTCCTTATCTGGAGGAAGATATTGCATTAACCAATATTGCGTTGGATGAGCTTGGTCAGGCCAATAACTTTTATGTTTACGCTTCAAGATTATTAGACGACGGAAAATCTGAAGATGATATTGCTTTTTTAAGATATGAACACGAATATGTAAATGCACACTGGGTAGAACTTCCGAACGAAGATTATGCGCAGACAATTTTGAAAGTGTATGTTTTCGCGGTGTATCAGAAACTGATGTATGAAGCATTGTCAAATTCTGCAAATGAAGAGCTTTCTGCTATTGCTCAAAAGTCTTTAAAAGAAGTAAGATATCACTATACTCATTCTGCTTCCTGGATGAAAATTTTCGCTCAGGGAACAGAAGAAAGTAGGACCCGACTGGTAAAAGGCATTGAAAATATCTGGGAATACACCAAAGGTTTATTTGCAAAAGCTGAGGGTGAAGATGATTTGGTGGCTTTAAATATTGCTTCGAATACAGATGCGCTTTACGAAGAATTCTTAGTAATCACTCAGAAAGACTTTGCAGACTTCGGGTTGGAATATCCATCCAATCCTTTCATGCAGCCAAAATCAAGAACAGGTTACCACACAGAATATTTCGGATATATCCTTTGTGAATTGCAGTATATGCAGAGAGCATATCCGGGTTGCACGTGGTAGACATACAAACCTAACAGGTTTTTAAAACCTGTTAGGTTTAAAATAACGAACGAGCATAACAATTTTGCAGTCTACTTATTTGTCGCATTTGCTAAGTAGAACGCCTTTGCAAACTTCAAAACAGTTAGTAGTCAAAAAAACTTAGTGCACTTTGCGTTTTAAAAAAAATCAGATAGAAGAAGATTGAAAAATCCTTTAGACATATTAGAAATGGTTCCCGATCCGGAAATTCCGGTCATTAATATCGTGGAATTAGGCATTGTAAGAGAAGCAAAAGTTACCGGCGAAAATTCTTGTGAAGTAACCATTACGCCTACTTATTCAGCCTGTCCCGCCATGTTTACCATCGAGGAAGACATCATCAAGATCATGAAGGAAAACGGGTGGGAGGCAAAAGTAGTCACCAAAATGTTTCCGATCTGGACAACAGACTGGCTCACGGATGAAGCGAGAGAAAAACTCCGGGTGTACGGAATTACCCCTCCCGAAAAAGGAGCCGATGAGCATCATATCGGGAAACCGAAAAAATGTCCTCGTTGCGACTCTGAAAATACCAGACAGATCAGCAGGTTCGGATCTACGTTATGCAAAGCTTCGTATCAATGCTTAGATTGTTTAGAGCCTTTTGATTATTTTAAATGCCATTAATCAATTTGAAAATGTGTAAATTTGAGAATGAGTTAATTAATAGAAATTGCTTAAAAAATATCTTCAAATTATATAATTTTCAAATTAAAAAATTAATACTATGTATACACAACTCGATATTGAGTCGCATTTTGACGGAAAGCTAAAAATTGCTTACCTCAATCAGCCGGATACCATGAACGCGCTTACAAAGCCGTCTTTATCAGATCTGAAAGATTTTGTAAAAGAATGCAGTGAAGATCCTGCGGTAAGATGTGTGGCAATTTCCGGAAGAGGAAGAGCTTTTTGTTCCGGTCAGAACTTGGATGATGCTTTTGTTCAGGGCAATGAACATCATGACAACGATATCATCAGAAAAATTGTAACAGATTATTACAATCCTTTGGTGATGGAAATTACCCATTGCAAAAAACCGGTTGTTGCATTGGTAAATGGTCCTGCAGTTGGAGCCGGGGCGATGTTGGCGTTGATCTGCGATTTTGTTCTGGCAAATGAAAAAGCTTATTTTGCTCAGGCCTTCTCCAATATCGGATTGATTCCTGATACGGGTGGAACCTACTTTTTACCAAAATTACTGGGAAGACAATTAGCCAATTATTTAGCATTTACCGGAAAAAAATTATCTGCGGAAGAATCAAAATCATATGGTTTGGTTGCTGAGGTTTTCACTGAAGAAGAATTCAATTCAAAATCAATGGAAATTTTAGAAAGAGTATCCAATATGCCTACTGTTGGTTTAAAATTAACCAAAAAGGCATTTGCGCATTCTTACGATAATACGTTGAAGCAACAGTTGGAATTAGAAGGCGATCTGCAACAGAAAGCCGCAGAAACAGAAGATTTTAAAGAAGGAGTAAGTGCCTTTTTACAGAAAAGAAAACCTGAATATAAAGGAAAATAATTAATTTGGAAATGTGTTAATTTGAGAATTTGAAAATGAGAAATGATAAAGAGAATATTATTGTAAATAAGACTTTTGATTTTGCTTTAGACATCATTGAATTTTCAGAAGATTTGTATGAAGCTAAAAGATTTCCTTTAGCAAATCAGATTTTCAAAGCCGGAACTTCGATTGGAACCAATGTTAGAGAAGCTCAAAATGCAGAAAGCAAAGCAGATTTATCCATAAATTAAAGATTGCTGCTAAAGAGGCCGATGAAACAGAATATTGGCTTTTGCTGTGTTTAAAATCTCCATATTTGCGATCCCCCAACGAAAAACTAATGTCAGGTTAAAAGAAATTTTATTAATTCTATCTAAAATTATTTCAAGTTCGAAGATCAAATAAATTTCAAATTAACTCATTTCCAAATTTTCAAATTAAAAATATGAATGTAGGAATTATCGGTGCCGGAACCATGGGAATCGGCATTGCACAAGTAGCCGCAACAAACGGATGCAAAGTCTGGATTTATGACGCCAACGCAAAACAGGTAGAAACGGCAACCGTAGGTTTGGAAAAAACATTGACTAAACTGGTTGATAAACAGAAAATTTCATCAGAAAAAATGACTGAAATTTTAGCCAATATTTCCATTGCTGCAGAATTAAAAGACTTCAAAGATTGTGAATTGATTATTGAAGCCATCATCGAAAACAAAGAAATTAAGACCAAAGTTTTCACAGAATTGGAGAAACACGTTTCAGAAAGCTGTGTGATTGGTTCCAATACATCATCCATTTCCATCACCTCACTTGGTGCGGAATTACAGAAACCGGAGCGTTTCATCGGAATTCATTTCTTCAATCCGGCTCCGCTGATGCCTTTAGTTGAGGTTATTCCATCCTTATTAACAGAAAAATCTTTAGCGGAAAAAATCTATAATCTGATGAAAGACTGGGGGAAAACTCCGGTTATTGCAAAAGATATTCCCGGATTTATCGTCAACAGAATTGCGCGTCCTTATTACGGTGAAGCGTTAAGAATTGTTGAGGAAAACATCGCAACGGTAGAACAGGTTGATGATGCCATGAAAACGTTAGGTAACTTTAAAATGGGACCTTTTGAATTAATGGATCTGATAGGAGTTGACGTGAATTTCTCGGTAACCAAAACCGTGTACAACGAATATTTCTACGATCCGAAATACAAACCGTCTCTTCTTCAGCAAAGAATGTCGGAGGCAAAGCTTCACGGCAGAAAAACAGGAAAAGGGTTTTACGATTATTCGGAAGGAGCTGTTAAAGCAGAGCCTGTGAAGGATGATGCGCTTTATCAGAAAATATTCATGAGAATTATTTCTATGCTGATTAACGAAGCCGTAGAAGCAAAAAGATTAGGCGTGGCGAATGACGAAGATATCGAACTGGCAATGCAAAAAGGAGTAAATTATCCCAAAGGTTTATTAGCATTGGGAAAAGAAATAGGATATGCTAAAATCTCCGAAACGTTGCAGGATCTTTACGAAGAATATCAGGAAGAAAGATATAGACAAAGCCCGTTGTTGAGAAAGTTCATTTAAATATGAAACATAAAACTCTTAGAATAGATTTATTATCTGATTGGCAAAAGCATTTTGCTTTTGGATTAGGAGAGGTCATACTAAGCGAAAAAGATAGTGATGAAAATATTATTACTGAATTAGTTTTAGCTACAAATGCTTTTGATTTAATAATGAACTTAGATAATGACTTTTTGCATCATTCTTCGGAAAGTACGGTTTATAGATACAACTATTCAAGAGTGTATGATATGATTGGCTGGGCTTCTGAAAAAGAAGAACAAATTATCGATATCATAGAATTTTATGATTATCTCATTAATAATGAGAACCAAGTTGATATTAAATTGTTTGGAAAAGAATATTATGAGATAATAAATATTTGCAAATCAGTAATGGAAAATGAAAATAAACTTTACCTTACTGCTGACAATTATTAAATAAATTTTATGAATATTGATGACTTCAGAGCTGAACTGGAAACAAGGCTTATCATTGAAAAGGAATACATCAGTCAGGAACTTTCCTCGATTGATAATTATCAGGAAAGACTTGAATTATTAGGGAAATTCAATGAAAAATATAAAGAGCTGATTAGAAGAATTGCCAATGAAGAAGGAGTAGATTTAAATGCTTCTTATCCGGCGGAAAATCTTTCATACAATCAGATTATTCTTGGCAAAACCATGAGTATTTATGACCGCCTGGCTGATGAATTATATGAAAAAATAACAACCCTACATTAAAAATGAATCCGAGACAGGTTGCAGAATATATGTTCGATCAGGATTATTTTTCCCAATGGATGAATATCAAACTGATTGAAGTTAAAGAAAATTATTGTTTAATCGAAATGCCCATTAAAAAAGAAATGATTAACGGGCTGAAAACGGTTCATGGAGGAATTACGTTTGCTTTTGCAGATTCGGCGCTGGCGTTTTCGTCGAACAACTCCGGAGATGCTGCCGTTGCATTGAACTGTATCATCAATTTTACCAAAGCAGGAAAAGAAGGCGATGTTTTCAGGGCAGAAAGCATTTTGGTAAATGACACAAGAAAAACGGCTGTTTACGATATAAAAATTACCAATCAAAATGATGATTTGATTGCAAAATTTGTCGGAACAGTTTATAAAATAGGAAAAAAAGTAACAGAATTATAAATTTGGAAATTTGAGAATGAAGCAATTTGAAAATTATTTTTTACTGCTTTTTTTCATTTTCAAATTTTCAAATTAACACATTTTCAAATTAAATCATGAACAACGTATACATCATAGATTACATAAGAACCCCAATTTCGAAATTGAGCGGAGGTCTTTCAGAAGTAAGAGCCGACGATTTGGCTGCCATCGTCATTAAAGAAATCGTGTCAAGAAACCCTGGAATTCCTGTTGAGGAAATTGAGGACGTTATTTTCGGATGCGCCAATCAGGCGGGTGAAGACAACAGAAACGTAGCCAGAATGGGACTTTTACTAGCTGGACTTCCCTATAAAATCGGAGGAGAAACGGTGAATAGATTGTGTGCTTCCGGAATGTCGGCGGTGGCCAATGCTTTCCGTTCCATTGCCTCAGGAGAAGGAGAAATTTACATTGCCGGTGGAGTAGAGCATATGACACGTTCGCCTTATGTAATGTCGAAGCCAAGCACAGCTTTCGGGAGAGACAGCCAAATGTTTGATACCACTTTCGGGTGGAGATTTATCAATCCTAAAATGAAAGAAATGTATGGTGTTGACGGAATGGGTGAAACTGCTGAAAATTTAGCGGATATGCATAACATCAGCCGTGAAGATCAGGACAGATTTGCGCTTTGGTCACAGCAGAAAGCCACCAAAGCTCAGGAAAGCGGAAGACTGGCGGAAGAAATCGTAAAAGTTGAAATTCCTCAGAAAAAAGGCGAACCGAAAATTTTTGATACAGACGAATTCATTAAGCCGACTTCCTCCATGGAAGGATTGGGAAAACTTCGTCCGGCTTTCAGAAAAGAAGGAACGGTAACCGCAGGAAATGCTTCCGGAATGAATGACGGTGCAGCAGCATTAATTTTAGCAAGCGAAGAAGCGGTACAAAAATACGGGCTTCAGCCGATCGCTAAAATATTAGGTTCTGCAGTAGCTGGCGTGGAACCGAGAATCATGGGAATCGGACCTGTAGAAGCAAGTCAGAAAGTATTAAAAAGACTCAATCTTTCATTAGATGATATGGATATTATCGAATTGAATGAGGCGTTCGCTGCCCAGGCTTTAGCTGTAACAAGAACCTTAGGTTTAAAAGATGACGATTCAAGAGTAAATCCAAACGGAGGAGCTATTGCCATCGGTCATCCACTCGGAGTTTCCGGAGCCAGAATCGTGGGTTCTGCGGCAATGGAACTTCAAAAACAAAATAAAAAGTACGCCTTGTGTACGCTTTGTATCGGTGTCGGACAAGGGTATGCGATGGTGATTGAAAAAGTATAATCAATTTGAAAATGCGTTAATTTGAGAATTTGAAAATGTTTAAAGACTTCAATTTTTAAAATTAGCTTGTTAAATTAGCATTTAGCTTTTGCTGAGTAAAACGTCTTTGCGAACAAAAAAATCTGCATAAAAATTTTGTGGATTTTGCGTTAAAAATAACTTTCAGATTAACTCATTCTCAAATTCTCAAATTAAAATTATGAATATCTACTCATATCACGGGATTCGTCCTATTATCAAACCTTCCGCATACATTCACCCACAAGCGGTGATCATAGGCAATGTAGAAATAGGCGAAGAAGTGTATGTTGGTCCCAATGCGGTGATTCGTGGCGACTGGGGTAAAATCATCGTCAAAGACGGGGCAAATGTTCAGGAAAATTGTACCCTGCATGTATTCCCGGGAATTGAAACTGTTTTGGAAGAATCTGCACACATCGGTCATGGCGCAATTATTCATTCCGGACATATAGGAAAAAACTGTCTGGTCGGAATGAATGCTGTTGTTATGGATAAAGCTGTTATCGGTGATGAATGTATCATCGGAGCATTAGCTTTTGTTCCGGCAAACTTCAGATGTGATGCAAGAAAATTAATTGTCGGAAGTCCCGCAAAAATCATTCGTGATGTTTCCGATGAAATGATCAAATGGAAAACAGAAGGAACAAAACTGTATCAGGAATTGGCAAGAGAAGGTAAAGACGCAATTTTACCTTGTGAACCTTTCACCGAATATGTTCAGCAGACTCCTACGAAAGTGGTGGATTACGGCATTTGGGATGATATAAAATAACTTATTGAAAAAGATCTATAAAGCCAAACCTAACGGGTTTTCAAAACCCGTTAGGTTTCCATAGAGATTAACTTTTAACATAGGTAAAATGATTAATACAGAAAATTTTGAATTTGATTCTGTCTATCATATTTTTTCTCATGTAAACGGGAAAGAATTAATTTTCCGTGAAGAAACAAACTATCATTTTTTTCTGAAGCAATTAGACAAATATATTCTCCCGGTTGCAGACATTTATTCATACTCCCTATTGCCTAATCATTTTCACTTGTTATTAAGATTTAAAAATATTGATGATGTAGATATAGAATCCGAACACCAATATTTGATGAAGAACTTTGGTAATTTTCTAAATTCTTACGCCAAAGCATTTAATAAAAAATATAATCGAAAAGGCGCACTATTTTTTAATGCTATCAAAAGAAAGAAAATAACAGATGAAAAATATTTGTTGAAAATTTTGCATTACATTCATAATAATGCCGTGAATCATGGATTTGTAAATGAAATTAATGAATGGAAGCATTCTTCATATAAATCATATTTAAATCCTGAAAAAGAAAGTAAATTGAATAGAACAGAAATCATGCAGTATTTTGATTCATTGGAAATTTTTAAAAATTATCATTACTCTAATATTGAATATGACTTTTTAAACCTCAAGTAATTTGTAAATCAAACCTAACGGGTTTTCAAAACCCGTTAGGTTTTGCTATAAATAAAAAATTAAAACTATATGGAAAAACTAAAAAATTATATCTACGGCGAATGGATCGAAGGAAACGGAAACGGAATTCCTTTATATAACGCTGTTAATGGAGAGCAGGTTGCTGTTTCCGACACAGAAGGCCTGGATTTTGAGCAGGCGCTGGATTACGGAAGAACAGTAGGCTACAAGAACCTTTCATCCATGACGTTCTACGATCGTGGTGAAATGTTGAAAAAAGTAGCGCTTTACCTTTTGGAAAGAAAGAAAAAATATTACGAATTATCATATAAGACAGGAGCAACCCATGTAGATTCCTGGGTAGATATTGAAGGAGGTTTCGGTACATTCTTCACCTATTCCGGATTGGCGAAGAGGATGCTTCCGAATACACCGTTTTGGGTAGATGGCGATACGCAGAAAATTTCGGCCAACGGAACTTTTTTAGGAACTCACATTTTAACGCCAAGTGAAGGTGTTTCTATTCAGATTAATGCCTACAACTTTCCGGTTTGGGGAATGTTGGAGAAATTATCCACCTCTTTATTGGCAGGTGTTTCGTCAATCGTGAAACCGTCTCCGTTTGGTTCATATTTAACGAATGCCGTTTTTCAGGATATGATTGAAAGCGGTTTGCTTCCTGAAGGAGCGGTCCAGTTAGTTTGTGGCGAGCCGGGAAATATTCTGGATTACGTTCAGGATGGAGATTCTGTACTGTTCACTGGTTCTTCAACGACAGGAAGAAAATTAAAATCTTTACCTTCAATTGCAGGGAATGCCGTTCGTTTTAACATGGAAGCTGATTCTTTGAACTGCTCCATTCTTGGGTTGGATGCAAAGCCCGGAACACCAGAGTTCGATCTGTTCATCAAGGAAGTACGTAATGAAATGACTACGAAAGCCGGGCAAAAATGTACGGCAATCCGTAGAATCATCGTTCCAGAAAACTTAATTGGAGACGTTCAGAATGCTTTGTCTAAAGCTTTAGACCAGACAAAAATTGGAAATCCGTTAAGCAGGGAAACAAGAATGGGTTCTCTGGTAGGAAAGCAGCAGTATGAAGAAGTTGTAAGAAAAATCAACTTATTAAAAGCAGAAACTGAGTTGATTTATGACGGAAAACACGAGCTGGTAGATGCCGATTATGAAAACGGAGCTTTTATGAGCCCGAAATTATTCTTAAATGATAAGCCTTTTGAAAAAAATATCTCTCACGATGTCGAAGCTTTCGGTCCGGTTTCTACCTTAATGCCTTACAAAGAAGCCGAAGAAGCGGCTGCGTTGGCAAAAAGAGGAAAAGGAAGTCTGGTGGGTTCCATTGTTTCTTACGATAATAATTTCGTAGCTGAAACTTCGTGGAAAATGGCTTCACAGCACGGAAGGATCTTTGTTTTGAACAGAGACAGCGCGAAAGAAAGCACAGGTCACGGTTCTCCGCTTCCTACTTTAATGCACGGAGGTCCCGGAAGAGCGGGAGGAGGAGAGGAGATGGGCGGACTGAACGGTCTTCATTTCTTCCTTCAGAAAACGGCAATTCAGGGTTCACCGGATATTTTAACGGCCATTACGAAAATTTATCAGCAGGGCGCTGAGAAAAAATATTCAGACAAGCATCCATTCCAGAAATATTTTGAAGAAGTTGAGGTGGGAGATGCTCTGGAAACAGCAGGAAGAACGGTTACCGATGCAGATATTGTGAATTTCTCCAATGTTTCGTGGGATCATTTCTACGCACACACCGATGCCACGAGCTTAACAGGAACTATATTTGATAAAACCGTTGCTCACGGATATTTTATTCTTTCTGCAGCGGCTGGATTATTCGTTTCCGGGAAAAAAGGACCGGTTATTGCGAATTACGGACTGGAAAATTGTTCATTTTTCAAGCCGGTTTACGCAGGAGATACCATTACAGTGTATTTAACGGCGAAAGAAAAAATCAATCGTGGCGTAAAAGGAAGAAACATTCCTTCCGGAGTGGTGAAATGGCTGGTTGAGGTCGTGAATCAAAGAGACGAAATTGTTTGTGTAGCAACAATTTTAACATTGGTAGCGAAACAGTCTCCTTTCATTGATTTAAATCTTAAAAATATTCATAAAGCTTTAAATAGTTTAATGGAATCTACTCAGCCAGGTTGGGGAAAAATGTCACCACAGCAAATGATCGAGCATCTGGAGCACGCTGTCTTGGTAAGTCTTGGCGAACCGGAAGCGGATAAATGCTTCACTCCGGAAGAACAATTGGAAAAATGGCAGGATTCTCTGTACAACCACAGAAAGATGCCGAAAGATTTCCCGGCACCGTTTTTAGCAGAAGATGAAAAGCTTTTAGAGTTAAGACATAAAAACCTGGAAGCAGCCAAACAGTCTTTTATGGATAATCTGAAAAGATTCATCATTTATTATAAAGAAAATCCACAGGCAGAACATATGAATTTCGTGTTCGGAAAGCTGAATAAGGAAATGTGGGAGCTGATGCACAGAAAGCATTTTACTCACCATTTTGAGCAGTTTAATTTAATTTAGCAATATATCAGTTTAGCAGTGTAGCAATTATTTGCTGCACTGTTATATTTTAAATTGTTATTGTTTTACTATGAATACCTTCGCCGAACAAGTTGTTAGCTTTAATCTGAATCTGAGATATGAAGGAAACCTTCCCGATGATTTCCAGGTGCTGAATCCCTATCTTGATAATCCTGAAACACTTTTGGTAATGCAGCAGTTTTATCGCAAATTTTATAATGATTCAAACCAAAGAAAATTTTTAATCGGAATCAATCCAAGTCGTCACGGAGCCGGAGTTACGGGCGTTCCTTTTACAGACACCAAACGTCTGGAAAGCGTTTGCGGCATAAAAATGATTTCTGCTTACACGCATGAAGTTTCGTCTGTATTTGTTTATGATATGATTTCAGAATATGGCGGAGCGGAAGAATTTTACAGGGATATTTACATTAATTCACCTTTTCCGCTGGCGATTGTAAGGAAATCAAAAGGAAGCTGGGTGAATGCCAATTATTATGATGATAAAGCTTTATTTAATGACGTGAAAGATTTTATGATTGATTCTCTAAGAAAACATATCAGCCTTAATCTTGATACTTCTGAAGTCTTTATCATGGGTAAGAAAAATGCCGATTTCATTTCTAAGCTCAATCAGGAAGCTCACCTTTTTGAAAGAATGACGGTGTTAGAGCATCCAAGGTACATCCAGCAGTACAAATCAAAAGAAAAGCAGCTGTATATTGATAAATATATTGTAGCCTTAAAATAACAAATCCCCCGAAAATTCAGAGGATTAATCACACTTATGCATTAGAACCGTCACACACAATGAGTTACTTATCAATAGTTGATTGGTTATTAGTTTTGATGATAAATATCTTATTGTTTGATAATTTTATAAGCTTCTGAAGAAGATTTTACCATATAAACGCCTCTTGGAAGTTCTGTAATGTCTGCCTGGTTTTCCCCTTTTTTAGCTTCAATTGTTTTTACGAGTTGTCCAGCCTCGCTATAGATATCAAATTTTGTATTCTCTGTAGCTTTAATAGTAAGTGGGCCGATTGTTGGGTTTGGGTAAACATTGTTTTCCTTTTTAGAAGTTTTCACATCGTTTGCCGCTAAAACAATTCCCGCATCTTTTACCCATGTAAAGGCATCAAATTTAAGATACTGGAAGTTTCCTCCGGCTGTAATCTGCAATTGGTCGATTACAAGATTGCTGTAATTTTGTCCGTTAAGGTTAGTCATGTCAATTAATGTATAACCGTTAGTAACAGCTGTTGTTCCGTTAAAACCTGTGGTTTTAGTCTGTGTAAACTTCGTTACTCCGGACAATTTTCCTGTAATGGTAATGGTACCTGCAACGCCCAATGTACCGTTTGCCGCAGCTGGAGATACCCAGAATCTGTTTACCTTGAACAGGTTAGAAGTTGTTTTAATACTGAATGATGTTCCTGCAGACTGGTTTCCCGTCCCGGAATTGTCAATGAACCTGTTGTCGATAGAAGTTCCGTTCCATCCTGCAGTAGGATTAGCTCCAGATACCTTATAGCTGTTTACAGCAGACAGGATGTTAAAAATCACTCCGTTATCTGTGAAGCTTGAGCTTCCGTTAGATTCTGTTTCAAAGTGTTCGCTGCTGGTTTGCCCGAATGTAAGCATTGAAACAAATAGACCGCAAAGGGTAGAAAGTAAAGTACTTTTCATAATTTTAAATTAAGGTTGATAATGTATTTTAATTGATAAATATTATTATGATATGATGAGCTGAAAATAAAAGTAAATTATTATATATCACGATGTTGGGAAATTGTAGACGTATAACTCCACTATTTTCATGAATTGTTTATTGATGATTATTAATTTTTATTAAATTTCCTACTCTGTTCAGGCTTTTCGGATTTCGCCATTATATTTAAATATTGTACTTATTCAGAGTTCAAAGTAACAACAATTGCATATTCTTATATAGAGTAAAAATACCAAATTATGTATTACGTAATTCTACGGATAATATGTATATGATAAATATTTGGCAAAAATAAATAAATTATTCATTAGTTTATGTAATGTGGTATCTGTATAACCTCATTTTTATGTTAACGGACAAATCAATAGAATTATAAGTTATTGATAATTAAGAATGATTATTTTCGGTATTAAGATTTTCGTAGATATTTACACAAGTTTTTTCCTTAAAACACTTTGTATTTAGTATTTTTGCTTGTATTCAATTTAAATTAAACATGAACGAATTTGTAGCATCTGAACTTAAAAACAATATTGCCGAAATCACTTTTGGAACCCCGAAAAGCAATTCTCTTCCCGGAGCAATCCTTGAAAAACTGGCACAAACCATTCTTGAAGAAGGTGCAAAAGATGAGGTAAAAGCCATCCTTATTAAAAGTGAAGGCAGCAAAGCATTTTGCGCAGGTGCAAGCTTCGATGAGTTGCTTGAAATTGAAGAACTTGAAAAATCGGAAAAATTTTTCGGAGGTTTTGCCAAGGTTCTGAATGCCATGAGAAACTGCGGTAAAATTATAGTTGTAAGGGTACAGGGGAAAACTACCGGCGGCGGAGTAGGTATTGCCTGCGGAGCAGACTATTGTTTTGCCGTAAAAGATGCTGCTTTGGCTTTAACGGAAATCAATTTGGGAATCGGGCCTTTCGTGATTGGTCCTTATGTGGAAAGAAAAATCGGGAAATCTCAGTTTTCGGCAATGGCTATCGATGCAGATTTCAGATCGGCAGAATGGGCAGAACAGCACAATATTTACCACTCCGTTTCAGAAACCATTGAAGAAATGGATGCGAAACTGGAGAAATTCCTTGAAACATTAGCGTCAAGAAGCAGCGATGCTTTAGCTTTGATCAAAAAAGTTTCCTGGGAAGGAACCGATCATTTTAATGAATTGATGCCGGCAAGAATTCACATGAGCGCCAGCCTGATCCTGGAAGATTCTGCAAAGAAAAATATTGAAGCTATTAAGGAAAGATTGAGAGCGAAATAATTGCCCTTCATATAATAATATTTGCCGCTGGATTCTTCAGCGGTTTTTATATCTAAATCTTTGTACAAAATAATTATAAAAAATATTTTGCAGATTAAAAATAAATAATAACTTTGTAATTCAAAGTTCTTTTTATGGAATCTAAAAACTATCACGAAGACTTATCACACATTCGCTCCATGATGGAGCGTTCTTCCCGGTTTATTTCTTTGAGCGGTTTGTCCGGGGTCGTTGCGGGTTTGGCTGCAATTGCCGGTGCTGTTTATGTATATTTTGTTTTTCAGAGGGAAGGAATTGATTATTTTGACGGAAAGCGAAATGTTTTCGGGCCATCTCTTGTGAAAGAGCTGGTAATGGTTGGCGTGATAATTTTGGTAGTTGCTCTTCTCAGCGGGTATATTTTTACCGCCAATAAAAGTAGAAGGAAAGGGTTAAAAATCTGGGATGCTACTACAAGAAGACTTTTGGTTACTTTTGCAGTTCCTTTGGTAACGGGAGGTTTCTTTTGTCTGGCACTTCTTTATCATCATCTTTTTGTGTTTATTGCTCCGGCAACATTGCTGTTCTACGGACTGGCTCTGGTAAGTGCAGAACGATACACATTAACGGATATAAAATATTTAGGATATTGCCAGATCGTTTTAGGATTGATTTCTTTGTTCTTTTTAGGATGGGGACTGCTGTTCTGGACGATTGGCTTCGGTGCTTTGCATATTGTGTACGGATTGATTATGCATAAGAAGTATAAATGATATACTGATTTTGTCTTTTCAGCTTTGATAACAGAAAAAGTAACATATTTTAAAAAAGCAGTATCATAATTATAAATTAAAATGATAAAAATAAATCAACTCAATAAAGAATTTGAAAGTCGGGTAAGATTAGGCATCATGTCTGTTCTTATGGTAAACGATTGGGTTGATTTCTCTGAAATGAAAAGTCTGCTTGAAATAACGGACGGTAACATGGCAAGCCACAGCAATGCCCTTGAAAAATCCGGCTACATTGAAGTGAAAAAAGAATTCGTCGGGAAGAAACCGAAGACTTCGTACCGTGTTACACAAAGCGGAAGAGAAGCTTTTACCGAGCATATTAATGCATTGGAAAAATTATTGGGGAAATAACAATAAATTTTTTTGAATTTAAGCTTTGAAAAACAAAGTACTTTTAATAATTAAAAATAAAAATCATGACTTTAGAAAAACAAAAAACAACAATTATTTTCGCTGTGCCTACTTTACTGATGGTCACCGCCTTTTTAGGAAATCTTTTTGTAGAAGGCTGGAACTGGTCGCCTTTCGATTTTGCAATTGCCGCAGTTTTACTGTTCGGGACCGCTTTCTTTATTAATCTTGTGATCAGATCAAAAAAGCCATTGCTTTCCAAATTAATCATCTGCTTCATCATTTTATTGCTGTTGGCATTGGTGTGGATCGAGCTGGCTGTAGGAATTTTCGGAACTCCGTTCGCGGGAAGTTAATTTGTTAAACCTGAATTACAGATGAACCGGAAAATCTTTTTGAAAAAACTTTTTCAGCTTTCTCTTGCCGGAGCCGTCCCTTTTCTTTATTCATGGCAGGTTGAACCATTTTGGCTGGAATTTGTAGAACGGAAACTTCCGATTAAAAATTTACCTAAAAATCTTGAAGGAAAAGTCCTGATGCAGATTTCCGATCTTCATGTTGGAACCCGCTTCGACTGGAATTTCATTATCGATTCTTTTCAGAAAGCTAAAAAATATAATCCGGATTTTGTGGTCTACACAGGAGATTTTGTAAACCATGGAGGAGCTGCAGAAACGGAAGACCTTAAAAAAGTAATGAAGCATGCTGTGCTGGGAAATCTCGCAACATTCGGGATACTGGGAAACCACGATTACGGAAAAGACTGGCAGGATCTTCAGTCGTCTGTCAACATCTGCAGTATTCTGGAAGGTTTCGGAATCATAATGCTAAATAATACGCAACAGGAAAGCAACGGCTTGAATTTCATCGGCTTTGAAGATCTGTGGTCGCCCAATTTTGCCCCTCAGAAAGTAATGAAAGATTATGATCCATCAAAGGCAAATATTATTCTCTGCCATAATCCCGATGCCTGTGATCAAAATATCTGGAATGGTTATCAGGGTTGGATTCTGAGCGGACATACACATGGCGGACAATGCAGGATTCCCGGAGTCATTACGCCTCTGCTTCCTGTGAAAAACAGAAAATATATTTCCGGAGAAATTGATCTTGAAGACGGAAGAATGCTTTACATCAACCGTGCTTTGGGACATTCTTTTCAGGTTCGCTTTATGGTGCGTCCGGAAATTACGGTTTTTACTTTAACACAAGGATAAATGATGAAACTGGGACTAAAAATTTTTGCATTGGGAATATTGGTGATCATAATTTTCACCATAGATTTTCCTTTAAGAGAGAAAACACTGTATGGTAAATATGTCAATACAAATTACGAAAATCCAATTTGCTGCGTTGAAGCTCCTCATGAACCGGATACTTTGATCTTATTCCGTGACGGACATTTTGAAAGTGAATTTTATGGGAAAGGACGTTTTGAGGTAAGTAACGGGCTTGCTTCCAGAATTATATTGCATTATATAAGTGATGGAGAACCAGCATTAGGTAATACTTATTTTTCGAATAAACTTTTTGAAAAACCAAAAATAATTCTGAACGCAGATATGAATCATGTCTATACTAAAATTGATTAATATTATAAAACAATGGATGAAAAAACGATAATAAAAATCGGAAAAACTCTGTTTTCGGCTTCATTTTTATCAGGAAATATTTGCTTATTTGGCTATATTTTTACCCAACACAAATTCTTTGTAAATGGTGGATTCCTGGTTCTTCAATGGGGATTTTTAATCAATCTTGCAGCAATATTTATTCTCATCACGTATGGCATTATTTATAACAGCAAACTTGATGCCTGTCTGAATTCTTCTGCAATTATGCTAATTAATGTTCCGATAGCCATTATCTATATTTTTATTGGAATTGAACTGGTTTCAACAAACTTTTTAAAATAAACTATGAAAAAAATACGCATACAATTTCTTCTGTTCGTTTACAACAAAACCCAGAAGCTCTACAGGAAATATTTTAAGAAAAAGAAAAGACAGTGGCAATTTACCGAAAAACAATTGCTGGAGTTTCAGGAAGATTCTTTGGGCAGAAAACTCGGTGAGTTTTATAAAAAGCACGGATTCACAATGATCCCTAAAATGGAAAACCACGATGTTCATCATCTCATTACAGGATGCGGAACCAATTTCGAGGATGAAATTGCCATGCAGTTCCTGTTGTTGGGAAACGGAAAACTGAATGCGCATCTCTTAGCAGCAATTGTTTTGGGAAGCATCATTTTACCGGAATATTATAAGATATATATCAAAGCCTACAAAAAAGGACAAAACATGCGGCCTTTTCACGAGTGGGATTTTGAAGAATTACTCTGGCAGAATTTTGAACACCTGAAGGATTTTATTCAGCAAAAAAACACAACTGTAATACACTAAAACTAACCTATGAAAACACATCACTATATATTTCTTACGACACTGCTTTTTGTCATTGTATTTTATGACCAGAATGTAGGCCTTAACCTCGGAATTATCGGAATTATTTATGCCGTGCTTACACTTTTCAGGACACCAAAAAGAAACAGGACTAAAACGTTTATTTTCCTTTTTATAGCAAGCATTCTTTCAGGCATTGCTTTCGCCTGGTACGGAGATTTTCCTTCGTTTTTAGCGGTGGCAGCTTCGCTTTTATTATTAGGGTACCGCTCAAGAAACCGAAGGATGAAGATGCTTTTGCTCATTCCTGTGTTTGTGACCAACTGCTTTACATCATTTTTCAGGATTTTAAATTTTGATGCATGGCTCCCGAAAAGAAATGTTTCCGGATTGTGGCAGAAAACGCTGGCTTTTGTAATAATTCCTTTAATCCTGATCTCTGTTTTCTTCGGAATTTACTCTGCCGGAAGCGATCATTTTGCCAGCCTGTTCACGAATATTGAGCTTGATCTAAATTTCTGGCAGCTTTTGGCAATGATTGTTTTAGGATTTTTCATCGCATTCAATTACTGGAATTTTGCGGTAGAACGGTTTATCTATAAAAGCAACCTATTACTGGATAACAATTTCGGAGAAAAAGATAAAATTCAGAAGGCGACCTATTCTTTCCTTGCTCTGGATGCCGAAAGGATGAGCGGTGTTATTTCCTTATTTGCATTGAATATTTTGCTGGTATTTTTTATCATTACCTACAATTATGAGCAGTTTTACGAATCGGTAAAAAGTCCGGTAAAGCTTTCCGAAGAAACACATGAACGGGTGAATGCCGTTATCATGTCGATTATTATGTCGATTGTGGTCATCATGTTTTACTTTAAATCAAGCTTCAATTTTGATCCGAAAGCCGCGCTTATGAAATTGTTGGCCAAAATCTGGATTTTCCTGAATGCTGTTCTCGTTATTTCTGCCATGATAAAAAATTCTGAATACATTATCAATTATGGGTTTACCTATAAAAGACTCGGCGTGTATGCATTTTTAATCTTAGCGCTGGTCGGATTAATTACTGCATTTATCAAAATTCAGAAACAAAAAAGAAATACTTTCCTTTTCAACACGATGGCCTGGTACATCTACGGCGTTATTCTCGTTTGCAGTTACATCAACTGGGGCGGAATCATTACTTCCGAAAATATGAAACGTAAAGATTTTGCTTTAAATTACCATAAAACTCAAATTAATTTCAGCGAAAAGCAATTGTTAAAATATGCGGAAGAAAAACATAATCATGCATTGAAATCTGAAATTTTAAATTTAGAAAGGGTGAAATTCCAGCAGAATGAAAAGGTTCTTTCTAAAGTTCTGTACTACCAGAATTTAAAATAGAGCCATCCCCGGTTAAACCTCACACGTTTCTAAAAACTGTGAGGTTTTTCATATTTTGAGATAATTTTAAAAATTAGATTTAGTTTAACATTAAATCAGCGTAATCTGTAAAATCAGCGGGAAAACTCATTATCAATAAAATTTACCAATGGAACAATTTTCGCATGAGATTACATTTTAAAAAGCCTAAAAGCTTATTATAATTCAAAAAAATAGTTATTATGAAAAAATTATTTTTGCTGATTCCTCTTGTTGTATTTTCATGTAAAAAAGAATCATCCGTTTCACAAACACAGAATACAGATTCATTGGCTGCCGTTCAGGAGTCTGTTGCAACTGAAAAAACAGATTCTGTAGCAGCATTAAGAATGAAAGATTCCATCATCAATAATGCCCCGAAAACAAAAGAAGTTCTGCGTACCGGTGTTATGAGAGATGTGAAGGACGGACAGATTATAAGAACTGTTGATGCGGTACAGTTTCCGCTTACGTTAGGAGAAGAATTCACCAAAGACGGACAGGGATTTATTCTTAAAATCATCAATTTCGATCAACCCAAAATCAACGCAAAAATTTCTACCAAAGAAAAAGATTTTAATATACGGTTCAACCAGATAAAGCTGCCGAATGGCGATTACGACGGGCCTTTCGGACGAGACCTTACGTACGACATCAAAGAAAAAGGTGAAGTCTGGCTCATCATCGGGAAAAGCAATATGGCTTCTGGAAACACAACAGGAAGCTTTACGGTGAGCTTGGAATGATTTAACAATTTGGTATAATTTCTGCTTCCAAAACCTTAAAATTTATCATTATGAAAAATATCATTTTGACAGCGGCAGCAGCTTCTATGGCTTTGGTAAGCTGCGGTACCGTGCAGTCGTTGGTTCAGAATACATTTCCTTATACAGCTAATGTTTTGGTTTCAACCGGCGTTCCTGCAGATAAAGAAGTTTCTTCCACCGCTACGGCCTCCAATGTGCAAACGTGGTTTGGCGGAAACAATAACGCTAAAATTAAAGACGTACGAATTTCAGATGCTAAAGTTTCTGTTGTTACGCCTTCCGGAGGAAATTTAAGCGCTTTTAAAACCATTAAAGTTTATATTTCGTCCAGCGGTACCGGGGAAAGACTGGTTGCTTCAAGAACAAATATTTCAACTGACGCTTCTAGCCTTACGCTGGATCTTGAAAATTCAGGCTTTTTGGATGAAGTCGTAAAAAGCACAGGAGTAACGGTAAGAACAGTATATGAGCTGAAAAATCAGACAAGTTCAGATATGAATCTCAGGATAGCCCTTAACTTCAGCAGTATTCCTGCGAATTAGTTTTTTTATAAAAGTTATTTGAAAAAAACGTCTTTCAGTGATGAAAGACGTTTTTATATTGATATGTATAAAGACTTTTTAAATCTACAAGCTCCACATCAAAAATAAGTGTTGCTCCCGGAGGAATTACACCACCAGCTCCGTTGTCTCCGTAAGCAAGATCAGAAGGAATATAAAATCTGTATTTTGCACCTTTCGACATTAGCTGGATACCTTCCGTCCATCCTTTAATTACTCCCGAAAGGTTCAGTTCGATAGGCTGTCCGCCGTTTTTATCCGTAGAATCGAATACGGTTCCGTCCATTAGTTTTCCGGTGTAGGCAACATTCGCTGTACTTGTAGCTGTTGGTTTCGTTTTTCCGTCGCCTTCTTTCAGAACTTCATACTGCAAGCCGCTTGCCGTGATTTTAATATTCTTGTTCAGCTTGTTTTTAGCTAAAAAATCGGCGCCTTTCTTTTTGTTTTCCTCTGCTTTTATTTTTGCTTCAGCCTGTTTTTTTTCATTCTGCTTCTGCATGAAACTTTGCATGAAAGTAGCCATTTCTTCTTTAGGAAATAAGCTCGCCTTGTCTCCGAAAGCATCTTTGAACCCCTGAGCCAATAACTCAGGATCTGCCGGAAATCCTTGTTTTTTCATGTTTTCGGCAATGTCTTGCCCGATGTAATAAGAAGCTTTTTGCTCATCGGTGTAAGATTTCTGGGCGAATGCAATTTGTGTTCCTGCTAAAAGAACTAACGTAAATAATGTTTTTTTCATTGATTGAATATATTTTTCTGCGAATTTAAGATTTTAAAATGGAATCCATCACAATTGTAACGGGTCCGTCGTTAATTAACGAAACTTTCATATCGGCACCGAAGATTCCGCTATCGGTTTTCAGTCCGGATTTTGAAATTTCCTGCTTAAAATAATCAAACAGCGGAATCGCTTTATCAGGCTTAGCCGCTTTAATGAAAGACGGGCGATTTCCCTTTTTATAATCGGCTATCAGGGTGAACTGACTGATACACAAAATTTCTCCTTTAATATCCTGAACTGAAAGATTGAGCTTTCCCTCCCCATCCCCGAAAATCCTTAAATTAAGAATCTTCTGAACGAGCCAGTCGGCATCGGCTTCCGTATCATTTTCATCAATGCCGACAAGAAGCATAAGTCCTTTCCCGATCTCTCCTACAATATTTCCGTCCACTTTTACATGGGATTCTGATACTCTTTGAATGACGATTTTCATTAATACGTAACATTTAAAATTTTCCCCGAAGGATCATAATTGTAAAGATAGGTTTTAGGCTGTACATTGGCGACGGCAGTAGGCTGGCCTGTTAATAAAATCCATTGCGCATTGTCTTTCGGACAAACGATTCTGATATTATCCTGAACTTCAAGGGTTGTATTGCTGTCAGGACAGATGTGCGGAGCATTACGGTCATATACTTTAAAGGTTGTATCAGAAGCTCTTACCACGATAAGCCCTCTTGTTCCGGATTGTTGTTCGTTGATATATACCCATCCGCCAACCTGGTTAAGCGGGTAATAGGCAGGAAGATTAAGATTAAGCGTAACGTTGATGGGATTATTAGGGAAGCAACTTACGGTATCTTCCGTGCTGCCGCATGATTTTATGGCTAAATTACTGAAAATCAATAATGTGATTAAAGATAATATTGAAAAAGTTTTTTTCATTTCAATTTAAATTTTTATATATTTGTACAAATTAAACGATTACAACTCGAAAACATTGTCCGGCAAATGTCGGATTATTTTTTTATACTAAAACTAAATTTTCAAAATTATGGCAAGCTATGTTACAAAGGAGGGATTAGACAAAATGAAAGCTGAGCTGGAACAGTTGGAAACTGTGGAAAGACCAAAAATCACCCAACAGATTGCAGAAGCAAGAGATAAGGGAGATTTATCTGAAAACGCAGAATATGATGCCGCAAAAGAAGCCCAGGGAATGCTTGAAATGAGAATTTCCAAGCTGAAAGATGCTATTGCTACTTCAAAGATCATAGACGAAAGTCAGCTGGATACTTCAAAAGTTTCTATTCTTACTACCATAAGATTAATGAATAATGCCACTAAAAAAGAACAGGTATTTACTTTAGTTCCTGACAATGAAAGTGATCTTAAAGCAGGGAAAATTTCTGTGAATACCCCGATTGCAAAAGGCCTTTTAGGGAAAGCTGTTGGCGAAACGGCAGATATTACACTTCCTAATGGAAATAAGCTTTCTTTTGAAGTATTAGAAATTACCCTTTAATTCGGTTAAGAAAAATCAATCTTAAACACTAAAAAATGAGTACAATATTCACAAGGATTATCAATGGCGAAATTCCCTCATACAAAATAGCTGAGGATGATAATTTTATTGCTTTTCTGGATGCAATGCCGTTGGTGAAGGGACATACTTTAGTGGTTCCCAAAAAAGAAACAGATCTGATTTTTGATCTGGAAAGTGAAGAATATAAAAACCTTTGGGGGTTTACTCAGGAAATTGCCAAAAAAATAAAAACGGCAATACCATGTGTGCGGGTTGGAGTAGCTGTGGTAGGGCTTGAAGTTCCCCATGCACATATCCATTTGATTCCCCTTAACAGCGTGGAAGATATGAATTTCAAAAATGAAAGGCTTAAATTGTCAGCGGAAGAGTATACTGAAATTCAGAACTCTATTATCAATTCCTAAAAAGCAATAAACTCGTAATTTTACGGGTTTATTTAATGTATACTTATATTTAATATATAATAATGAATTCAAACCAGTGTTCTTTCTGCGGAAGAAAGAGAAATGAAGTGCAGATGCTGATTTCCGGTCAAAATGGTTTTATTTGTGAAAACTGTATTGAGCAGGCACATGCTATTGTAAAGGACAGCTCGGCAAAAACAGGGTTTTCCCCTGCTGAAAATATAGAAGAATTAAAAAAACCGAAAGAAATCAAAGAATTTCTGGATCAGTATGTGATTGGGCAGGATCAGGCAAAGAAACAACTGTCGATTGCCGTTTACAATCATTATAAAAGATTGCTTCATGCTCAGGACGAAAACCGTGAAGTTGAGCTTGAAAAATCCAACATCATCATGATTGGTGAAACCGGAACCGGAAAAACGCTACTGGCTAAAACCATTGCGAGAGAACTGAATGTTCCTTTCTGCATCGTAGACGCTACCATCTTAACGGAAGCCGGATATGTGGGAGAAGATGTTGAAAGTATTCTTTCCAGATTACTTATGGTTGCAGATTATGATGTGGAGAAAGCAGAGCGGGGAATCGTTTTTATTGATGAAATTGATAAAATTGCAAGAAAGTCCGATAACCCGAGTATTACAAGAGATGTTTCGGGAGAAGGTGTTCAGCAGGGATTGCTTAAGCTTTTGGAAGGGAGCATTGTAAATGTTCCGCCACAGGGAGGAAGAAAACATCCTGACCAGAAATACATCCAGGTAAATACACAAAATATTTTATTTATCGCTGGGGGTGCTTTTGACGGTATAAAGGAAATTATTGAGCGCAGAATGAACAAGCAGGCTATTGGTTTCAGTGCGGAAAAGCTCAACAATACCAATGAAGACGAATATATTTTAACAAACATCAATGCTATTGATCTCAGATCTTTCGGATTAATTCCTGAGCTTCTCGGAAGATTCCCTATCATTACCTATCTTGATAAACTTACAAAGGAAACCATGATAAGGATTATGAAAGAACCTAAAAATTCAATCGTTAACCAGTTTATAGAACTTTTCAAAATGGACGGTACCAATCTTGTCTTCACAGACGGTGCTATTGAAAAGATTGTAGAAGAAACTATTGAGAAAGGTTTAGGGGCAAGAGGACTAAGAGGAACTACCGAAAAAGTCCTTGAAGACTATATGTTTTCCATTGGGGAAGAAAAAGAAATAATACTTACGGAAGATTACATTTTTGTTAAAAATTAAAATATTTTTGTTTTTTATTAAAAAAAACATAACTTTGCAGTTGTATTAACACACAAATAACTACATACAGTGAGAAAAAATTTATTTGCTATTGGTCTATTAGCAGCTATATATTCTGTTCAGGCGCAGAATATTCTAGTACACATAGATGATGCTGCTACTACATACGTGAGTGAAAATGCTCTGTTGTACTCCGGAGGAGGATTTCAGACTAGAGGCTCTGGTATAGCTGATGTTCATGGGAACGTAATGGTTGAAGCAGCATCTACGGATGCGTTCAGAACAATCACTACCGGAGGATCTCCTAAAACCGACGGCGGAAATTTCGTACTACGACTTAATGATCCTACTAATTTTGCAGCTTCCACATACGGGCAGTTGTATATCAACGGAATTTTATCATCAAACCTTACAGGTATCGTAAGTAAAGAATTCCGCACAGTTAGACATGGAAACAGTAACAGTTATTTTCAGCAAATTGCTATGCCGTTTTCCGGTAAGGCTTTAACGAGTTTGTCATCTGAAATGTTAAAAACATTTAACACCAGCAGATATGACAACCCGATTTTGAAACATGATAATACCAATGCTGTATCGGTACATTATACAAACTTGGCATCCACGACAAGCGACCCTACAGGATATTATATGCTGAAATCTAAAAATAATGACCTTGATACCAGCACACCACCTGTTTCGCTTCCCACTATTGCGCCCACTCTTACAGGATCTGTATTTACAATTCATGGACAACCTTATCCCGAACTTTCTGCTCCGCTAACATTGCAAAACGGGGGGAATGTAAGTTTCGGTACCAACGGAACGAATAAAAACATGTACAATGAAAAGTATAACAGTTATCTTGCTGATTCTTTTGAGGGTACTGCAACTCCGTGGTCCGGAACATTTGGGAAGAACTTTTATCAGTTTGGTAACCCATTTCTTACCAATATAGACTTATCCAGAATAGGATACGTTGAAAACGGGAGCATCACAGATGGAAATAACGTTTCTAATATCTGGGGAATTGAGTATGACCCAGGTACAATTGTAACGCTTTCCTCCGGTTCTACCTATTCTACGGGGTTTCTTGTGCAAACCTTTCATCCTACGGGAATTCCGGTAGGAGATATTGGGCTTATCATTAAGCCAATGCAGACTTTCAAAATGAAACTCAGGGATAATTCATTACAAACACTCAACTTTAATACATTAAGAAGATTTAGCGGAAGTGTAAGAGCTGCATCAACCGATTATAGTGTAGTGGCAGCAAAAACAAATTCCAGCGGAACTGTGAAGCAGCTTGGTATTATCGGTCTCGACGCTAATGGAAAAGAAATAGCACGAACATATTATGTAGTATCTTCGTCATCCATTACAGGACATCAATCATCAATAGCAACAACAGTTCAGGCTTCTGCCGGTAAAAATATGATCGGCACCTTTGAAGAAGCTATCAATGGTGGATACGATAATAATTACCTGAATTACTGGTTATACATTAATGAGGCAAATGAAAACAATTTCAAAGGCAAAAATGTAAAACTTGTTAATTATTACACGAATAATGTAAAATTTTATAAGTTTGAGATTAAGGAAAATGCTGAGCCGATAGCAAATGGTGCCCACGCACTGTCTTCGGGTATCGGTTTTTACTACAAGACACCAAACGGAAATGTTGAACAGGCAAAACAAGGCGATGTTATTCCGGTAACAGGTTCTGAATATGATCTGTATTATGGTGAACCTACTAATATTGTTTTAGCAGCAAATGAAACGGCAACATCTCCAAAAACACTGGTAATCTATGATCCTGCAATAGCAAATTATTTTGTAAGATTTGATCCCAACTGGAAAAAAGCGAATATCGAAGTTTATGATATGAGTGGAAAATTAGTTATCTCTAAAAAAGACGTAGACACATCACGTGATTTTGTTATCGAATTAGATGATAAGATAAAAAATTCATACATCGTGAAAGTGGTGTCTGAAAAAGGAGAGATTGTTAACACAAAAATATTAAAATAGAAAATATGAAAACTATAAATAAACTGGTCTTAGCTTTTTTACTTTTACCTGTATTCCTAGTGAATGCGCAACCCCCCAGTCCTGACTCGGGTAATGGATCCAACGGAACTGGTGCCCCTGCTTCACCGGTTGATATGTATCTGTTTTTGCTGGCTGTTATTGCAATTATATTGATATTATTTTTCAGCAAAAAATATACGCCTAAGGATGTATAATTTTTATTAAAATACTATTAAACTCTCTGATTAGTCGGAGAGTTTTTTTATTTTTACCCTATGAAAAAGATTTTTATATTATCGGCTTTTATAACTGCATTTTCATTGCAGGCTCAGTTTACGATAACCATTCAGGCTCCTGCCGATTTCAAAGATCAGGATGCTGTTTTGTATACATTAAACGGTTCTAAAGATATCATTGTTTCAAAAGAAAAAGGCAAAAATAATTTGTGGAACTTCAAATATCCCAAAAACTATATGGGAATGATGAAGGTGTATTTTCCGGATTCAAACAATACATTTAGTTTTATATCTGAAAATAAAAATGTAAATATAAAGCTTGAAACACAAACCAATAAAATTAAGGATGTCATTTATCTTGATGAGGCAAATAAACTTATGAGCAATCTGCAGGAAGGTTCTCAAAAAAAAGAACTGATACTTCCGGCGCTATCACAGATTAAAGAATATTACAAGGAGAATACGGATTTCGGAAAAGCACTTAAAGCTGAAATAAACAGACTTAGCGGTGGTTCCGAAGGTATAGATCCTGCTCAGCATCCATTTATTTATTACTATAATACCAATTACAGCAAATTTCTTTCTAATGATGCTTCTAAAAATGTAAGTCAGGATGATATTATTAATTTTATTGATAAATCGAATGATATGCTTGAAACATCGTCTTTATTGAGGCCGGTTTTAGTCTCATATCTTAACACGGGAGGAAATACCAATGTAAGTACATCCGTAGATAAGCTCCTTGACAGGTTAAAAGTAGAAACGCCCAGAGGACAGACTGTTCTTTCGGAATTAATTGACATTTTTGATGTATATGACATGCAGGATTTTAAAGACAAATATCTTGGGCTGGCTAAAAATCTTAAATGTACAATTACAGACCGATTGGCAACTACTTTAAAATCTAATGCGAATGTTGAAATAGGAGCTGTTTTTCCTAATTACACTTTTCATGCACCGGCTAACACAAATGCCAAAACGCTTCATGATATAAAAGCGGATAAGAAAATAGTGATATTCTGGTCATCGACATGTTCGCACTGTGAAAACGAGCTGCCGCAATTATTAGCGAAATACAATGATTTAAAAGCAGGAAATATTCAGATTGTTGGTTTGTCCCTGGATACTGATAAAGATTCTTACGCTAAAAAAATCGGTGCATTCCCATGGGTAAATGATTCAGAATTGAGAGGATGGAACAGCAGTTATTCAGACACCTATAATGTTCATGCTACGCCTACATATTTTATTTTAGATGCTAACAATAAGATAATCAATAAGCCAGATCATGTGGGTGATGTTTTGGAATATTTTAAGCTAAAATAATTTTGGTTAGTAGTAAATATTTTCTATATTTGCACCACCAAAACGGCGAGGTAGCTCAGTTGGTTAGAGCGCAGGATTCATAACCCTGAGGTCACGGGTTCAATTCCCGTCTTCGCTACGATAAAAGTCTGTAAGAATACTTGCAGACTTTTTTATTTTTATTATTATATTTTTAATAGGAATCAGTTAAAATTTGTGGATCAGGTTCAACGCTTTTTAAATCTTCTATAATTGATTCATTCTAATAATACACAAACCCATTGTGGATTAAATAATACGAACTTTTAGTTATTGATATTTCGATTGAAATATTCTTTGCTGATTGTACGACCGTTAAAGCTGTTATTTTAATTAATAACCTAGTTTTAACTCTTCTGTTAAATTTTACATTCTGCTTGTGTAATATTCATATCAATATTTTACCCAGTAATAAAAGTATTTAATAATTGAAATTCAGAAGATTTATATAGAAAGCTTTATAAATAAAACAAAGCAGTTTCTCATAAAATTATAAGGGTAACGTTCGGCTTTTATTATTCTGTACTTTTTCAAATTTTACGATTGATAGCCCAGCAATTTTCTCATTTGATAGAAGAATCTTTCAATCAAACGCAGATCCTGTGTAACAATTTCGGCATTCCCTTTCAGTTCTTTGTCGAATGTAAGCGTTTTATTGTAGGACGTTTTCAGGCCTTTTGGGAGAGCCACATCCACGTAGTAATTGCCATCTTTATCTGGTGATAGAGAGATGTTCTGCACTTTTCCCTCTACAATGCCGTATTCCTGGTATCGGTAATTATCGAGTTTAATGAGCACTTTTTCCCCGGCAACAATTTTGCCTGAATTGGCGGCTGGAACCGACATCCGTCCCACCAGTTTTTCTCTGTTGTCCGGGAGGATTGATAAAATGGCATCTCCTGCTTTTACAAACTGGTTTTCCCCGAAAAACTGCTGGAAGCTGGCCTCACCATCGGTATTAGATATAATCAGGTAATTTTGTTCCCATTGTTTGAGTGATTTCCTGAGCTGCTCGAAAAGCTGTAACGTTTGCGAGGAATAGGTAATTTTATCTTTTTCGGTATTAATTACCGTTCCGCTTTTTGTTTTATTAACATTGGAAATTCCTTCTTCGATCTGGGATAAAGAGATGTTGATATTTTCTAAATTCTGCTGTGCCTGAAGAAATTTTATCTTTTCATTTTCCAATTCTACGGCAGCAATTACCCCTTGGTTAAACAATTCCTGCGAACGCTGATAATTTTTCCTGGTGATTTCATATTTCGCCTGTTCAAGGCTTTTCTGTTGTTTCAGGGTCGCAATTCTTACCCTGTATTCCGAAAGACTCTGGTTAGCGGCAATATTTTCAGGAGCGTAGGGCTGAAGTCTTGTAAATAAAGCCTCATCCTGAAATGCCTTTGCAAAACTATTGTAATCTCCCTGCAGTTCCCCAAGCTTAAGATGCGAGGTTTCACTGATCGGAAATTGAGACAGCTGATCCGGAGTAATAGAATCTACCAGTTTTTTCAGCTGGAGTACATCTTTATAATTGGCTGTTGACTGCATCACCATCAATACTTCGTTTTTTTTAACATGCTGATGATCTTTAATGAAGATTTTTTCGATTTTTGAATTGCTGCGTGCTTCGAGTTTCTCGGGCGGATTTTGTGAGGTCACTACAATTGTAGCCGGAATAAATTCAGGATAACGTATAATGTAGCTCATGATGAGGATCATTACCAGGATTAAAAAAATAATGGTATTTCCCCAACGGATCATCCAATGAGGAGGTTGAGTAAGAATATCCTGAACGCTTTCTGAGCGTAACTCTATATTGTCTAAAATATCTTTATTCGTTTCCAAAATATATTGTATTGTAAAACTTTGTCAAAGATTCTGAACCTTGATAAAGTACATTAATTTCCCAATTCAAGCTGGTTTTTTACCAACCGGTAATATTCACCTTTTAACGCCACAAGTTCGGTGTGGGTTCCTTCTTCCACCACTTTTCCTTTGTCTAAAACAATAATTTTATCGGCATGCTTTACCGTAGACAGCCTGTGGGCAATTACCACGGCAGTTTTACCCTTAAAAAACTGTTCAAGATTTTCCATAATTACTTTTTCATTATTGGCGTCGAGAGCAGAAGTGGCTTCATCAAAGAAAATATATTCCGGAGATTTGTACACGGCTCTTGCAATAAATAATCTTTGTTTTTGTCCGCCGCTTACGCCCAGTCCTTCATTTCCGATCTTGGTATTGTAGCTTAAAGGCAGCTCTTCTATAAAGTCTTTGATATGAGCTATTTCTACTGCTTTTCGGAGTTTTTTCTTATCCGGGTAATCTTCGCCCACTGCAATATTATTGGCAATGGTATCGTTAAAAATATAGCCTTCCTGCATCACCACCCCGCAATGATCTCTCCAGAACCGGGGAGAAATGTTCTTAAGCTTGGTGTTGCCCAGCCTTATTTCGCCTTGATTCGGTTCATAAAACTTCATCAAAAGCTTCAGCAGGGTTGTTTTCCCGCTTCCGCTGGCTCCCACAATAGCGGTGGTTTTTTGGTAGGGAATGTTTAAATTTAAATTCTCAAAAACATGCGCCTCTGAACCGATATAGCGGAATGACAAATTCTCAATTTCGATGTCTTTTTGTGGAAGGTCGTGGGTGTATTGTTCGTCTGCGTTTTCCTCATCATCTTTATCATGAATTTCGCCCAGCCTTTCGAGAGAAATTTTGGCATCCTGAGATTGTTTGATAAAATCGATAAGCTGCAGCAACGGGCTGTTGAGCTGCCCGATGATATATTGTACGGAAAGCATCATCCCTAACGTTAAGTTTCCGCTTAACACTAATTTGGCAGATAGGAAGCTTACCAGAATATCTTTCATCTGGTTGATGAAATTCCCGCCCACGGACTGCCATTGCTCCAGGGATAATGATTTGATCCGGATTTTAAAAAGTTTTACCTGGAGAAATTCCCAGTCCCACCGTTTTTGTTTTTCGGCGTTATGCATTTTAATTTCCTGCATGCCGTTGATAAGTTCAATCACCTTGCTCTGTTCTTCCGAAACCTGGGAAAATCTTTTGTAATCGAGTTCTTTTCTTCTTTTCAGGAAAAAACTGATCCACCCGATATACGCTGCAGCTCCCACCAGATAAACAACAAACAGCCTGTAATCATAAAATAAAAGGACAATGCTGAATATAATAAGGTTGACGAGTGAAAATAAGGTATTTAAAGAAGAGCTTGTTAACAGCTGCTCAATCCTGTGATGGTCATTGATTCTTTGCATGATATCTCCCGTCATCCGTGTGTCAAAAAAGCTGATGGGGAGTTTCATGAGTTTAATAAAAAAATCGGAGATGATGGAAATGTTGATTCTTGCGGAAAGATGGAGCAAAATCCAGCTTCGGATCACCTCAATTCCCATTCTGCCAATAAAAAGCATGATCTGGGCTAAAAGTACGAGGTAAATGAAATTCAGATCCTGATTCTGAATGCCGACGTCTACGATGCTCTGGGTAAGGAAAGGGAAAATCAGGGACAATAAGCTTCCCGCCAGAAGGCCTATCGCCAGCTGGATAACAAGAGATTTGTATTTTAAAAGATATTTTGAAAGAAAAGAAAAGCTGGCTTTGCTTTCCTGATCATCAAATTCAGTTTGAAAAAATGCAGGGGTTGTTTCAAGGATTAAAACAATTCCTTCTTCGGTGCTTTCAGTAGCGTTTTCTCCGATCCAAAGCTTGATAAATTCTTCTTTGCTGTAGGTAATGAGCCCGTAGCTGGGATCTGATATGTAGACTTTATTTTTTTTGTCGATTTTATAAACAACCACAAAATGGTTTTTGTTCCAGTGTACAATGCATGGGAGAGGAACTTCTTCGACCAGGGTTTTGAAATCGATCTGCACACCCAGTGAGCGGAATCCCAGGTCTTCGGCAGCATCACTCAATCCCAGAAGGCTGCTTCCTTCGCGGGTGGTTTCCGAGAGGTTACGGATCTGCTGCAGGGAAATGGTTTTGCCATAATATTTGCTGACAATACGAAGGCACGTAGGACCGCAGTCTTTGGAATCGGGCTGGCGGTAGAATGGAAAGGATTTCAATGATTTATTTTTTGTGTTTAGGTTTCCCCGGTTCTGTTTTTATTTTTCCCAATTTAATAAATTTTATAATACTGAAATTATTTTTATACAATATCATCATCTTCCGTTAATTCATCTATAAAATAATAAATATCTTCACGGTCGTATTTATCAGGAAACTGGTAGCCGTTAATCAAAATGATCGGTGTAAAATTAAGCCCCGCATTTTTGTTTTCGGCGGACAAACTGATAAGAGGGGAAAGGTCTTCTTGGGTAGAAGTAATTCCGGCTTTCAATCTTGTTTTATCTTCGTCTTTTGTTTCAAACCAATATTCAACGAGGTTTAAAAAGTCTTCGGAAGTTTTATTTTTATAGGTGTACATGAAATCTGAAATAAGGTGGGTGAATTTTTCATTCTGCTTATCCGGGGTATAATTGAACCTTAGCTGAACTGAAATGTCATCCGGATATTTCCGAAGGAGATTTTCCATAATTTTGTGCGCATCTTTACAAAAACCGCAATAAGGATTTGAAATAATCGACAGATGGATTTTTGCGTTTTTATTCCCCACTAAAAATGTTTCATTGTCTGTAAATTGTACTTTTTCGTTTTCAAGAAGCTCTCTTTTAAATACATCATAGTTTCTTTTGAATCTTAAATTTTTTGCATTAGACTTCTGGAGATTTTCCTTTTCTTCAAGGGTGGTATTAAGATATATAACTGAAAAGATAAGAATAGCCCATAAAGTAATGCTCAATAAAGCGGTCTTCACATCAAAATACATATTTTCAAAAAGAAAAATGCTGATGATAAGCTGAACTGTTAAAACAGAGATAATCAAAAGGCAAACCCGACAAAATGTTTTTTCTATAAATCCCTGAATATATAATGAATAACCGATAGCCAGCAATGATGCGACGGTAAAACCTTTCAATACAAATGAAGTGGCAGGTAAGAATAATCCTAAAACGGCAATTCCTATGAAATAAATCAATGAAAAATCTGAGAACTTCAACCCCCAAATGCTTGTTTTATCCTGAGTTATAATTTTATTGCATGCATTAACGGCTTGGTTTCCTGCTGTATCACCACAAATGCTGCCTATCACTGCAGAGGTATTTCCGAATTTCTGACTGAAAATCTCAAGTGAAATATAAACTCCGGAAAGCGAAAGGAGATTAAATAAAGCTTCGTACCAGGATAGTGTTAAAACTGAATACAGCGCAATAACAGCAAAAATGGCGTACAGAAATGGCTTATAACTGGTAACGGATTTATTTATAGCCGGGTCTTTTTCAAAAAGCAGCACAAAATCGGTAGATTGTTGGTGAAGCTCATCTTTGTTTACAGTTTTCGCTTTATCCGAATAGATGGAATATTGATTTCCCGATTTCTTAACTAATGAAAAATTACTGTCTACAATAGCAATAAATTCTTCCGGCAGCTCGTCCCAATATTCTTTATCAAGCTCATAGGCATCGTTTCTTACCCCCATAAAGTTAAGGGTGTCGCTGAATGCTAATGCAGAAGGATAATTGGGGTGGGAATTAAACTGAAACATAAACTCCTGTTTATCAAGCTTGAGGTAGTTAATAAGTTTATCCAATGGCATATTAATATTTTTCACTAAAATAAGCAGATGTTTGAAAAAAAACAAAGTTTTTTCAATTTTGTGAGAAATAATAATACTGTAACTACTTATTAAATTAATTTTTTGCACCTGAAAATGTTGAGTTTTAATATGTATTCACCTGCAATCCTGACTGTAATACTAACTGTGAAAAGTATTTACCGAAGCGTAAAATCGTATTGCTTTTTGTTTTAAAGGATTTGTACTCCATTCTTCCCACTCACCGGTATAAGGATTGTAGCCGCATTTTAAAGGTTTTGAAATGTCTAACCCTTCATTGTTGGTATGGCTGCGTTCGGTGTACGCTCTACAATCGGTGCAGATGTAGCGGAACTCGCAATCTTTACAGGCTTCAATCTGGTCTTTGGTAAGGTTCCAGTATTTTTTGAAATCTTTGTGCTGTAACGCTTCTTCCAACGTCAAATCTTTTATGTTGCCGAAACTTTGAGGCATGGAAGGGCAGTTTCTGATATTTCCTTCTGCGTCAATTGCTATTTTTTTGTGGAGACAGGAATTGTGATTAACAGCTTCCAAGACTTTTGGCAGGTTGGTATTAAAATATTCTAAGTTTACCTTTCCGCAGGATGATATTTTTAGGTTTTGCTTGGTGAAGTTTACTGCAAATCTAAAAATATCTTTGAGTTTAAACGGCACTTTTGGACAATTATAAAAGACCAGATTGTAAATTCTTGTGGTCTTTTTATCAAGGCTGCTTATAAAAGCTTCATCAATTATATTATGAAACGGAGAAAAAATCTCAATTCCCTGCAAAGTGGAGTTCTCGAAAATCTGATCAATTTCCACTATTTCATCTTGGGAAAGATCTCTGCTGCAATATAATACAAGATGCTGTATCTCCATATTTTCGATAGATGATTTTATTTTATGAAGTACATTAATATCATTAAGTTCCATAAAAAGATTAGACAAAATACTATAATCCTGGTAATTATATGAAAGTGGCGGAAAATTTCTATCCCAGTCATTTTGAGTAATAAAACCGTATTCTTTTTCCAATAGAAAATCTAAATATTCCTGAAGGATACTTCCGGATTCTGCATCATATTTATTAAAAACATTTTCAATAGAATCCAGTTTTAATTCTTCAATTAAATCATTTAATTCTAAAGGAAGTAATTCTGAAACATTTCTTTGCAGATCAGAAATAAGAATTCTTCCTGCGCCCTTAGTTACCATTATATTGCTAAAGAGATTGAAGTATTTCATAGCATTCTTACTAGAGATTTAGTAGGTTTTTCTCGAACATAATAATCAGTCTGGTGTTTCTTACATTCAGTAAAATAAATTATGTCTTTTATGTTTTGCTTAGACTTTTTGGTATTAAAAGTTTCTATATACTTGAACGTAAGAGGTAATTTGTGCTTTTCTTTAATCTTTTTCATTATTATAGAATAATTAATTTTAAATAACAAAAGAAACCCAGATCATTTATAGATAATCTGCTATTTCTTTTTCTAAATTATAATTACATGTAAGAGACAGACCAAGGAATTGACCTATCGTATTGACTTCTAAAAAATAATATTTGTTGCCACTTTTTATAAAATCCAATGAACCGCAGTTCAGGTCCAAAGCTTTCATCAAAAGCTGTATTTTATGTTCAATTTCTACAGGAAGATTGTAACGAACGTTTCTATTAGGCTTTTTAAGATTGTATTTGCGAAAATCTGTTTTAGTTTGTTCGTCATTTTGCGAAAAAATTGCCATAGACCAAATCTTGCCATTCAGATAGAAACTTCTAATCTCAAAATCCTTTTCAATTTTTTCCTGAAAAAATGTGATAAAGAAATTATTTTTTTCCTTTTTATTAATAACTGTGGTATACATGATACCGTCTGATTGTTGATCTATATTATCTAATATTGGATTTCCGGCAATCGTTTTTATAATTGTATTATGTAGATGAACGTCTTTTGTATTTTCTGCAAGAAAATATATAGGAACTTCTAAACCAAATTTTTGTGCCTGTTCTAAAACAAGAAGTTTATTGACATCACTATTACTTTCTTTATTAATATGTTTTTTAGATTCTAATGTTTTTATAACATAATCATAGAGCCAATGCTGTACTTCATTCATATGCTCATTAATAGAAATATTTTCATATTTTAGATGAATAAAACGTAATCCACCTCTTCTGTACCAAACACTTGTGATTTCATCCAAAAAGAATTTATTCCTGCTACTTTCTATAAAAATTTTTTTATTATCTACTTTAATTTCAAAAACCTCGTCTTCATGTACACGAATAAATTTTTTATCCATTATTGAAAGCCACTTTGTTATTTCAGTAGTAGTTCTTTCATTATTGTTAGAAATAATAAGTATCATTTTTTCTTAAAAAAATCTTTTGCAATTTTGGCACTATGCTTCATACTTGGAAGACCTATAGTTTTACGATTATGATTAATTTTTACTGTATCAGATATTGTTTTATTACCAGTATAATATCCATAAAGTATGTCTTCTTTGCTAACTTGTAAGTTATACCTATCAACCATTGTCGCATAATCTCTGGGAAGACAATCACCAGATTTTACGTATTCTAATAATTTAGTTTTGAAATAGGGATAATATTTTGATCCCGACATATGACTGAAAAATGTTAACATAGGCATGAATACGTCATTATTTCCTATAATTCCAATCCTCTGTAATGATGGATAACCATAATTTTCAAAAGTCCATTTCATAAGCTCGGCATTTTTTTGATCATTCTTTTGCATTATTAGAATATTTGACCGACCTTCTTCCTGATCTCTTATAAAAGCAACCGTAAAAGAATCTACTAATCTTTTATTTAAGCTTCTTTTCCATCGTGCAATTTCATTTTTCACTTCCAAGCTGTCTATGCCATGTTTTTTGTAAAGCCATAATAATTCTTTGTATTCATTATCATAGGGTGCAACTAGAGATATTAACTTATATAAGCTCTTTTTCCCTCCAAAATTTTTATGATACTTATCTGAAAGTCTAATAAATGTATCAAACTCTTGAATGCGTTCTTGGTTTTTAGGGGGATATTTTCTGAATAGTTTTTTATATTTTTTGATAACAGTAAGAGTATCTTTTTGAAATCTATAAATACTGTCAATTTCATTTACTTTATTGTAATAAGTAATATAATTGAGTTCTTTGCTTTTACATGAAGAAAAAAGAATAAAAATGAATATAAATATAATAGAAATGGGACTAATTGCTTTTATATTTTGTTTTGTAATCAATATTTGTTTCATAAACCTTCAATTAGATTTTATAAACAGGGGAGGGATTTTCCTCCCCTATTAGTTAGCAATCACCAACTACCAAAGTATTTACAAGTTTATGATCTTTCCATGTTTCTTTGTCTGGACAATCACCTTTGTTAGTATTTACATAGTTTATAGCAGTACCACCTCCACCTTGAACTACTTGTAAATTTTCTAATTTTTTGTTTTCCAAAGAAGAGAAATTACTCTTCATTCCTGTTAACTTTTTCATTTTTGTTAATTTTTAAATTAAAGATTTTTGTTTGCCGTACAAACCCCGGCATGGGCTTTTGCTGATCAGCGGTTTTTCATTTATACTTTGCAGTGCGCACCTACAAAAAATAAACATTTGTGTTTTTTGTTGAAGCAAAGGTGAGAGAAAGTAATTTGTATTGCAAGTAAATAGTTTATAAATTCATGAATCTATATGTATAAATTCATAAAATTATAACTATTAATTATCTGATATACTGCGTTTTATTTGCTTGTTTTCTGCTTTTTCAATTTCTTTTAAGTAGGTTGTAAGCGGTGTCCCTGTTTTCTTTTTAAAGGCTAGAGTAAATGCCTGCTCGTTATTATATCCTAACTCTTCGGCAATAAATGGGATTTTGTAAGAACGAAATTTTTTATCTCTTGCAAGTCTGTTAATAGCATAATCTATTCGTAATTCATTCAGATAAGCTGCAAAGTTTTTTCCTTTATGCTTGTTGATAATTTCAGACAAATATTTGGAATTGGTTTTAATTTTTTTAGCAAGGTTTGATAACGTGACTCCTTTTTTTAGATAATTTTCCTTATCTTCAAAAATGGCTAATTCCTTAAGAATGTTCTGAACAACATAATCAGGTATAATGTTGCTGGTTTTACCCGTTATATCTTCTTGTTGTACTGTAATACTGCCCGGACTATCGTCTTCCTGTGAATTATCTTTATTTAATACTGCCTTATCATTTACTGACCGTATAAGCTCCTGCGCAATTTTTCTATTTCGTTTTTCTGCTTTTTTGGAACGAAAATATAATGGTATTAATATACTCATACCAAGTAACAAAATTCCGGCAATTACATAGGAAGTTGTTCTTTTGCGTTCTATTTCATTAATAATATTTTCTTTTTCCTGAAGAAGCTTGGGAGCATCATACCTTCTTGGTAACTCCCTTGAGATGTATCTGAACTTAGAATCCAAGTCTTTGTATATTGTTAAAAACCGTTCGATATAATAAAGTTGTTTTTCCTTATCATTTTTGCTTTTATAATATTCAATAACATATGGATATACTTCTTTAAGTTCTGGAAAAGTAGTATGTGTTTTTTGAACTATGGAATCAATTTTTAGAAAATATTCAACTGCTTTCTCTCTTTCCTGTAATTGAGCATGAGATTGCCCCAAATATAATAATGCATAACTTGAGTTTAAATTATCAGATTTTTTTAAAAAGTATGCTTTGCATTTATTTAAATTATTAATAGCGAGTTTGCAATGTTTTGACTTTAAGTTATATAAGCCCAGAAATAATAAATATTTATTATATCTTTCAATATCTTTTTTTTCAGAAGTATTCTTTAATCCTTCATGTATTAATTTTACTGCAGGTTCAAGGTTATTAATATCCAATAGAGTACTTGCCAAGTTGAGCCTGACATGTTCATGTTCACTATCGCTTAAGAAATCTCCATTATAATAGTAGTATTGCAGTACTTTAGCTGCTTCTGCATGTTTTCCTATATAGTTATTAAGATATGCAATATAAATCTCCGCGATAGCAATATGTCGCTTGTTATCTTTTTCTTTTGCGTATTTTAAAGCGGTGATAAAGTTATTTAATGCCAGCTTTTCTTTATCATAATCATAATATATCCGCCCCTTTAATAAATAAATCCTGGTAGGATAGTCTTTTTTTGGTAAATATTTTTCAAAAAGAACTAAGCTGTCGATATATTGTAATGAACGTTTAAAAGGCTGGTTATAATGAAGCATTACATATCCTTCTGCGATATGATTATTATTTTTTTCTTCTTTAGCCTTTATTAGATAATATTGAGCAACCGATATAGATTTTTCAATTTTATTACTTTCTTTTAAATTATAAAATTTTTCTTCAAGTGCAGAATAACTATAAGTTGATAAACTATCATTGTTGATTTTGCTTTTTTGTGCATTTAGCAACGTATAGTAAATAGGACATAATAGAAAGAATAATATAAAGATTTTAGATTTCATCATTTTTATAAGTAGTAAGAACTTTGCAAAAGTATTATTTTTCTTACTTTAATTTTTATTTTAACAAAAATTATGTTTAACTCTCTGATTTTATTTTTAATCATTTGATTTTAAGTTATATAAATTGTATATAATGATCTATAAATTCATGAATTTATAGATCGATTCTTTTAGATTTCAAAAAAATATAACTTTATTTGCATCACAATCTTTAATTTTTTTATGATGAGAAAACAAGAACAAACAAAAAGACTAACGCTTAAAAAGTTACAACTTACTAAAATTAGTAATCCCCAGAAAGTTTTAGGTGGTACTCAACTTAATCAAAACTTAGAATTAGCAAATGCTGATGGGTGTACATATCCAGAAAATGCCAGTAAACAGAAAGACGACTCTTTACACATTTAAATGCAGAATCATTATCTGAATACAAATAATTAAATTCTTAAATTGCATATTTATCATATTTAAATTAAACATGAAAATTAAAATCTTTTTCATCACTTTATTTTCGATAGTATTTGTAAAAGGGCAGAAAAATAATCTGGCTCCATCTCAATCAATTACAGATGAATATTTTGGAATTAAAGTAATTGATACTTATAGAAATTTGGAGAATTTGCAAGACCATCAGACAATATCTTGGATGAAGTCTCAAACAGATTACACCAATTCTTTGCTGAATAAAATCCCTAATCGGAATTATTATTTAGATAAAAGACTAGAATTTGATAAAAGACAAGGTTATTTTGTATCTGATTTAAGAATAACAGGTAATGATAAATATTTTTATTTAAAGAGAAACGCAGGAGAAAAAACAGCAAAAGTATACTATAGGGAGTATTTTTCAGGAGAAGAAAAATTATTATACGATCCTTCTTCATTTACCTCTTCTTTTGATAATACACCTGATGTTAGCCATGAATTTATAATTAATCTTATAAGTCCTAGTTGGGACGGAAGTGTAATTGCTATTTCATTGTCGGAAAAGGGAAAAGAATTATCGGAGATTATAGTAATAGATGTAAAAACCAAACATATTTATCCTGAAGTTATTAATCAGACTAATCCCTCCAATATTGGAGGGATTAGATGGTTAGAAGATAACTCTGGTTTCTTTTATGTTTATTATCCAGTCACAGACACAAAGTCTCATTTGTTTAATAAAAATACTCAATCAGTATTATATAAAATTGGAGAGAATCCAAATAACAGAAATGTTGTTTTTTCAAATATAAATAATCCCAACCTTAAAATTGATCAAGATACTTTTCCTTCAATACTAGCCTTTAATGCTGATGATGCTTACTATATTGGAATACTGGTTGATTCGGAAGATTTTAGAAAAACATTTATTATTAGTAAAAAAGATCTGTTAGCGGGAAAAAAGAACTGGAAGCCACTATATGATAAGGATAGTAAAGTTCATAATATTAGACTTGTAGGGGAAGAAATTATTTTTTTTTCAGGGTATAACTCATCCAATTATAAATTATGCAAAACAAATGTTCAAAATCCGAACTTCAAAAATCCAAAAGTAATTGTAGCTGAAAAGAAAGATGAAGTTTTAGATAATTATACAGTTACAAAAGATGGAATTTATTTTACTACTACTAAAAATGGTGTTGAAGCAAAACTATACTTATATAAGGATGGTAAAGAAATTCCTATAAAACTTCCTTATGTATCAGGAGATATTATTTTGTCATCAAAAGGAAAAAACTTTTCTGATATATGGGTAAGTTGTTCAGGTTGGGCAAATGATGAACAGCGGTTCAGATATAACTTAAAAACGAATGATTTCACTTTAGAAAATCTTGCTCCAGTTATTGAATATCCTGAATTTAAAGATATTGTTGTAGAAGAAACTACCGTGAGATCATACGATGGCGTAGAAGTTCCTTTATCTCTAATATATAATAAAAATATAAAAAGAGACGGTACAGTTCCAGTATTGATGAATGGTTACGGGGCATTTGCAGAATCTTATTCTCCGTATTTTTCCATTAGTTATTTGCTTTGGGCAAATCAGGGAGGTATTGTAGCGGTTCCTCATGTTCGAGGTGGAGGAGAGAAAGGAGATCAATGGCATGTTGATGGGCAAAAACTGAAAAAACCAAATTCTTGGAAAGATTTGATTGCTTGTGCCGAATATTTAATAAAAGAAAAATATACTTCATCAAAAAAAATAGCATTATTAGGTGCAAGTGCAGGAGGTATTCTAATGGGAAGAGCTGTAATTGAAAGACCAGATTTGTTTAGTGCGGTTATTATTGAATCAGGAGTATTAAATACAGTAAGAGTAGAACAAAATGGCACAGGAGGAACCACTGTAAAAGAATATGGTGATCCGAAAGATTCTGTGGAATTTAGAGGTTTATTAGAAATGGACGCTTATCACCATGTTAAAAAAGGGCGGAAATATCCTGCCATGCTTATTACAGCAGGAATAAACGATCCAAGAGTTAAACCCTGGATGTCCACAAAATTTGTGGCTAAACTTTTAGCAGATGATATTTCATCTAATCCTAAACTATTAAAAATAGATTATGAGGGAGGACATGGAAAAGACATTTCTATTGTAAAGAGATATGCAAGTATAGCAGACATTTTCGCTTTCGCTTTTTGGCAATTAGGACACCCCGATTACCAACCCAAAGAAAACACAAAAAAATAAACAATGCCCCGTTTCCCGTATCAGTTTTTTGATGAGTTCGTGGTTCGTACTCCTTTATTTTCGCGGAAAGACTTTCAGGACCAACTGAGCAGAAATGAAATTCCTGATTCGGAGTTACAAGAAATTTGCAGAAATCCTGTTTTTCTGGAGGCGCTTTATCTCGCGTCACCCAACCTTCACGATGAAGCCTGTAAATGGATCCAGTCAGAAAAAGACTTTTCTTCTAAAGAATTTCAGAAACTAAAACAAACCCTGTTAAAATATTATAGCAGAATAAGCTGCCGGTGTACACCTTTCGGATTATTTTCGGGAGTAGGGTTGGGATCCTTCGACAAAGTCAGGATGACAATTCCGGTTTCAGAAAAAGTCAGGGATACGAAATTGGATATGCATTTCCTGGTCGCTCTTGCTCAGCATTTTATGCAGCTGGAAGAGATCAGAACCCAGCTGTTGTTTTTTCCTAACAACAGTATTTATAAGGTGGGCCGTAAAATTCGTTATGTTGAATACCAGTACACCGAAGGAAAAAGGGAATATATTATTTCTTCGGCGCCACTTTCAGAAGAGCTGCAGCATGTATTGCACTTTTCAAAGCAGGGCAGAACCTTACAGGAAATTGCCGGAATTTTGGTGAATGAACAAATCTCAGACATGGAAGCGGAAGAATTTGTGGAAGAGCTCATCAGCAATCAGGTATTGGTGAGCGAGCTCGAACCGAATGTATCGGGAAAAGATTTTTTAGATGTCATCATTACTGTTTTAAGCAAGATAAAAGCAAATGATGAAGCTAAAATTTTAATCGACATAAAAAAGAAGCTAAACGAACTGGATCAGAATATCGGGAATCCTGTTTCAAAATATACCGAAATTGAAGGACTGATTAAAACATTCAATACCAAATACGATCAAAAATACCTTTTCCAGACTGATCTCTATTACAACGGCCAATTCATATTGTCCGGCGAATGGAAAAAAGAGCTCAAAAAAGCAATCAGCTTTCTTAATAAGATCACATTATCACAGAAGCAATCTCATGTAGAGAAATTTAAAAAAGCTTTTTATGAAAGGTTTGAAACACAGGAAATGCCGTTGGCTTATGTGCTTGATACCGAAATAGGAATCGGTTACAAACAGCACATCACAGCAAAAGGGATTCATCCTTATCTGGAAGATTTATCAATTTCCGATGTTCCCCAAAAGCAGGCTTTGAACCTCATTCTGAATCCCGTTCAGAAAATTCTCAATGAAAAGTTACAGGAAGCGTTAACAGAAAACCGACAGGTAATCAGCCTGGCTGATAAAGATTTTGAAGGATTTATTGAAAACTGGAATGATCTTCCGGATACCATTTCTTTTATGGCAGAAATAATTTCAGAAAACGGAATTGAAAAATTATCTGTAGGAAACGGTGGCGGAAGCAGTGCGGCCAATCTCCTGGGAAGGTTCTGCTCGGAAAAAGCAAACGTACAGAATTTAACAAAAACTATTACCCAAAAAGAAGAAATGCTTTGGAGGGCAGAGCATGGCAGTGATGAAATGGTAGCAGAAATTATTCATCTTCCTGAAGCGAGAATAGGAAATGTCATTCGAAGGCCTACCATACGATCATACGAAATACCGTATCTGGCGCAATCAGTATTACCTGAAGAAAACCAAATATCTGTTGATGATCTTTATATTTCTTTTCAGGATAACAGAATTGTTTTACGGTCGAAAAAATTAAATAAAAAAGTGAGGCCTTATCTCACCAATGCCCACAACTACTTCACAAACACGCTTCCTGTTTATCATTTTCTCTCCGAACTCAATTCAGAAAATATGCGAACCGGATTATGTTTCGATTGGGGAAGTTTAAGCCAGATTTACCATTTTTTGCCGAGAGTAGAATATAAAAACATCATTCTCTCAAAGGCACAGTGGAAGATCAATGAAAAAGATATTGCCGCAATGGAAATGTCAGCAGATAAAAACCAGGCTTTAGCGGCCTTTAAAAACTGGAGAGAAAAAAGAAAAATTCCGCAATGGATTCAATGGGTGAAATCGGATAATACCTTAACCTTTAATCTTGAAAATTGCGATGCAGTAAAGCTTTTTTTTCAGATCCTGAAATCGGAAAAGACAATTATCATTGAAGAATTTCTATATAACGAAAATGATGATTTTAAACGTGAGTTCATCTTTCCGATGTACAAAATACAATAAAAAAACATAACATATACGATGAAAAGAAAATTCCCTCCCGGAAGCGAGTGGCTTTACCTGAAAATCTACACAGGGATAAAAACAGCCGATCTTGTTTTGGAAGACATTATTCAGCCTTTTGTAGATTATTTTCAGCAAAAAGAATATATTTCAAAATGGTTTTTCATCCGTTACAATGACCCGAAACCGCATTTGAGAATAAGATTGCTATTGAATAGTTTTACTTTTTATAATGAAATTCTAGAGAAAATAAACCAGTCATTTGAACAATTTGTCAACAGCGGAGAAATTGAAACCATTCAGATTGACACGTATAACAGGGAAATAGAACGATACGGAAACACTGTCATGGAAGAAGCAGAATCATTATTCCATAAAAACAGTGAATTCACGCTGCAATGCCTTCACTTCGAAGATGAAGAAAAAATTATGGTAAGTCTTTTCTATATTGATAAAATCCTAAACAAGCTCGGACTTTCCATCCTGGAAAAGCATTTATGGATTAAACGCTTCAATGATGCTTTTAAAACGGAATTCAATGCTGATAAAAAACTAAATTCCGGCCTGGATAAAAAATACCGAGCGTTTAAACCGAAATACACGGCATTTCTTCAATCTGATGAATTTTCAGAAACCAGGGATTTTATATTTTCTCATATCGAAGAAAAGGATCCTGTACTTAAGGAAATTATTTTGCGCAGCAACAATTTATCCTCAGCAATACCTCTGCACGAATTCTTTCAAAGTATATTTCATATGAATATTAACAGATTATTTGTTTCTCAACAAAGGGTATTTGAAATGGTAATCTATGACTATCTGATGAGGTATTATAAATCAGTGAGCAATAATCAGGGAATTGTTATAATGAAAACTTAAATATCCTGTTTTTCTTTTAGAAAATTCAGGAATGAACCCGCAAAAAAAAATGACCGGAAGAATTTTGAAAAATAATAAAAGAGCGTCTTTCGGATCACATTTTGTTTTAGATTTCTGCCGATCCTAAATTTTGTTGATTCCGATAAATAAGTCCTAAAAAAAAGGTTGGATATAATCACCTGTTAATGAGTAGTAAAGGAGGGTTTGAAACTGTAACTAAAATTATAAGAAATGTTAACAAAAATTATAATTTTTAAATTATCCTAAATTTGTGAAAAAAAATATGAAAATATTTTTTTATTTATAAAATATATTGTACTTTTACATCGCCTTGAATGAGGGAACAAGTCAAGGTAATAAATTTTTTTTCATCATTTGTGTTTTTAGAATCGTATCGCCTGATACGATTCTTTTGTTTTTTACACCTTTTCGTAATTAAGAAGAAGATTGATGAAATAAGAATAAGTGACCGATCCTTCCTGCTGATTGGATTTCAGAAATAAATTATTGGTAAATCCGAAGAATTCATCCAGTAATCCCTGGTGTTTTAAGATGAACATTTTTTCATATGCCCTGTCTCTTTTCATTTCCTGGGAATAATTTTTCACTACAGTCTTTACAAAATCAGGATCTTTATCCAGGATATAATTCAGTAAGCTTTTTAATGTAAAATATTCGGTACTGTAGCGGAGTTCTATATTATTAGAATTAATTCCGATCAGATATCCCACAAAATTAGCCTCCTGTTCTCTTGCAAAACCCAGCTGATGCGAGCTTTCATGCGCCGATGTAAAAGGTATAAATGTATTGGGCAGCTGTGAATTGAATTGTGCTTCAGCTGTAAAAGGATTGTAATATCCTAATATTCCGGTAAAGCTCATGGCATTTTTAAAAATACTTGGCTTAAAAGAGTTGATTTCAGGAGCTGTTTTGCCTGAAATATTTTCAGGAAGCATCGTCTGACGCTTAAGGATTTCTTTTTGAACCGCATTCAGGTCTTTAATGATGAAAATCCCGTTGGCATCTTCATGAGCCAGCTTTCTTGTTGCTTTACATTTCTGAAGGTATTGTAAGGCTAAGATTTTTGCTTTTTCAACTGTTGGCTCTTGCTGTGAAGACAGCTTTTTTAGGATCGGAGTCTGGAAGTACAGCATTCCCCAAAAGACCTGATAAAGAAAATAGAAGATATTAAGGCAGATAAGAATCTGTATCAAAGCATTATTTCTTCTGGTTTTTTTTAAACATCCCACAATTTGGCAAATGAGAAATACGCCCAGTAAAATATAAAGCACATCTCCAAACGAAAAAGGAATCCATGAAAAAAGAAGCTGATGAAATCTTTTCTGAATTTCAAAAAAACATTCAAAGAAAGAAACGATTCCTGAAGATCTTGAGAATAAAAAAAACAAAACAAATTGGGCAAGTAATAAACCTGCCCAAAATCTTTTCTTATATCGTATTTTTAATGTATTAGTGACCACTGCCTTTTGTGATTTTGTCAAGATCAATTCCCTGGGATTTCAGGATTCCGCTTACTCTTATTGCATAGAAAGCAAGATACGCAAAACAGATTACCCCAACAATATAACTGAAATGGATATTGGTAATATCTGCCACATATCCCTGGATAAGGCTTACAATACCACCTCCCATAATCATCATGATCAGAAGCCCGGAACCTTCATTGGTATGTTTTCCAAGACCATTGATTGCCAAAGCAAAAATACAAGGCCAAAGCGTAGAACAGAATAAGCCTACACTTGTGAAAGCATATACGGAAACCATCCCTTTGGTAAACATTCCTATCAATAAGGCTGCAATACCTGCAACGGAGAAAATCAGAAGCATTCTTGCCGGGTTACCTTTACTCATAATGTCACAGATGATCATTGCGATGATAATTAATCCATACACATAGAAATGGGACAGGTCATGCTTTGCAATCGCGTTTACCAATAAGAAAACCCCGAATGCAAGATAAGGTGCTAAAAATCGTAAAATCTTTTTAGCGCCTGCGCTTACGTCAAATGCCTCCACCGCACCGGTCCAACGCCCGATCATCAAAGATGCCCAATATAAAGAAATATAAGGTGCTACATCTTTAGTTTCAAAACCTAAACTTTTTTCCATATAAGCAGGGAGATTACTCGCTGTAGAAACTTCTACCCCAACATATACAAATATGGCAATCATCCCCATGAAAAGCTGCGGATACTGGAAAGCTGACTTTCTGTGCTCTCCGGGAACAACATCATCTGTATCTTCAATTATCGTTGGAGTAATTGCCGGAAGAGAAGAAAATTTAAGCATTATTGCTACCAGTACAAAGGCAGCTCCTAAAATAAGATAAGGAACTTTAACACTTTCAACGCTTATGTCCTGAGTTGCTGCTGCTGCCGAACCAAAAATTGCGAAAGATACAATAAGCGGGCCTATTGTTGTTCCGAGATTATTGATTCCTCCTGCCATCGTAAGCCTTTGCGAACCGGTTTCTGCGGGGCCAACTTCAATAGCTAAAGGGTTTGCCACAATTTGCTGAAGCGAAAAGCCAAGCCCTACAATGAAAAGCCCTGAAATCATCAGTGGGAAAGAATGCAGATTGGCTGCAGGATAAAACAAAAGAGTTCCCGCTGCTGAAATCAGAAGACCTGTTATAAGGCCATTTTTATAACCGATTCTGTTAACCAAATCCTGTTTTATACCTTTGGAAACAGCCATATAAATTAATGAGCCTACGGTGTATGCCACATAGAAGCATATTTGCACCAGCATGCTTTCAGTTTGTGATAATTTGAAAGCTTTTTGGAAAACAGGGATCAAAATGTCATTACTTGCCGCCACAAATCCCCAGAAAAAAAACACAGTAACCAACGGGATAAATTGTCCCCAATTGGTTTGTTTAGAATAATTTGACATATTTGTTGAAAATTTCTGAAAACAAATATATATTATTTCTTTTAATTATAGTGTTTTAGCAATACTTTTTTTATTGTCTCAAAAGAAGACAATTTAAGCTCTTTCGGAGGAGCGGAAGGGTATAAAATTCCGTTGAAATACACCTTTGCTTTACCGGGATAGCCTTTAGCGTTGTCAAACGGAAAAATTTCCTTCAATCCTACAAATGTATAGATGACAATAGGCGAATTATGTTTGGAAGAAAGTGTGAAAGCTCCGTCTTTAAATTCATCTAAAATGATGGTAGTATCATCCGGAACACCACCTTCTGGGAATATCACAATGCTGTTTCCTTCCTCCATCTTTTCGGCACACCTTCTGTACACATCGGCACGGCTTCTTGCGCTTTTTCGGTCTACCATCACACATATTCTTTTATAGATGGTTCCGAAGATTGGGATTTTCACCAGCTCTTTTTTGCCTACAAAGCAGATAGGATGGTCGGGACATAAAATGCACATCAGCATAATGTCCATAATAGAAGTATGGTTGGAGATAAAAACATACTGCTGGTTTTTGTCCAGCGTATCTCCGGAAAGCTTGGTGAGTTCGTAACGCAGTCCCATTCCGTAAAAGATGCAGTAGCTCCAGTATCTTACGAACCGGTATGCAAATTTATAATGCTTTTTGTTGAACGACAGCAAATATACCGGAAGCCCAAAAATTAACGTAAAAACAAACGCCAGTATCAAAAGCCAGACTCTCCAGAGGTAATTTAAAAATTTTCCAGCCATCTTTATCCGTTAAAAATTATTTTTTTCTTAATGGAATAATTCAGCACGGAAACCAGGAGAATTGCAGCAATCTTACTGATAATTTCAGGACTTAAGGAATAAATAATGAGATCAAACGTATCTTTAAAAACAAAGCTGTAAAAAATTTGGAAAAAGCCGAGACTCAGAAAAGTTGAGATGAAAGATACTGCCATAAAATAAGCAAATTCTTTTCTTTTGGAATGTTTTCCCCTTTCAAAAACAAACCAGATGCTCAGGAAATAATTGGTAATGATCCCGCAGCTTGTGGAGAAAATATTGCTCAGAGGATAATGTATCCCATGGAAATCGGCTTCGCTGGGAAAGAAATGAGGTATTGCCGTACTGAAGAGTTTGAAGCTCCCGATTTCAACAACGGCGCTCAGCCCTCCTGCGATTATGAAGAATAAAACCTGTTTCTGCCGTAATAGTAGATCTCTCATCCAGATGATATAATGTGCAAATTTATAACTATATGTTAAACACTGAAAAAAGATGTTAAAAATTTTTTTAGATTCAAAATAATTTCTAATTTTAGTTTCCCGGAACGATATAGGCTTCACCTGATAATAAATTCATTTTCAACTATTTGTGTTGATGGTTTTTTCTATCTTGTAATATGATTCAATCATACTATCAAAACCAATTTTACGATCACTTTAAATAATATTTGTATGAAAAGTCAAAACAAATACAGGAAATTCCAGCTTCAGCAGAAAAATATTGAAGCGCTGGAACGAGAAAACTCACGATTCAAACGGGTATATTCTGAGTATGAGAATATGTCTGAAGAACTCTGGAATCTGGAAAATTCCAACAATGAGCCGGTTCCCGATGATTTTATCAACGCCATGATTCTTCAGACTTCGTATCTCGAAGATGAAATCGAAGACTGGCTGGTTCAGTTTAACGATAAAAAAACGGAAATACATTAACAATGATGCAATACACAAGACTTTGAAGAGAGCTGAACAGAATGGGTTTGGCTCTCTTTATTATTTCACTTCGAGTAATGGCTCCTTAGGTTTTCCAAATAAAGCAGATGTCATGTTCATTATCCGTAATCTTACAAGATAAATTCATAATTTAGCATCCTTAAACTAAAATGGAAAAATATGGTTGCTATTGTTGATAGTGGTTCTACAAAATCAGACTGGATCATTCTGGACGAATTTAAAAACATCTTCCTGAAAGCAGAAACCATTGGCTTCAACCCGAATTTTATCAGCAAAGAACTTATCGTTCCCGAGATTGAAAAAAATACAAGCTTAAATTTCGTTAAAAATTCCATTACCAAAATCTATTTTTACGGTTCAGGATGTGGTGTTCAAAAAAATTGTGATATCATTATCGAAGAAGCAGGCAGGGTTTTTACCAATGCTGAAATCATCGTGAAGGAAGATCTCACGGCAGCCGCCTACGCAGCATACAGAGGAAAACCAGCTATTGTTTGTATTCTTGGTACCGGTTCCAATTCATGTTACTTTGACGGCCAAAATATAAAAATACAGTTGCCTTCGTTAGGATTTCTGGTAGGCGACGAAGGCAGCGGAAGCGCTATCGGGAAACAGCTTGTCAGAAGATTCTTTATGCAGAAGCTTCCTGAAGATCTTTCCCGCGAATTTGAACAAACGTATAAGCTGACAGTAGATGAAGCGCTGAAGAACATGTATCATACCACAAGGCCCAATGCTTACCTCGCCGATTTCAATAAATTTGTGGTAGAAAGAAAAGAACATCCGTACCTGAGACAAATGGTACATGAGGAAATGCTCAATTTCTTCGATTATCAGGTACTTCCCTATAAAGAATCAAAAGATGCAGAGATTAATTTTATAGGTTCTATTGCCTATTACTACGAAGATATTTTGCGGGAAGCTGCCGCAGAACTCAACTTAAATGTAGGCCAGATCGTACAGAAACCCATCGATAGTTTAGTCGATTACCACATTCAATATATATTATAATTAAAAACAAAATTCATCATATGTCAAATAAAACCCACCGCGACGAAAAGAACTTTAATCAGGCCGCGTTAGATTACCATAAAGCCGAACCTAAAGGAAAAATCGAAGTGATTCCTTCAAAACCGCACTCTTCCCAGAGAGATCTCTCATTGGCCTATTCGCCGGGCGTTGCAGTTCCGTGTATGGAAATCCACGATAAGCCGGAAACCGTTTACGACTACACGGGAAAAGGAAACCTCGTAGCCGTTATTTCAAACGGAACAGCTGTTCTGGGATTGGGAGATATCGGAGCCGAAGCTTCTAAGCCGGTAATGGAAGGAAAAGGCCTTTTGTTCAAAATTTTTGCAGATATCAATGTCTTTGATATAGAAATCAACGAAAAAGATCCCGACAAATTTATCGAAATCGTGAAAGGGATTGCACCTACTTTCGGAGGAATCAACCTTGAAGATATTAAAGCTCCGGAAGCATTTTATATCGAACAGCGATTAAAAGAAGAGCTTGATATTCCTTTAATGCATGACGACCAGCACGGTACAGCCATTATCTCTGCTGCCGCTTTAATTAATTCCCTGAAAATAGCCCATAAAAAAATCGAAGACATCAAAATGGTCGTAAACGGAGCCGGAGCAGCTGCGATTGCCTGTACCAACCTCTACCTTTCTTTAGGGTTAAGAAAAGAAAATATACTGATGTGCGACAGCAAAGGAGTAATCAACCATAAAAGAGAAAATCTTACGCCTGAGAAATTAGATTTTGTTGCGCAAACCGATATTGATACGCTGGAAGATGCGGTAAAAGGTTCTGATGTTTTCGTGGGATTATCAAAAGGTAACGTAATGACGCCGGAAATGCTCTTAAGCATGAATGAAAATCCCATTGTTTTTGCTCTTGCCAATCCGGATCCTGAAATTGCCTATGACCTTGCTATTAAAACCCGCAAAGATGTTATCATGGCAACAGGAAGAAGCGATTTTCCTAATCAGGTAAACAATGTTCTCGGTTTCCCGTATATTTTCCGTGGCGCGCTGGACGTTCAGGCTAAAACAATCAATGAAGAAATGAAATTGGCAGCCGTTCATGCCATTGCCGATCTGGCCAAAGAACCGGTTCCTGAAGCGGTAATTCTTGCATACAATTTACAGAATCTTCATTTCGGAAGAGAATATTTTATCCCGAAACCATTTGATAACCGTTTGATTACAAAAGTTTCGAGCGCAGTAGCAAAAGCAGCTGTGGAAAGTGGAGTAGCCCGAAAAACAATTACCGATTTTGATGAGTATGAAAACAGCCTTCTCGACAGAATGGGAAGGGATGAAAAGCTGGTAAGAATGATGCAGAACAGGGCAAAAGCAAACCCTAAGAGAATTACTTTGGGAAATGCCGAAGAGTATAATGTACTGAAAGCTGCACAGATTTTATATGAAGAAGGGATTGCCTATCCTATTCTTTTAGGAAGCAAAAAATACATCAAAGAACAAATGGAACGTTTCGGAATTGACCTTGATGTACCGATTATCGATCCCAGCGACGACGACCAGAAGGAAAACAGGAAAAAATACAGAGAAACACTCTGGAAGCTTCGCCAGAGAAAGGGAATGAATGAATATAAAGCCAAAAGATTCGTTCGCCAAAGAGATTATTTCGGACCTTTGATGCTGAAGCACGGAGATACCGACGGACTGATCGTAGGTTTCTCGAAAAACTATGTTTCAACCCTGAGACCGGTTCTGGAAGTTATTGAAAAAGATAAAGGCGTAGATAAAGTAGCAGCCATGATGATGATCCTGTCCGAGAAAAAACCGATTTTCTTTGCAGATACCTCCATCAACCAGAATCCTACCGCTGAAGATCTTGTAAATATTGCGAAAATGGCAGAATTTACCGTAAAATCTTTTGCGATTGAACCAAGAATCGCCATGCTTGGATTTGAAAACTTCGCTGCGATTTCCGAAACTTCCAAGAAAGTCGCAAAAGCCGTAAGCATTCTTCACGAAAAATATCCGAAGATGATTGTAGATGGAGAAATTCAGCCGGATTTTGCCATGAACTCCGATCATTTAAGTGATTATCCTTTCTCAAAATTAGGAACAACACCCGCCAATACATTCATTTTCCCAAATCTTGAAAGTGCCAATCTTTCGTATAAGATTATCAGGGGAATGAAAGTTGCGCAGGTAATAGGTCCAATTCTGATGGGACTAAAACAGCCGGTGCATGTACTTCAGATGCGCTCCAGTGTAGACGAAATCGTAAATCTTGCCACTATCGCAGTTCTGGATGCGCAGAGAAGGGAGAAGAAAGATAAGAAATAAACAATACATTTTAATAAACTATAAGGCTTCATTTTTTGGAGCCTTTTTTCAATGTCAAAATATTGATGTATATCAACTGTTCAGTATATTCTTTTAATATCTGATCTAAAATAATCTGAATGGTATCCCGATAAATTTAATGCATAGCAGACAAACGATGTTTCTCAAGTCTTTTATATTTGTTGATTTTCTTTAAAATTCAAATTAAAAAATAAGTTAAAAAGCATTCGCCTCTGAAATGAAAACATTAATTAGTTTAATTTGCTATATTTGGGAGTTTTAAAAATTAATAATGATATTTTCACTACAAGGCATGGTTCAGGAACTTACGCCTACCTACACAGTAGTCAACGTCCAGGGTGTTGGTTATTATGTAGGGATAAGTTTAATGACCTCACAAACCCTTACTATACATAAGGAAACCTTTCTTTATATCCAGCAGATTATCCGGGAAGATGCTCATTTGCTGTTCGGTTTCAAAACACGATCGGAAAAAGAGATGTTCAATCTGTTAATAAGCGTTAACGGAGTGGGTGCTGTATCGGCCCTTATTTTACTGTCGACATTAAGCCTTGATGAGATCGCTTCAGCCATCCTTTCAGGGAACAGTGTACTCATTCAGAAAGCAAAAGGAATCGGTGCTAAAACTGCCGAAAGAATTATTGTGGATCTTAAAGATAAAGTACAGAAATTCAGCAATCCGGAAGAAAATATTTCTATCCTCACAAATAATAAAGTGAAGGAAGAATCGTTATCTGCATTAGAAGTTTTGGGCATTCCCAAAAGGATGAGCGAAAAGCTTGCAGACAAAATCATAAAGCAAAATCCGGAGATTTCAATTGAAGAACTGGTAAAACAAATTTTAAAAAACATTTAACATTTGGTGGTAAATAGTAAGTATTTCAATATATTCCTTTTCCTGTCGTTCGTGTGCATGTCAGTAATGACGTTTGCGCAGCAAAGACCGGCAGTCGGGGATACAGCAATCATAAAAAAAGACTATCAGCTTGCAGATCCTACGCAATATGAAGCCTATTACGATATAAAAACCGGCATGTACTACGTATATCCGAAAATCGGGAATACCATTACAGGCCCTCCTACGGCAATGTCTCCTGAAGATTATAAAGAATTTATGATGGCGGAGCAGACAAGGGCTTATTACAAAGAAAAATCAGACCGTTACAGCCTTATGTTCCGAAAGGACAAAAGTGATGCTGCCAGAAAAGGACTTATTCCTTCTTTAACAATCAATAACCGTCTTTTTGAAACCCTTTTTGGAAGCAATAAAATTGAAATTATCCCTTCAGGATATGTTTCTTTCGACTTCGCAGGTCTTTACCAGAAAATTGATAACCCTTTGATCTTGCCTCAGAACAGAACCAGTTTTACCTTCGATATTGACCAGAGAATTCAGCTCGGGTTGTTGGGAAAAGTAGGAGAAAACCTTCAGTTGAAAGCCAATTATGATACACAGAGCGGTTTCGCTTTCGAAAACAGGATGAATCTCGTATGGCAGGCCAAAGGAAGCTGGAAAGACCTTCAGCAGAAAGGACTTAACGATGTTGATAAGCCAAGTGCAGGAGGAGAAGATAAAATCATTAAAAGAGTAGAATTCGGAAACGTAAACATGCCGCTGGCAACCAGTTTGATACGTGGCTCACAATCTTTGTTTGGGGTAAAAACAGAGTTTCAGTTCGGTAAAACATATGGAACCGTAGTGCTTTCCCAACAGCAGGGGGAAGCAAGAAATATTACCGTTCAGGGTGGAGGCGTTATGAATACATTTAAATTCAGCGCCCTTGATTATGAAGACAACCAACACTACTTTATCGGGCATTATTTCCTGGATAATTATGATAATGCGTTATTAAACTATCCTCAGATCAATTCAAAAATAAGCATTACCAGAATGGAAGTCTGGGTGCTGGATCAGGGAAACAGCAACCTGCAGTACCAGAAAAGTATTGTTGGGATCAGGGATCTTGGAGATGCCCCGGGTGTTTTGCCGAATAACGATCAGCCAGGTTTTAACCTTTATTCAACGGTAAATGCATTACCGGGATTAAGGGATGCAAGTACCACCTATAATGCTATTAAGGGAGCTAATCTTCCTGTTGCTACCGGGGGAACAGCGCCGTATCAGGATGGAGAAGAATTTATCTTCAATAGAAAAGCAAGAAGGCTAAATACCAACGAATATATACTGCAGCCGCAATTAGGATATATTTCATTAAACCAGCGATTAAATGACAATCAGCTTTTAGCAGTATCGTTTTCATATACGGTAAACGGAAGCAATCAGGTGTATAAAGTCGGGGAATTCTCCGAAGAAAGTCAGGTATTAATGGCAAAACTTTTGAAGCCGAACAGTACCGTAAAAACATCATCTCCTATGTGGAACCTGATGATGAAAAACATCTATTCTCTGGATGCAGGACAAGTAAACCAAGACGGGTTTATTCTGAACGTTTTATACAGGGATCCGCAATCAGGTGGTAAATTAAATTACCTTCCCATAGCCAATAATCCCCAGGTAAATAATGTTCCTTTAATCAAATTGCTCAACTGGGACAGGCTTAATGCCAACGGTGACCTTCAGATTAACGGAAACACAACCGGTGATGGGATTTTCGATTTTGTCAACGGAATTACCATCAGGCCGGAGACAGGAAGGGTGATCTTTACTAAAGTGCAGCCATTCGGAAGTTACATACAGTCAGTTATCGGAAGTAACGATCCGCAATATGTGTACAGCGACCTTTATACCTTACAAAAAACCGGATCAAACAGTGCCGAGGCAAGTAATTTATCGCAGCGATACACCATTGAAGGACGTTATAAAGGAACACAGGGACAGGGGATTTCACTCGGTGCTGTAAATGTTCCGCAGGGTTCTGTAAAAGTTTCTGCAAACGGTGTTCAGCTTACCGAAGGTATCGACTATACCGTAGATTATTTGCTCGGTACGGTAACTATCATTAACGAACAGGTGAAGCAGTCCGGTCAGGCAATTAATATCTCGTTGGAAAATCAGCTTACTTTTAACACGCAGAGAAAACGTTTTTTAGGACTAAATTTAGAAAGAAGATTCAATGAAAATTTTATCTTGGGAGGAACTGTTGTTAATTATTCCGAATCGCCGCTTACCCAAAAAGTAAATTACGGACAGGAAGCCGTAAACAATACAATGGCGGGAATCAACCTGATGTACAACAGCCAGCTTCCTTTTCTCACCAGATTAACGGATAAAATTCCGCTCGTAAATACAGAAGCTCCTTCTAATCTTAACTTTAAAATGGAGACTGCTTATTTACTTCCGGGTTTAAATAAAGGTATTAATGACCAGTCTTATATTGATGATTTTGAACAGACCACGTCAAAAATTACCTTAAAAGAGCCAACTGCATGGAACCTTGCTTCAAAACCGGAGAAAAACCAGTCTAATCCGCTTTTTACCGGTGCAGGTAAAAATAACGACATTACAGAAGGATATGGAAGAGGATTATTATCATGGTATAACATTGATCCACGATTCTGGGGAGTAGGAGGGAGAGCTCCGAACGGGATTACACCACAGTCGGTTTCCAATCACGCTTCAAGAAGGGTTCAGTTTTCCGAAATTTTCAATAACAGAGATTTTGTTGCCGGGGAACAAACGTATACCAATACGTTCGATATTTCCTATTATCCAACGGAAAAAGGGCCTTACAACTCCAATCCCAATACAGAAAGCACATCGCAACGATGGGCAGGTATCATGAGACCGATCTCAGTTTCAAACTTTGTAAGTTCAAATATTGAATATGTTGAATTCTGGATGATGGATCCGTATGCCGATGGAAATACATTGGGAGCAAATCCAAAACTTTTATTACAGTTAGGTAACGTTTCAGAAGATATCCTGAAAGATGGGCAAATGCAATACGAAAACGGTTTGCCGACTCCTTCAGTTCCATCCACAACAACAAGCTCAAATTGGGGGAACCAACCTAAGCAGCCGCCTATTTTGTATGCATTCTCAAGTGAAGGTGCAGATAGAACAGCTCAGGATTTAGGATACGACGGCTTAAGCTCAGATCAGGAAGCGGCGTTGTTCGGAAATACATTTGTTAATCCCGTTACCAATATATCAGATCCTGCTTTAGACGATTTCGTATTCTATATGTCAAACAGTTTTACAGGAAATCAGGCATCATCTGTGATACAGCGTTATAAATATTTCAGAGGACCGGAAGGGAATTCTCAGAGCAACTCCCTGGAAGTGGCAACGCAGACTCCGGATTCGGAAGACATTAATAAAGATTACAACCTGGATCAAAGTGAGAATTACAACGAATACATCGTTAATCTTGATCAGCCAAGTTTAGGCGTAGGAACAAACAATTATATTGTTGATCAGAAAATTGTTCAGGCAACTTTCCAAAACGGACAGACTGATGATGTGAAATGGTATCTATTCAGGATCCCTGTTTCAGATTTTAATAACTCTACGAGACCGAATCTGGGAGGTGATAAAGATCCTTCCATCCTCAATAATGTAAGATTCGCAAGATTATTATTAACAGGGTTTGATCAGACTTCAACATTAAGGTTCGGAACAATGGATCTTGTAAGATCAGACTGGAGAAAATATCCTAAAAATATTGCCGTTTTCGGAAGTAATACTGTGGCAGATCCCGCTACAAATGAAGGTTCGGCTAATGATATTACTATTGGAAATCTTGAAGTGGGAAGTGTAAATATTGAAGAAAATGCTTTAAATCAGCCTCCTTATGTACTTCCTCCGGGAATCGACAGGCAGATTCTTAGTGGAAATGCCGGGGCGCAGAGACAAAATGAAGCTTCCTTATATTTAAGAGTTAAAGATTTGCCGATTACCGAGGCTAAAGGGGTATTCAAAAATACAAGCCTTGATATGAGAAGATATAAAAAGCTGAAGCTTTTTGTTCATGCGCAGGATCCTACCAACCGTGTTCAGGGATTTGATAAAAATACAAAATTCTTCATCCGTTTTGGAAGTGATGCTACAGACAACTACTATGAGTATGAATCTGCATTAAAATTAACCCCATCTACGGCAACAGCACCAATGGAAATCTGGCCAATGGAAAACGACGTGGATCTCAATATCCAGGATTTTGTAGATGCGAAACTAAGAAGAGATAAAAATAAACCCGGTGATATCAATAAAAGAATTATGGACCCGTCATTTGATGCAGGAGAAACCTATAAGAAATTATATATTAAGGGGCGTCCAAGTTTAGGCAATGTTACGACTATAATGGTGGGTATAAGAAACGGTTATGAAAGGGGAGAATTGGGAGCTGGTTCCTTAGACAGAATTCTTTGGGTTAATGAAATTCGCCTTTCTGAAATCGAAAACGATGGCGGTTATGCCGGAAATGCAAGCCTTAATTTTAATCTGGGTGATTTTGCCACGGTGAATACAAGTGCTTCCTATACATCGGTAGGATTCGGGAATATTGATTCTAAACCTGCTGAAAGAACGCAGTCTACACAATCTGCTTTCAGTGTAAATACGGCTGTGAACGTAGATAAGTTCCTTCCTGAAAAATCGGGAGTTAAAATTCCGGTGAATTATTCTTACTCACAGACTATTGAAGATCCGAAATACAATCCGTTGGATACTGATGTTGAATTTAAAAAGGCGGCCAACCGGGAAGAACTCAAAAAAGTGGCAAGAACATATACCCAGCAAAGAAGCATCGGTGTTGTGAACATGCGTAAAGAAAGAGTGAATCAGAATAGAAAACCGAAATTCTATGATGTGGAAAACCTTTCCGTAACTGCCGTTTATAACGATGATTTTTACAGGGATATTTACACCAAGAGAAATTACAGGCAATATCTGAGAGGATATGTTGATTATAATTACACTTTCAAACCGTGGGTCATCCGTCCGTTCAACAAAATGATCAGCGACACTGCTAAATCTACGAAATACCTGAAATGGGTAAAGGAATTTAATTTCAATCCTGTGCCGACGAGATTTTCATTCAGAACGGAAGTAGACAGAAATTATAACGAACTGGAATTCCGTAATATCGATGCTATTTTAAGCGGAAATTACGGTGACGATTTCGGAGCTATCAAAAACAGGAATTTCTACTTCGGTTGGCAGTACGGCATAGGATTTAATTTTACAAAATCTTTAAAACTTGAAATTAATTCCGCTACAAGAACATTGAATGATAATATTGACGTAAACACAATGGACAATAAATCCATTTTCGGGAATGTATTCAGAGCAGGAAGGCCGGTGTTGTATAACCACAGAGTTCAGCTTACTTATAAGCTTCCATTCCAATACCTTCCATATCTTGATTTTATTGATGCAGAAATGCAATACGGATTTACCTACAACTGGAACGCAAGATCAACTGTTCTACTTTCCAGTCCGGATGGAAGTCTTGGGTCAATCGGCCAGAATACCAATATTATACAGGCTACCGCTTCCGCAGATTTCACGAAGTTCTTCGGGCAGTTTAGCTATTTTAAAAATATTTCTGCAAAACTTCAAAAACGCAAGCAGGAAATTGATTCCTTAAATAATGCTTACACTCAGGCTTGGGAGAAAAACAGATATGCATATAAAAAATATAAGTTTAAAAACAGACTGACTCCTTTCCAGAGTATGGCCTATTTATTAACATCAATCAAACAGCTGGATGTGAACTATTCTGAAAATAATGGCACCGTTTTGCCGGGATTGCTGTCTGCTCCCAACTGGTATGGCTACGGTCAGACTTTAGGAGGGCCGACTGTAGGATTCCTTTTCGGTTCACAGGCAGATATCCGGAGAACCGTTATGGAAAACGGGTGGGTAAGTGATTCTGAATTCATGACAGATCCTTACATCAGGATGTCTACAAGAGAGCTCCGTGCCAATTTGCAGGTAATGCCGATGAATGATCTGAGGATTGATATTAGTGCGTTGCACAATTACAACAGGAACTTTACGCATACCGGATTTAATTACAGAGATCCGAATACGGGAATTGCTAATCCGGATTATACATTTGCCAACGATATGGTGACCTATTCGAATTCTGTAATTTTATTAAAAACAGCTTTCAAAGATGGTACGGCAATTTATCAGGCAATCAGGGAAAATGCAAGAGCCTTGTCACAGCAAATGCCGGGAGCATTAGAACCAAATGGATTCAAAGACGGATATGGAATATCAAATGCTTACATTCTTATTCCTGCATTTAGGGCTGCAGTAGAAGGGAAAAGCCCGAAAATGATGATCAACCCCAAAAAAGCAGGGCTTCCGATTCCGAACTGGAAAATCACCTATTCAGGATTGAGAAATGTCCCGATCATCAACGGACAATTCTCAAAGTTTGATATTCTGCATGCTTATCAGGCAACCTATACAGCAACCGGAGTACAGTCGAGCATAGATTACTTCAATACGCTTAACAATCTTAGTGCTACACAAAGAGATATCAACGATGATTATATTAATCCATTTACATTCGCACAAGTTGGCTACGTAGAAAACTTCTCACCACTGATTGGAGTAGATGTAACGATGAGAAACAATATGCAGTTCGGTATTCAGTACAACAGATTAAGAACGCTATTGTTAGGATTGGTGAATCATACCTTAACCGAAGATTCAAATAGTGAATATGTAGTTAGAGTAGGGTATATCATCAGAAATTTCAGATTGGGAACAGCTAATACTGGTGGTAGAGGGAAAGCTAAGGGAAGCGATTTGAACATTCGTGGAGATTTCTCTCTGAGAGACAGCAGAACCAGTATTACCAATATCCTGTTGGACGACTCCCAGGTTACCGGTGGGCAAAGGCTAATGAATATTAAAGTTTCTGCAGACTACAACGTTTCAGAAAACCTTAATCTTAGAGTATTCTACGAGCAGATGACCTCGAAATACAAAATCTCAACAGCATTCCCGCTGTCTACCATAAGAGCCGGGATTTCTGCAACATTTACCTTCGGAGATTCAGGAGGATTTTAATTAGAAACAGAATAAATTTTAATGTCCTTCAATTTTGAAGGACATTTTTCATATCCGATATTTGAACCTTCTGGAATTTTGAATACATTTGTACAAAATAAAAAATTAAAAATGAACACACCATCAGAATTAAAGTACACTAAAGATCACGAATGGATTAAGATCGAAGGTAACGTGGCTACCATCGGTATTACAGACTTCGCTCAGGGAGAACTTGGCGATATCGTTTATGTAGATGTAGATACGGTAGATGATGATCTTAACGGAGGAGACGTTTTTGGAAGTGTGGAAGCTGTGAAAACAGTTTCAGACTTATTCCTGCCGATTTCAGGAAAAGTAATTGAATTTAATTCAGAACTTGAAGATCAACCGGAACTATTGAACTCAGACCCTTACGGAAACGGATGGATCATCAAATTGGAGGTTGCTGAAGGTGCAGATCATTCAGAATTGCTTTCCGCTGAAGAATATCAGGCGATCATTGGATAAAATTTCAAAAATATTTAGTAAGATACTGCCCATTTATTGGGCATTTCTTACTTATATGCTTCTCAAACCCGGACAGGAAAACCACGAATATTGGTTCATGTTCACAGGTATTGACAAGCTTTTGCATTTCAGTATATTCGCAGCGCTCGGCTTCTTTTTTATGGCCGCATTTCCCAAAATAAGATTTTATTACTTCATTCAGGTTATCCTTATATATGCTTTCCTTACGGAAATTCTTCAGGAAGAAATGGGTTTTGGCAGATCCATGGAAACACTGGATGTAATTGCAGATACGGTCGGCTGTCTCATCGGTTACTATATATATAAGCTTTTTATCAAAAGGTTTTTTTAATCTACTTATAGGATTTAGCTGATCCAAAACAAGTTTGAAATCACTTTTCCGATCTTCGAACTTTTTACTCTCCAGCCCTCCCGCTTTTATTTTATCTGGGGAGCTTCTTCCGGCTCTCGCTACTCGCTTTTTCCGGTATTGGGGTTTCGGGGGGGAAGC
>NZ_JAYLAA010000067.1:0-22801 GCF_035819015.1 Chryseobacterium salviniae | reverse complement strand
TGAGATGAAAACAGCCAATGACCTGTTCAATACCACGTATCTTTCCCGTACCCAGGAATACGGAGATGCCAACCCGGAAACCATTAAATCGAAAAGGGAAGAGGTGAATGCCGCCTACTATGCATTGCGGGACCGGATCGATGCGCTTCATCTCCTGGTAGAGACACCGCCGTCACCATACGCCACCGTCATCAACCAGCTGAATGCGCTTACCGATCAGTACAATGTGTTGCTTGTGAATAGAAAAGAAGCTCCACCGGTAGAAGGAAAAGATCAGAATCCGCCTTTATAATAAAGAATCGACCTCAGAAACCCGTCAATACATTGGCGGGTTTCTTTTACACTGTGGCAGGAATAAGATTTGTATTACTTTATTACCTTTGTATTTACGTATTAATACCATTCACAATATTTAATTTTAACAAATACTATACATACCTTGAATCAAAATATTCCATTAGCAGAAAAATTAAGGCCGAAGACCCTGGAAGATGTTCTCGGGCAGGAACACCTTACGGGAGAGAAGGGAACCATCCGGAAAATGCTGCAGAATAATGCGCTGAATTCTTTAATCTTCTGGGGACCGCCGGGAACTGGTAAAACAACGCTGGCAGAAATTATATCGGAACAGTCGGGAAGAAAATTTTATAAGCTTTCTGCGGTTTCTTCCGGGGTTAAAGATGTACGCGATGTGATAGAAGATGCCAAAAAACAGAATCTTTTTTCAGGAAAATCCCCGATTTTGTTTATTGATGAAATTCACCGTTTCAACAAGTCGCAGCAGGATTCGCTGTTGCATGCCGTAGAAAAAGGCTGGATTGTTTTGATTGGTGCCACCACGGAAAATCCAAGCTTTGAAGTGGTTTCAGCACTGCTTTCCAGAAGCCAGGTCTATATTCTCAAAGCCCTGAGCTATGAAAAACTTGAAGAGCTGATTGATATTGCCCTTCAAAGATTTAATGATGATGAAAGATCCGATTTTAAGATTACCGAAAAAGAAGCATTCATACAATATTCCGGTGGTGATGCAAGAAAACTGATCAATTCTGTAGAACTGGTGCTGAATCAATATAAAGGTTCTGGCAAGAAAGAAATTCAAAACAATGATGTTATGGAAGTGCTGCAGGAAACCATGGCGTTGTATGATAAAAACGGCGAACAGCATTATGATATCATTTCGGCATTCATCAAGTCGATGCGCGGAAGCGATCCCAACGGAGCGGTATATTGGCTGGCAAGGATGATTGCAGGTGGTGAAGATATTAAATTCATCGCCCGCAGAATGCTGATTCTGGCAGCAGAAGATATCGGACTGGCCAATCCGAATGCGTTGATCATGGCCAACACCTGTTTCCAGGCGGTAAATGTGATCGGAAATCCGGAAGCGAGGATTATTTTAAGTGAAACGGCAGTGTATCTGGCTGTTTCTCCAAAAAGCAATTCAACGTATATGGCGATTAATGAAGCATTGGCGCTGGTGAAGAAAACCGGGAATCTTCCAGTTCCCCTGCATCTGAGAAATGCACCTACCAAACTGATGAAAGACCTGGATTACGGAAAGGAATATAAATACGCCCATTCTTATGAAGGTAATTTTGTAGACCAGGATTTTCTGCCGGAAGAAATTCGTGATGTGACGCTGTATCAGCCTGGAAACAATGCCACGGAAAAGAAAATCTACGACGAGCTGAAAAAGAAATGGAATAATAGATATTGACATAATAATTAAAAACAAAAAAAAGGATACCCAACAGGTATCCTTTTTATAATTTAATTTAAAAATTAATTTTTAGTCGTTATCGATACGGTTTTTGTTCCGTTGTTGTCTATGACGTGCATGTTATTCAGAATATCACCGAAAACTTTAGTATCGCTGTTTTTAAATTCATAGCCGTCAATAATAACCGGTGTATCTTTGGCAAGGCCATATTGAGCATTGATTTCAGAAAGGGTAATTCTGTCAATTCCGCCCTGGTTGCTTTTTAGTTTATATTCTACCAAACCGTTTTCAGCAATAAAGCTGTATTTTTTTAAATTTTGCGGAAGCTCTGCCGCCGATTTGTAAGTACGTGCACTCTGAATAGAGCTTTTATGATTGGCAGTAAACATATCTACTGTTCCGACAATATCATCAGCCACTGCAAATTTTGTAGAAGCATTCTTCTGGGCAAATAACGTGGCAGAAGACAATAATAAAAAGGAGTAGAGTAATTTTTTCATAATGTTTTTGGAATAAGTATCTGTTAAAAACTTGATAAATATAGTTATTTTTTGGAAGGTGTAAATAAAATTTTATAAAAATTTAAAGAATCAATAAAAATAAACTCATTTTTAAGCTTATTTAATGTTTGTCTTCATCTTTTATATCCTTTTTTTCTACCATTGTTACTACTATATTTTTTAGTCGCTGAAACAGAAAAGAACTCAGCAGTAAAATAATTCCGAGAATGATGAATGCGATGATTCTTGATACATTATCCATTTTCCAGACATCATAAAAGTAAAGCTTAATAATCGTGATGGCCAGTAAAGCAAAGCCTGCTTTACCATATTCATGATCATCGGTTTTTAAACCTTTATAAATAAGAAAGCTCGCCAGTATCGCCCAAATGATAGGAAGGTAAAGAAGGGTAAAATATTCCTGAAGTTTTTCTGTTTCATTAATGTTATCGGCAAACAACAGGATATACAGGTGTAATGCTTCCATGCTTACTGTTGTTACCAGCGTTGTTGCAAGAAGCCAATAAGAAAACGGGATCTTAAAGAAATCAGATTCGGGGAGAATTTTTACTATCGTATAAAGTAACGGAATCAGGTATAATCCATACATGAAATAAGTATTCATGGCAATTTTATTCAGAACAATATTAGTTATCAATCCGGAACCGGCCATGACGACATTCAGAATAATCAGGAAGAAAAAGGTATATAACAGTCCGGTTTCAAGAATTCGCCCGATTTCAGGTTTTCTTCTGAGAAGCAAAATGGTAAAAATATAATACAAGCTGAAAAGCATTCCGCTACTGAAAATAATAATCAGCGGCTTTTCCGAAATATGATATATAATTTCCAATAAAAGAGCAGTATAGATAACAGCATAGCTTACCACGGCAAACAGATTTTCAAAAAAACGGTTTTCAGAAACCGTTTTTTCAGGGTTTTTTCTTAAAAGAATTAGATTGATAAATGTGGTAAATACCGTTACGGAACTCGTAAGAAACACAGGATTAAAAATAATCTTAAAATTTTCAGCATCAATATATTCTGCCCAGGTCATTATTTGTGCAATAATCACAAGAGGAAAAAGAATATAAAAAAAGATCCTGAAAATGCGGAGACCGGTTTTCTTCCAGATAAACAGAAGAAGCGTAGCTTCAATTGCCCAGACGGTTGTAATCAGATGCGTGCTGAATTCCAGTGCAAAAGCTGCCGTAACAAGGCTTACCGCAATTCCTGAAAATACCGAATGTGCAGCACCGAATTTCTTTTCCGAATGTTCCCTGTAGAGCAGAATCCCATTGAGTAAGGCAAAAATGATCGGGAAAACGATAACAGGATCGTATTGTAATTGTTTAAAGATAAACACCGTTCCTATAATTCCGGTAAAGTTCACCAGGACAAGCATCAGAATATCAGAAGGTAAAAGCTTCTTCATTGTGAAAAAATTCTGCAATGCAAATGCATAAAAAACAATATAGCTCAGCACATAAAAATATACCGCAGTGATATCAGTCTTTGCAACCGTCCAGTAAAAAAGGTAAATGCTGGTGAAAATGAATGCAATCCATCCTATGCTTTTCCATTGTTTCAAAAAGGCAATTACAAGCATCCCGATATTAATGACGGTAATGTAGGTAAAAAGAAACGGATAATTCCCATGCCCGCTGCTGATCATCAAAGGGGCAAGAAATCCTCCGAACAGCGAAAAAATAATCAGTATCTCGCTTTTATAATAATATGAGAGGAAGATGGAAACCAAAGTCACAAAGCATGTAATTGAAAATGCCGTATTCTGTGAAAACAAATGATACTCCCGGAATGCAATGGTTGTCGTAAAATAGAACGCGGCAATTCCGCCACCGGTAATGATAGAAGCGAAAACTGCATAATTTTTCCTCAGAAAATGCCCGATACCGATGATCACTGCACCGGCAGCAAAACCTATGGCCGCTCTTGAAACTTCGCCGATCCAGTTCTTATCAATGGCATATTTCACAAAATATCCGATTCCGAGGACCAGCGTGAAAATTCCGGCTATGGCCAGTGCATTCTGTCGTAAAAAATCAAAAACAGGGCTGAGGTTTATTTTAAATTCCTCTTCGATATCCTTACGTTCAGAAGGATTTATTTCTCTTTCGGAGATCTCTTCTTCCTGAGGCAGCAAATATTTTTCAGGGAGATCTTTTATTTCGTCTTTAAAGTTTTCCTTTTGTTCTGCCCTGATTTTGGCAATTTCGTTTTCAAGATTCCTGACCCTTTTATTCAGACTGTTGAAAAGAACAATGATGATGATAAATAAAATGATGACCAGGATATACATTATTTCCGGATTTGATGTTATCAAATATAATTAAATGTTTATAATCAAAAGATGATCTGCAATGATAAATTCTTTTAGATAAAACTAAAAATTTTAACCCTCTAAAACAAACTCTTTATAATCTCCCAGGAAATACGTTTCTGCGTCCAGTGCCTGTAATTCCTCCAAAGCATTATGATGAAGTGCAGATTCCCATTTTCCCACCACGTTGATGAAAAAGAAATAATTTCCCAGTCCGGTTTTTAATGTCCTCGACTCTATTTTGCTGAGGTTCATTTTCCTCCATGCAAAGACGGATAATACCTGATGAAGACCTCCTGCGTGATCTTCAGGAAGCGTAACCAACAGCCCGGATTTTTCACCTAAAACTTTCAGGTTTTCGTTTTCGTAGCTTTCCGAAGATTTGGAAATAATAACAAACCTTGTGTGATTCTGTTCAAAATCATGAATATTGTGATGAATGATTTTCAGTCCGTACAGATTGGCCGCAAACTGATTGGCAACTGCTGCTAAATTTCTATCCGGGTTTTCTGAAACATATTTTGCAGCAGCGGCTGTAGAAGAGAAATCCTGTTTCGGGACTTCTTTGAAATGTGTATCCAGAAAGTGGAAGCTCTGTGCCAATGCCTGAGGATGCGAATAAATTTTTTCAATAGCTGCCGAATCGGAACCGGGATGTACCATAAGATGATGGGCAATCGGCATCACGGCTTCAGCCAATATTTTGATTCCTTTTGTTTTGTAAAGATAATCCAATGTCATGGAAACTGTTCCTTCAATAGAGTTTTCGAGAGGAACGACAGCTTTTTCCGCTTCACCATTTTCTAAGGCTTCAAAGCAGTCGAGAATATTTGGTTGTGGGATCAGCTCTCCATCAGGGAAAAGCTGAATGGCTGCAAGCTGTGTAAAGCTGGCCTCCGGGCCCAAAAATGCAATCTTCATTATTTTTATTTTTCTTCTTTCCAGTTTTCTTTAATCAGTTCCATTAGGTAATCCGGGCATTTCACTACTTTATTGGTTTTAGCATCCAGAAAGAAAAGAGTGGTAGATGCTTCCGTGATTTTAATGTTTTCTTCGTTAAAAATTTCATACTCGAATTCAATTCTCACGCCGGGAATTTTTTTAACATACGTATGGATTTCCAGTTGTTCGTCATAAAAAGCCGGCCTCAAATACTTAATTTTATACTCCGAAACAGGCAGCCAAATTCCTTGATTCTCAATCTCGTTATAAGACATTCCGATGCTTCGGAAAAGTTCTACCCTTCCCATTTCGAGGTACTCTGCATAATTGCCGTAATAAACGTATTTCATAGGGTCTGTTTCTCCGTAACGTACTCGTAATGAGTGTATTGTGTGTATCATTGTTCCTGCTCTTATATACATACAAATATATTTTTAAATAATCAATAAGCACAATATTTTTTTTTGAAATAAAAAATATAGACCTTTGTCTTCCTTCTAAAAAGCAATACTAACTAAGAACTAATCGGGGCATAAATTATGGATGAAAATTTAATGTTGACATGGCAGAAGTGCCTTCAGTTCATGCGCGATAATCTAAACGCTGCTGAAGACAATTCTGATCTTAAAAAACTTGAAAAATCTTTCGATTTACTGTTTGATAAAGTACAGCCAATTTCTTTGGTTGACAACAATCTTACATTAATGGTCCCGAGCGATTTTTACAAGGAATATATTGAGGATAATTACCTGTCCTTGCTTTCTGCTGCCCTGAAGAAAAACATAGGAAAAGGTGTGAAATTATGGTACTCGGTAATGGAGAATAAGCCTTCCGGCTTAGAAAAGCCCGTTACCATGAATATGAAAGGAAAAACCGTTCCCACCCCTAAAGTTCAGGAAACGATGCCTCAGGGATTTTCATCAAATATCGTTAATCCTTTTGTTGTACCGGGAATCAAAAAAGTAAATATTGATTCCAACTTAAAATCGGATTTCTCTTTTGATAATTACGTAGAAGGGGAGAGTAATAAATTTGCGGCAACAGTTGCGAGATCGATTGCCAAAAGACCGGGTGCTACAGCTTTCAACCCTTTATTTTTATATGGAGGTTACGGGGTAGGAAAAACCCACCTGGGGCAGGCTGTTGGACTGGAAGTTAAAAGCCAGTTTCCGGATAAAGTGGTTTTGTATCTTTCTTCAGAAAAATTCATCCAACAATTTATTTCGGCTGCCAAAGCACATAAGCAAACAGAATTTGCCAATTTCTACCAGATGGTGGATGTTCTGATTATTGATGATATCCAGTTCCTTTCCGGTAAATCGGCTACGCAGGACAGCTTCTTCCATATCTTCGATTATCTTCACCAGAACGGAAAACAGATTATTCTTACTTCCGATAAAGCTCCGGCAGATATCATGGATATTCAGGACAGAATTGTTTCCCGTTTCAAGTGGGGGCTTTCCGCAGAGATCAAATCTCCGGATTACAACACCCGTAAACAGATTATCGTTGATAAATTAAGCAGAGACGGTATTGTCCTTACAGATGACATGCTGGATTTCCTTGCTTCGGAAGCTAAAACCAACGTAAGAGAACTTATCGGTGTGATTAATTCCGTGATTGCGTATTCTACCATTTATAAATCAGATTTAAGCCTTGAGCTATTAAAGGATACCATCAATAAGATTGCAGCCAATCAGAAGAAAATTATCAATATTCCTTACATTCAGGAAGTGGTTTGCGATTATTTCGGAATCAAAAGAGAACAGCTTTTATCCAAAACCAGAAAAAGAGAAATTGCCCTTCCAAGACAGCTCGCTATGTACTTCGCGAAAGAGCTTACGAATGCAACCTTTACTAAGATTGGCGAGGAAATGGGAGGAAAAGACCATTCTACGGTAATGTATGCCTGTGAAACAATTAAAGATGTTTCCAAGATTGATAAAGAGGTAAAAAAATACGTGAAGGAACTATCCGAAAGAATTAAGCAATAAGAAATAATTTAATGTAAATATTGAAAATGGAGAATAAATTTTATTCTTCATTTTTTATTTAATTTTGTTTGAATTTTAATACAACACCGCCATGAAAATACTGATGGTCTGCCTCGGAAATATTTGCAGAAGTCCGCTCGCAGAGGGAATTATGAAAGCTAAAGCTCCTGAAGATTTTTATATAGATTCAGCAGGAACCATTTCACTCCATGAAGGGAAACATCCTGATAAAAGAGCCGTACAAACCGCTGCGCTTCACGGAATTGACATTTCCCAACAGAGATCCAGGCCCATTACAAACGCAGATTTTGAAAAATTTGATAAAATTTACTGCATGGATGTGGATGTATTAGCAGATGTAGTTTCTAAAGCAGGAGACGAAGATCAACGAAAAAAAGTTTCCTTGTTTCTGGAGGTTTTGGGCGACCATCAGAATGCCGAAGTTCCGGATCCGTATTGGGGCGATATGAAAGATTTTGAAGAGGTTTTTCAGCTTTTGGGTCGTGGTTGTGATGCTATTTTAAAACAAATTCCGGCATAAAGCTTTACCTTTGTCCAATAATGGCCAGTTAAAAGACCACAGATTTCTAAATTTTAAGAAAAACTAAAAAATACAACAATGCTTTTTCTACTTCCTGCTTACCTTTCGGAAAATACTCCAATCGACCATTTTTCACCGGTGATAAAAGAATATATCATGCAGACCGATTATTTTTTCGTGGAAAATGAAAAAACTGCCAGGAAAGTCGTAAAATTCTTTGCTCCTGAAAAGAAACAGCCTGATTTAAAACTTTTTCTGCTGGATAAATATACCGGGAACGCAGATATGAAAGAAGCACAGGAGCTGATGCTGAAAGGACAGGATTTCGGATTGCTTTCGGAAGCCGGACTTCCCTGTATTGCAGATCCGGGAAATCTTATGGTAAAATGGTGTCATGAAAAGGACATCCGGGTTATCCCGATTTCAGGGCCTTCGTCAATTATTTTAGCGTTGATTTCGAGTGGTTTTAATGGGCAGGAATTTACCTTCAATGGCTATCTTCCGATTGATAAAAGTGAAAAGAAAAGACAGATTCTTCATTTGGAAAGTCTGGTTCAGAAGACAGGATATTCGCAGATTTTTATGGAAACGCCATACCGGAATAATGCCCTTTTTGAAGACCTCACGAAGTTTTTATCTCCTAATACAAAACTTTGTATTGCCGCAAATATCAACGATCCGGAACATGAATTCATCAAGACCAAAACCATCAAAGAATGGCAGAAGCAAAAACCGGAACTCCATAAAATTCCGGCTGTGTTTGTACTGGGGAAATAGAAGATTTATAATTTCACAATAATTGTGCAGATTACGCTGATTAAATTAAGATCTGCTTGATCCGCAAGATCAGCGGGAGAAATTTTTGTCTTCCAATACAAAGCTGTACATTGTCGCCAATATCAATGATTCGGAACATGAATTCATCAACGGAAGCACAAACCAAAACTGCATAAAATCCCGGCAATATATTTTTCCTCGTGAAATAGAAGATTTATAATCTCGCGCTGATTTTGCAGATTACGCTGATTAGATTAAGATCTGCCCGATCTTCGAAATCAGCGTGGGAGAAAATTATAACTTATTGACTACTCTTTTAATTCCATCTAAAATATTTGTTGTATTAAAATTAATCAATAATCCGAGCCTTTTATCTGAAAGTTTCAAATAAGTCTGCAATTGCTTGTAATGAATTTCTTCAATACTTTTTACAGATTTTAGTTCCAAAATAACCTTATTTTCCACCAGAATATCAATTCTGAAATTTAAATCAAACTTTTTCTCGTCATAGATAACAGGTATTTCTACTTCTGATTTTATATCCAATCCGTTTTCTTCAAGCTCATAAATTAATATTCGCTGGTAAACAATTTCAAGTAGCCCGGGATCAAGTTTGTTGTATACATTAAAATACATTTTCTTACCAGATAAGAAATTTCATTTTCATTCATTTGTTTTTTAGCAAAATAATGAAAAAAATCTGATTTATTTTTTCTTCCTGTTTCTCCATTTTCTCCAAAGAAATACAACCACAGGAATCAGCAAAAAGAACGGCCAAAGCGAAATAATTCCCAAAAGAAAAGCCACAAAGCTGTTCCAGCCTTCAGTTACTGAATCTCCGAACCTGCTTCCAAAGCCAATTGTAGATGTTGCTGAACTTCTGATTTTTTCTTTGTATAAATTTAAATTCAAAGTACTGTAATTTACGCGGTCGTCTATAAAACGAAGCCTGCCTTCCGAAACATCGATTTCATCTTCCAGTTCACGGATATTTTCCTGAATTTCCAAAATGTCTTTCGTTGTTTTTGCACTTTTCAGCATATCGCGGTATTTCTCAAGATAGATCTTTTTATTGGCAAGTTTGATGGAAACATCAGTATACTCTTCAGTGACATCATTCGAAGAGATGTTTTTAGCTAAAACCGAACCAAAACCATCCGAAAAAGAATTAACCAAAGCATCAAAATTCTGATGAGGAACTCTAATTGTTAAGTCGATATTTTCCTCAGTATCATTATTCTGAAACTCTTCTTTCTGAATGTAGGCTTTATTGTTTTTGAGAATAGAATTAATCTGTTCCTGGGCTTTTTTGATATCACCTACCTGAATTTTCATTTCACCGTCTTTGATAATCTTCTTTGTAATTGTATTAATCTGTGAAGAAGGATTTTGCCTGCTGACTTCTTGACTGGGCATCATTTTTTCAGATACTGAAATTGGCTCACTAACTGCAGCTACTTTATCTTCTTCTAATACATCAGCAAGACTGGCATTGAGCGACTGCGTTTCATTTTTTTACATTGAAATAATAATAAACAAAACAGAGGTATAAGTAATTTTTTCATGAATAAAATTTCGGGAATATTATCAGAAATCATGCTTAAAATTGGATTTATTTGATAATTTTTTAATAAATGTTAAAAAATAGTGAAGATAATTTAGATTTATGTTTTTAACCTGATCATGAATGAAAAATTGAATTAATTTTATATTTTTAACCAATGAAAAAAAGTCTTTTAGCTATTGTCTTTTCTCCGGTTTTGATGTTTGCCCAGGAAGTTCCGAAACTTACCGATGAGATGGCCATAAAATTATCCGAAAAACCTTTGCATTGCATCACTCAGGAATATCCGAATAAAACCGCGCACATCATCAACAATGAAAATGAGGTTCCTCTAAGTCCGAAAGCTTTGCACCCCAGCTTTTATGGCTGTTTCGACTGGCACAGTTCGGTGCATGGGCACTGGATGCTGGTTCGTTTATTAAAGACAAAGCCGGGCCTTACCATAGCGAAAGAGATTGAAAAAACGCTCGATCAATCATTCAGCAAAGTAAATCTGCAGGCGGAAGCAGATTATTTTACCAAATATCAGCTTACCACAACTTTTGAAAGAACCTACGGCTGGGCATGGCTCCTGAAATTGGATGAAGAACTTATCACATGGAAGCATCCCAAAGCTAAAATCTGGCATCAGAATCTTAAACCTTTAACGGATAAAATTTTATCGGCCTGGAAAGCCTATTTACCCAAGCAGACTTATCCGAACAGAACCGGTGTTCATCCCAACAGTGCTTTTGCCATGGCTTTCGCGGTGGATTGGGCAAGGTCGGCCGGAGACAAGGAATTTGAAAATCAGCTGATCGAAAAAGCTAAATATTTTTATTTAAAGGACGAAAAAACACCGGCTTATCTTGAACCGGACGGATCGGATTTCTTTTCTCCAAGCCTTGAAATAGCAGATTTAATGAGAAGAGTTTTACCTCAGAAACAATTTGTGATATGGTTAAATAATTTCTACGAAAAGCGAAGTCTGGAAAATATTGAAAAAATCCCTGTAGTAAGCGATCTGTCCGATTATCAGACGGTACATTTAGTTGGTTTATCCTTTTCAAAAGCCTGGTGCATGAAAGGGATTGCAAAATCTCTTCCGGATAATCATCCTTTAAAAAAGCAATTTCAGAAAACGGCAGCATTGTTTCTGAGTAACGGCCTTCCACTGCTTTTCCAGGGAAATTATGGCGGCGATCACTGGCTGGCCAGCTTTGCGGTGTATGCCCTTGAAGATTAAGCAGCTTTGAAGCATGATGCTGAAAGAAGAGGAAAGGCGTAGATTATGAAACCTACTTCCATCATCTGGCTCCATCTTCCATACCTGAAAGTCTAATATCTGATTCCCAGTTTTTTAAGAATAAAGCTTAACAGCCAGATTGGCCCGATTAAAAGAAATTGTAAATCTTTAAGGTAAGATGGTTTTTTGCCTTCAATTTTATGGCCTACAAACTGGAAAATCCAAGTGATTACAAAGACCGAAAGGTAAACGATCCATGCGTTTTCTTTAAAACGGATATTGATTCCATACGCAAAACTTTCCATAATCACCATCAGGATAAACATAATGATGCTTACGATAAAGGAAAGCCTTAAATAAAAGAGAGTCACTAAAGCTATTGCTGCGAAGCTGACGTAACTTATTTCACCAATATAAATAAAGCCGATTGACTTAGACGGAATAAGGGAAATAAATCCTAAAATGCTCCAGAAAATCAGCGGCACACAAATCCAGTGGATCAGTTTGTTGGTAAAATTCCTGTGGCTTTCACTATATTCTGCAAAAAGCAAATCAATTTTTCTCATAGCTGTAGTTTGGTTACACTAAAATAACAAATTTTTGTAATCACTCGGCAGATTGCTTACATTTGTTCTATATCTGGCTTAGAGAATTCGGGGTTGAAATTTTCATCTAACTTATATTTTTAAATCATGGTTATCAATTAAACTTTACTTATAAAAGCCCGGCATTTAATTTGCGGCGATAATGTTAATGACTAAATTTCCGGAAAATAAATGAAAAAAATCTATCTTTACAGTCAGAATAAGCACTATGAAAGACCTTATGGGAAAGGCGATCTGGGAGTATTATCATCAGGAAAATCCCCGGGACCTGCAGACCGAAACTTCAATATCCGAATTAGATGAACTTCCCGTTGCGTATCTCTTCCGGGATTTTGAAGAAATGAATGAAATTGAGCAGAAAGCACTGGAGCTGTCTCACGGTAAGGTACTTGATATAGGAGCCGGTGCCGGATCACATTCTTTATATCTTCAGAATGAAAAAAAGCTTGACGTAACCGCTCTTGATATTTCTCCTAAATCCATTGAAGTATGTAAATTGAGAGGAATAAAAAAAGCAGTAGCTGAAAACATGCTGCAATTCTCCGGTGAAACTTTTGATACAATCCTTTTATTAATGAACGGAACCGGGATTTTCCAGAGCCTTCAGGCAATTGATATTTATCTGAAAAAGCTGCATTCCCTTCTCAATGAAAACGGGCAGATCCTGATCGACAGTACGGATATTCTCTATATGTTTGACCGTGATGAAGACGGTGGGGTATATATTCCGGCGGAAGGATATTATGGCGAGCTGGATTATATCATACATTACAAAGGAGAATCCGAAGTACCGATCAAATGGCTGTACCTTGATTTTAATACCTTGAAAAATGCAGCTGAAAACAATGGCTTTAAGATTGAAAAATTGCTGAAAGTTGAAGATGCTTACCTGGCGAGAATGAAAAAACTTATAAAAGAATAACGCCCTCTATCTTAGCTACTTCTTTATAGATCTTAACTACCTGATTGGCATCCAGAACAAATGCATTGATATTGCACGCCGTATACTTTCCGTTTTTGCTTTCTCTGTTTCCCAGGGTAAATTTAATCCCGTCAAAAACCCTGTAAATTTCGGTAAGTTTTGCCTGATTGGTAGGAATGATAAATTTGAATAAATAATCATCCGGAAAATCGTGGTGATCTTCCAATTTAGTCTTCAAAGAATTGTAAAAATCGTCCGGACTTGCATGTTGATTTCCTTGTAAAATATCCATCTTCAGTTGTAATAATATATAAATATAGCGAAAATTCTTCTATTTTCCAAGCGGTCCCAAAAGGGACTTGGAATTCTGAATTTCATAATCTTCAATGATATTGAACAAACCGTTTACCAGTTGTTCAGAAGCCAGCTGGCTCAGTCCGCCGGAATTTACCGTAGTTTTGCTGCCTCCAAGAAGCCCGTTCAGAAGATTGCTTCCTGATAAAGCAGTATTAATGCTTCTCGTAATTCCATATTGATTCAGCTGCTCTTCAACCTTTGGCGTGATGGCAGCAATGAGCTGTTGCGATGTTTTTTCTTTCAGAATCAGTGTGGCAGTTCCTTTTTCTCCCTGAATGATTCTTGTGACATCCTGTGCATTAAGGCTGTTAACGGCATTCACGAGAATAGGTTTTGAAATATTCACGGTATAAACGGCTGCATCTGCAATATATTCCCTCTCTTTTGCTACAAGAGAAGGAGCTACTTTCTCCAGCATGGCATTGATTTCTCGCAGCTGCTTCGGCAGCGCCTTGTCTACCATATTATTTTGAAGAAAAGCTTCCCTGTTGCTGTAGATATTGACACCTTTATCGATTCCATTCAGAAGAAATCTTTTGATTACCGATAAACCAAGATCTGATGTTGCCAGAGAGGTGCAAGACTGCACGGATGTATTGATAACAGCTCCCGTACCTATAAGAATGGCAGCAGCAATAATATATTTTTTCATTGTAATTGATTAAAAATAAATCACCGTTCAAATAATGAACCAAATTTAACGACAAATATTGTTTTAACAAATTTTATAATGTAGAATAATGAGATGTTAAAACCTATCTTAAATAAATAGTATGAGTTTTTATAAATGTGATAATATAATTATTTTGTTAAAACAATGCTTATATTTATCTATAATAAAATTTTTCTCATTAATAATTGAATACGTTTTTAAAAATACAATTATTAGATCAATTGTAAATAAAAATAACTATTTAACTAAACAATAAAAACATTAAGTAAAATTAACATTGTTCAAGATATTTTTATAATTTTGACTAATGTCTTTTTGTGAGAATATGCAATATTTCCATGATAAGCAGGAAAAGATCCGGGTATCTTTTCACATTATGATTGTACGAATAAAAAATAACTATATGAAACAACGTGATTTAAAGTATTCATGTCTCATTGCTGTTTTATACTTCGGTATGAATGTCAATGCACAAACCACACCCAATGATACTGTTGCGAAAGAGCAGAAGATTGAGGAAGTGGTGATGATTGGATATGGTAGTAGAAAAGCAATCGATAATACGACTGCAGTAAGTTCATTAAAAGCTGAAGAAGTATCAAAAACAAAAGTTTTAAACGCTTCACAAGCAATCCAGGGAAAAGTAGCCGGTGTTCAGGTAAGTGCATCTGATTTGCCGGGTTCAACTCCTACAATTCTTATCAGAGGTTTGGGTACTGTTACAGCGGGAAGAAATCCTTTATATGTAGTTGATGGTTTGTTTGCAGACAATATCAACAATATTAATACCAATGACATCTTAACGTATGATGTTCTCAAAGATGCTTCTGCGTTGGCCATTTACGGTAATAGAGGTGCAAATGGTGTAATCATCATTACTACTAAGAGCGGAAGAGGAAGAGGAGTAACTGTTGAATATGACGGCTTCATTGGAATTAGAAATCCTTTGAAAAAAGTAAAGATGGCAGGAAGCAACCTGTTTAGCTTATACAATAATATTGCTTCCGGAACAACCAAATTTTCTCAGGATCAACCGGTAAACACAGACTGGTTTGATGCCATTACCAGAACTGGTATTTACAATCAACATAATGTCAGTATCTCAGGATCTTCAGATAAAGCAAAATATTTTTTGAGTTTAAATAATTACGATGAAGAAGCTATTTTAAAAGGAACTGACTATAATCGTGCAACAGTAAGAACAAATAATGAATTTAAAATTTCTAAAGGAATTACTTTATCACAGAACTTAAGTATTGCATTTGCTAATATTACACCCAAACCACTAGGTGCTTTTACTACAGCATATAAACAATCTCCTATTGTACCAGTTTATTTTGCTGACGGTCAGTATGGTGTTTCTATTGTAGGATCGGATGGGTTTGCTTCTCCAACAGGTGTGTCTCAGTTTAACAATGTCGGAAATCCGTTAGCTCAATTAGAATTGAATAATGAACGACAAAAATCTATGCAGATGCAGGGAGGGCTGAAGCTTGATGTAGATTTATTCGACGGATTAAAGCTAACATCACAATTTAGTGGTGAATATTATAATTTTAAGAGTTATGCTTTTGACAATGGGGTAAGATTAATTGGTCAGGCAGCACCAGCTTATAGTAATCAGCTAACAAATGTAAAAGAGGATTATTACAATTGGCAGTTAACCAACTACTTAACATATAATAAAACATTTGCATCAATTCATAATATTGAAGCAACTGTAGGTACCGAAACTACTTTCAGATCTGGAACCAACAGATTAAGAATGGTTCGTCAGAACCTCTCTGGAAATAGCAATTACTGGAATCTAGATAATATTGACTATGTGACTAATGCAAGTTTAGTTAATCTTAACAGTATAGACTTTAATGAAAATAGAACTGTATCTTATTTTGGTAGGGCTCAATATAAATTGATGAACAGGTATTTATTAACTGCTACTATTAGAAGAGACGGATCTTCACAATTTGCAGAAGGTCAAAAATGGGGGAATTTCCCATCATTTGGTGCGGGTTGGATTATTTCTGAAGAGGATTTCTTAAAAGATATTTCTATCATCAGTTCTTTAAAACTACGTGGAGGATGGGGTAGATTGGGTAATCAAAATGTACCTTTAAATATTCCTACTTTAGCTTCAGGGGCAAATTATAATTATTCATTTGGAGGTGCAAGTAATGCAAACGGAACAACCAATAATCAACTTTTAGATCCAAACCTTGGCTGGGAAATTACGGAAGAAACAAGTGGAGGTGTAGATTTTTCATTATTTAATAGAAAATTAAGTGGATCTTTTGACTTGTATAATAAAGTAACAACAAATATTGTACTAGCTTCAATACCTCCTTCATCTTCAGGGATTTCAGATCTGGGATATTCTCACCTGGGTAAAGTTTCAAACAAAGGATTTGAAATAATGTTGGGATGGCAGGATACCGCAGGGGAAAATTTTTCATACTCATTTAACGCAAACTATTCACATAACAAGAATAGACTTGATGAAATTGTTTCAGGTGTTAACCCAATTTTAGGGGGTAGCTTAGGCAATGGCCAGTGGACTAAATATTTTGGTGAACAAGCAGTGGGACAGCCTTTAGGTAGTTTCTATCTTTGGGAAGCTAACGGACTTGATGCTAATGGAAATATGACTTACGTTGATACTAATGGTAATGGCAGAACAGGTTCTCAGGATGCTGAAGATAGACAATTCTTTGGATCTTATATTCCAAAATCTACACTCGGGATCAATATAGATTTACGTTATAAAAATGTAGATTTAGCAATTAACGGGTTTGGAGCATTTGGCCACAAAGTTTATAATGGTAAAAAGGCACAGCGATTCTCAGGAGAAAATGTTGAGTATGATGTTGCTTCTGATTTTTGGTCAGCCTCTAATACATCTTCGGCAAATCCTGCGCCATTCAATGCAGTTCCGATTGCTTCAACTTATTACTTAGAATCTGGAGACTTTTTCAGAATAAATAATATTACATTAGGATATAATTTTAGTAAACCTGTGGAATATATTTCCTCATTAAGGTTTTATGTAAGTGCTATTAACCCTTTTATTTTCCAGAAATTCTCAGGATTTTCTCCTGAATTAAACGCAGATGGTAATCCATACGGACTCACAGGAGTTGAATTGGATGCTTATCCTTCATTGCGTTCATTTGTTTTTGGGGTAAATGTTAAATTTTAATACTTAGAATCAATTATGAAAAAGAAAATAATATTTTTATCAGTTTTATCACTATCCTTTTTAAATCAGAATTGTAGTGATGATTATTTAGATACAGCACCAACAGAGCAGATAGCTTTAGAAGACATATTAAGTGAATACAATAACAATGATGGTGCAGAAAGTTTTGTTACCTCCATTTATGCAAAATATCTCGATTGGAATACCAGTACTTTTGCATGGATAGGAATTAGTAGCATTACAAGTGACGATGCAGATAAAGGATCATCTCCTGGAGATTCTGGTAGTGATAAAGACGTTTTAGATGCACTTACATTTTCCTCAACATCTCCTTCTTTTCAGGATGTTTGGGAAGGTCATTATCAGGCGATCAACAGATCAAATCAGGCATTGAAGTACCTTCCTCTTTTAGATAAAGCAGATGCATCTTTAAGAAGTAGACTTGAGGGTGAAGCAAAATTCTTAAGAGCGTTTTCATATTTTATTTTAGTAAGAAGTTACGGAGATATACCTTTGGTTAATAAAGTATTTGAAAATACAGAAGAAGATCGTACAATGGTTTTCACAAGAAAATCAAAAGCAGAGATTTATGCTTTTATTGAAAGCGACTTACAGGCAGCCATTGCTGCATTGCCTTCTAAAAGTGCTTACACAGGGAGCAATATGGGCCGAGCCTCTAAAGGTGCAGCTCATGCTTTACTTGCAAAAGTATACCTATATCAGAAAAAATGGCAGCAGGTAGTTGACCAATGTGATCAGGTGGTAGGCTATTCCTTAACTCCAAATTTCCAGGATATTTACAAAGTTTCTGGTGAAAATAATGCAGAATCAGTTTTTGAAATTCAAGGCAAAGGAGGTCCTAGCCAGCCAGGGATCCAACAGTATTCCCAGGTTCAGGGTGCTCGTGGTGCCGGAGGATGGGGATGGGGATTCAACACTCCTTCTCAAAGCTTGGTTGACGCTTTTAACTCAGAAGGCGATACAGAAAGAAGAGATGCTACTATTATTTTTAGAAATTCAACTTTATACGATGGAAGAATAGTACCTGCAACAGTAGAAAATCCATACTACAATTACAAAGCGTATTCTTCTGCATTTACAGGAGATGATGATTCAGATGCAAATATTCGCTATCTAAGATATTCAGAAGTTTTATTAATGAAAGCTGAAGCTCTTAATGAATTAGGACAGACTTCTAATGCTGCGACATATTTGAATCAGGTTCGTAACAGAGCGGGTCTTGCTAACTCAACAGCAACTACACAAGCAAATATGAGAACGGCAATTTACAAAGAACGAAGATTGGAATTAGCTTTTGAGCATGATCGTTGGTTTGATTTAGTGAGAACAGGGCAGGCACAAGCTGCTATGGCTGCAAATGGAAAAACTTTCAAAGTTGGAGTACATGAAGTTTTCCCTATTCCTAATAAGTTTATTCTTGAAGCAAAAGGATTGGCTACACAAAATCCAGGTTATTAATTCTTAACAGTATAACAGATGAAAAATATTAATTTAATTAAATATATAGGCGCAGCGTTTTTGTTTAGTATAATTGCTATTAGCTGCGAAGATAGCATCGATAAAGACAATCCGCCAATACCATATTCTTCTATCGGAGGATTTCAAAATTCAGATGAAGTAGCATCCGTTAATCTTGTTGCAAAATTAAGTTTTGAAAATAACTTAAATGATAAAGTAAATAATATTACAGGGCAAATGCCTCAAAGTGTTGCATACACATCAGGTGTGAAAGGAATGGCATACAATGGCTCTTCCTCAGAAATGAAGTATTCTGTTGCTAATGCTACAACTGCAATTACAGGTCTGAATAGTTTTACCATTGCCTTTTGGATGAAAAGCGATGGGACAGTAGATCCAGCAACTCCGGGACAGGGGAAAGGTGCTCAAGGTATTTTTACAATAGTTCGTCCTACCGAATTTTGGGGAGGTATTAATCTATTTATAGAAAACCCGGATGCTTCCAAACCAAATAGGATCAGACTTAAACTGGGTGTTGAAAATAGCAGGACAGGAGTTTCCTGGAAAGGGCAGGGTGTTATAGCTAACCTTGATGGATATAAAGGAAAATGGGTTCATGTAGTTTTTGCTTATGATGCTACCACAAGTAAATGTTATGTATATCAAGACGGTGAAGCAGCTAAAAATCTTGATGGATTTGCTTATTCCCCGGCCGGTGGTGAACTTGGGGGAGCTGCAACTTGGTTTGCTTCAGATCCTGGCGGCGCAAGCAATCCTGCCAATGCTCCTGGATACGGTAACTTCCAAATGGGAGGAACAAATGGGAAGGTGGTTTTCGGATCACATCAATTTGAAACATTACCCCCACAGAATAATGGATCACAGCAGGATTGGGCTACAAGTTATGCCGGACAGCTGGATGAATTCAGAATATACAATGTGGCTTTGAAAAGCTCTGATGTAATTGCATTATACAAACTTGAAAAAGACGGAAGATAAGTCTAAAAGAGCCTGTAATTAGGCTCTTTTTTTATATATTTGGACTATGAGAAAAATGATAGCTTCAATAGTATTCATCGGAACTTTATTAAATTCTTGTTCTTCAGATGATACACCGGCTAGTTCCGGAACACCAATTGGAGGTGGTGGCACGGAGGTACCCAACAACTACACAGATCAGCAGCTTACTGAAATGGTTCAGAAAGATGTTTTAAAATATTTTTGGGATTATGCAGAAACAAATTCAAAACTCGCCAGAGAAAGATACCATACCGATAATCCTTCTCAGGACGCCAATGTGGTGACTACAGGAGGATCAGGTTTCGGTTTGATGACTATTCTGGTCGGAATTAAAAATGGTTACGTTCCAAGATCAGAAGCCGTTTCAAGACTCACAACATCTCTTAATTTTCTGCAGAATGCCGACCGCTTCCATGGAGCCTGGCCACATTGGATGAATGGAACGACCGGACAGGTTATTCCGTTTAGCACGATGGATAACGGAGGAGATCTTGTAGAAACAGCATTTTTGGCACAGGGGCTAATCTGTGTAAGAGAATATTTTAAAAACTCTTCCGACGCTTCAGAATTAGCACTGTCTCAAAAAGCAGACGCACTATGGAAAGGAATTGAATGGAGCTGGTACACAAAAGGCGAAAATGTGCTATATTGGCATTGGTCGCCAAATTATAATTTCCAGATGAATATGCAGCTGAAAGGTTTCGACGAAACTTTAATTACTTATGTGCTGGCTGCTGCTTCACCTGATTATACGATTGATAAACCTGTTTACCAGCAGGGTTGGGCCAGAAATGGAACGATAAAAAGTACTGCCTCGGTATATGGAATTCCTGTTATTGTAAATCACAATGGTGCAAACGGAACGGTAGGACCTATGTTCTGGTCGCATTATTCTTTCTTGGGTCTGGATCCTAGAGGACTCTCCGACGAATATGTGAATTATGGAGAAGCAACAGCAAACCATGCTAGGATTATGTATCAATACTGTGTAACGAATCCTAAAGGTTGGCTGGGGTACAATTCAAAAAGCTGGGGACTTACCGCAAGCTATTCAAGAAATACGGACGGATCAACAGGATACGCTGCACATCAGCCCAATAATGATTTAGGTGTTATTTCGCCTACAGCGGCACTTTCAGATATGCCTTATACCCCTACAGAAAGTATGAATGTACTTAGATTTTTATATAATGAAAATTACAGCAAATATATTGGTATTGCAGGTCCCTATGATGCATATTCGGTTCATTACAATTGGGTGACACCGAGATATCTGGCGATAGACCAGGGAACCATCGCGCCAATGGTGGAAAACTATAAAAATCAGTTCTTATGGCAGTTGTTTATGAATGCTCCTGATGTTAAACAGGGACTTTTAAAACTGGGCTTCCATTCCACACAGTATGGATTTTAAAAAATAAAAATTAAATTATGAAGAGGATAATAGCATCAATCGCTTTACTATCTCTATTCACGGTTTCATGTAAAAATTCACAGGCTCCGCAACAGCAGGCCTCGCAACCTCAAATCGTGAAAAATGATATCACAGATGAACAATTAATGGATAGGGTGCAGAAAGATGCATTAAAATACTTTTGGGACTACGCAGAACCCAATTCTAAGCTCGGCCGCGAGCGTTACCACGAAGACAATATCTACCCTGAAAATGACAAACACGTTGTTACCACAGGTGGTTCAGGCTTTGGACTGGCTACCGTTCTGGTAGGGGTTGAAAGAGGTTTTGTACCAAGAAAAGAAGCGGTGAAACGTTTGACTGTAATGATGGATTTTCTCGCAAAAGCAGACCGGCATAAAGGAGCCTGGTCTCACTGGATCAACGGGGAAACCGGGAAAACAGTTCCCTTTGGGAAAAAAGACAATGGCGGAGATTTAGTAGAAACGGCATTTTTAACTTCCGGAATTTTAATGGTCCGCGAATACTTCAAAAACGGAAATGCCGAAGAAAAAGCGCTTGCCAAAAAATGCGATGAACTTTGGAAAGGAATTCAGTGGAACTGGTACACCAAAGGAGGAGAGAAAGTATTATACTGGCACTGGTCACCCAATTACGGCTGGCAAATGAATTTTCCGCTCGAAGGCTATAATGAATGCCTGATTACCTATATTTTAGCAGCATCATCACCAACTTATCCCATAGATGCGGAAACCTACTACAAAGGTTGGACGAGAAACGGAACCTATCTTTCAGACAACACAAAATACGGACTTCCTTTATACGTAAAGCACAATGGCGCCGAAGAATACGGTGGCCCCTTATTTTGGGCACATTACTCCTATATCGGGTTAGATCCTACGAATCTTTCAGATAAATTAATCAAAAATTATTTCGATCTGAACAGAAATCAAGTTCTTATTGATTACAAGTATTGTGTTGAAAACCCTAAAAACTGGAAAGGATACGGGCCAAATTATTGGGGACTTACCGCAAGCTACTCCCGAAACAGTGACGGAACAACAGGATATGACGCACATTTCCCAAAAAATGACAAAGGTGTAATTACTCCTACTGCAGCATTAAGCAGCTTTCCGTACACGCCAAAAGAATCCATGGATTTTTTAAGGTTCATCTATACACAGAAACCTCAATTTATTGGCTATGCCGGACCTTACGACGCAACTTCAATCAATTATGACAACTGGTTTACCCCAAGATACCTTGCCATTGATCAGGGAACCATTGCGCCGATGATTGAAAATTACAGAACCGGCTTTTTGTGGAAATTATTCATGAATGCTCCCGAAATTCAGCAGGGATTAAAGAAGTTAAGCTTTAAATCTGAAAAATATAACATCAGATAATTTGTTATTATTAATATCTTTAACAAATAAATGACAGGGTGTCGGAATTTTTTAAGGAGCTTAATCCCGCTTTCCGCACTCGCTATTTTTGAGTTTTTGGGGGGGGGGGGGGGGGGGGGGGGGGG
>NZ_JAYLAA010000066.1:0-23026 GCF_035819015.1 Chryseobacterium salviniae | reverse complement strand
GCATCGAAGATGCCCCCGAAACTTTTTTTATTCTTCCAGCATAACCTTTCTCCTTTTAAAGAAAATAGTATATACTAAAAGGGTTTGTAAAAATACATTTCCTAAAAATATCAGAATTAATTGATAAACTGGTATCGGTGCATAAAAAGGCAACAGTTTATTAAAGAAAATTGCCGGTGAACATGCAAGATATTGAATGGCACTTAATGGATATTGTAAAAATTCAGGCTGAATTCCAATTAAAAACTGATCATACAAGAAAGTGTAGACAATATCAAATAAAAGAATTCCAAAAAATATTAAAATAAACTTTTTCACTTGTTTGAAAGCAAACTTTTAGTTAAGAGCCTCAATAATTTTTGAAAAATCTTCCAGCTTCAAGGCAGCACCGCCAATCAGTCCGCCATCAATATCAGGTTGGGAGAAAATTTCTTTAGCATTCTCCGGTTTTACAGAGCCACCGTATAAAATAGAAACCTCATCAGCAACTTCCTGTCCGTATTTCGCAGCAATAATGCTTCTGATGTGCGCGTGGATCTCCTGAGCCTGCTCAGGAGTTGCTGTTTCTCCGGTTCCGATTGCCCAAACCGGTTCGTAAGCGATAACCACTTTTTTAATTTCTTCCGCGGAAAGTGTGAATAAAGCCACTTCCGTCTGGTTTTTTACCACTTCAAAATGTTGTCCGGCTTTTCTCTGTTCCAACGTTTCTCCATTACAATATACCGGAATCAGACCTTTATCTAAAGCAAGTTTTACTTTTTTGTTGCAGTGAGAATCGGTTTCACCGTGGTATTGTCTCCTTTCAGAATGTCCAATTAAAGAACCTGTCGCATCAATAGATTCCAGCATATCTGCAGAAATTTCTCCGGTGTAAGCACCGCTTTCATGCTCGCTCATATCCTGTGCAAAAACGCCAATTTCATCTTTCTCGAAAATATCTTTTGCCATCATTAGATACAAAGACGGCGGCGCAATCCATACCTCACAGTTGGCCGCATTATTATTTTTATAGCTTAGTAACTGAACCATCAATTGTTGGGCATCAATTACATTCTTGTTCATTTTCCAGTTTCCTGCAACTATTTTTCTTCTCATAGTTTCTTTTTATTTTTAAAGTTGAATTTAGAAGTCAAGGTTAAATTTAATTTCCAGTCCTATTTTTTTAATTAATCTCCCATATTTTTTTCAAAAGCGTATAATAAGAATGCTCTTCATCAGTTACCGTATTATCAGCTTTAATTAATGTTTTAGCGAATTGGATGAAGCTCTGGCGTTCCTCTTCCGTAGAATCATCATAGAAGCAACGGGCATGGAACCCAAAGTGGGCTTTCCATTCCTCAGGTTTAAGGAGAGCGATCGTTTCGAGTTCATTATCAAGATCCGTTGTAAAAGGAAATTCATCTGCCAGATATTGCTGCACCAGCATCCCCTCTTCCGGAGCAAATTCTCCGTCTACCGAAGATAAGATCATTAATAAATGGTATCCCGCAATTGGTTTATTTGATTTCTGCATTATTGAATGTAATTAAAGTTAGTATTATTAAATTGAGAAGCTTATTTAATATATTCTTTCGCCGGCTGTTTGTCGATAATTTTCCCGTTCTCTAATACCAGCACGAAAGGATTGCTTCTTGCAATGGTTTTAATGGCCGTGCCGTCCATCATCATATTTTTAATGGTTCTGAAAGTGTCTGGTTCTGTTGAAACACCATATACAACATTAGCTTTTTGAGCTTTTGCTTTTGCTTCCACCTGTTTCAGCAATTCCGGGGAAACCTCTTTCGGATGATAAGTAAAAACAAGAATGGCTTTGGGTGCTTTGATGATTTCTTCCGTTGCATCCATTCCCGCAGGATCTTCAACCTTAAATTTAACAATCTCAGATTTATAGCCTTCTTTAATTAGAACAGATTCATTTTTTCCTTCCTCAATTTTCCATGGAGAGCCTTCTGCCCAGTATTTTGTTTCTTTAATGTAATCATCCTGGTTTACTTTCAGTACTTCTCCGGTCTTCTCATTTTTAAGCGAATAATACGTCTTGTATTCCGATGGGTTTTTATTGATTTTCTCTTTCTCCGCTTTCAGATCCGTACCGATTTTATAATCACGGAAATCAATCACTGGTTCATACATAATTCCGTATGTTCCGATTCCGATCATTACCAAAGAAAATACTGCTAAAAGAATATATTGTATTTTATTAGATTCTTTTTTCCCGCTGTAGCTGTAAGCATCTTTCTTCCTGAAATCTTTTCTGTACAGCACAAATAAAATAATGAGAGCCAGCAAAAGCACAATATCTTTGATAAAGCTTTGCCACGGCGTAAATTTAATAGCATCTCCGAAACACCCGCAATCCGTCACTACATTAAAATAGGCCGAATAAAACGTCAGAAAGCCGAAGAAAATACAAAGGGCAATCAATGCTGAAAGGGTAAATTTAAGCTTTAGTTTAAGCAACAGCATACATCCTAAAAGAAGTTCAAGAATCACCACAATTATTGAAAACAGCAAGGCGAATTTTTCAAAAAACGGCATGTTAAACACAGTAGGAGAGAAGTATTCTTCCATTTTAAAGGAAAAGCCTACCAGATCTACGGCTTTTACAAACCCCGAAAGAATGAAAATAATGGCAACAACGAAACGTAATAAACCTTTGATCATATAAAATTAGTTTTGAGATTCTATACTGTTTTTCTTTTCAGAAAATTTAATAAGACAGAAAACGGAATAATTCAGCATATCAAAATAATTAGCATCCAGCCCTTCGGAAACAACAGTAACTCCCTGGTTATCTTCAATTTGTTTGGTTCTTAAAACTTTCTGGTAAATAAGATCGGTGATCGATGAAATGCGCATATCTCTCCACGCTTCACCATAATCATGGTTTTTTCGTTCCATCAGTTGTCTGGCTTCAGCAGCATATTGATCGTACAGATTCAGGATTTCTTCTTTATTTTCATTAAAATCATTGGAAAAGCCTTTCTCCAGCTGAATAAGCGCAATAATTGAATAGTTGATAATTGCCACAAATTCATCCTCTTCACTCTCATCCACCATTTTTTTGCCGGTCATCTGCAATGTGCGGATTCTGTTGACTTTAATGTAAATCTGGTCGGTAATAGAGCTTGGTCTTAAAACCCGCCACGCCGGCCCGTAATCCTGTAGTTTCTTGCTGAAAAGCTCACGGCACTGACTGATAATGTTCTCAAACTGTACTGATGTTTCTGACATAAATTTTCTTAATCTCCCAAATATACGAAATTTTGTGTGTTACGGTATTTTTGATAGGATAGTTTAGCGTGTACAATTTTAGGGTAGGAATGTACATATTTTGAGATTTGAATGGAGTTTTTTTGAGCAATAAAGGGTTTTATTCTTTATTTTTGTAGAATACATTTCAGCTTATATTGTTTTATGTCTAATCATCATTTTTCAGGTTTTCAAGTGCCTTCACTCTCTAACTCTTCAACTTTCCAACCCTCCAACTCAATCAACTGTAACGGGAAGTTGTTAGATCTGTCATTCCCGAAGATCATGGGGATTCTCAACCTTACCCCGGATTCTTTTTCTGACGGAGGGAAATTCAATACGGAAAAAACGGCGCTTGAGCAGACGTACAAAATGCTGAAAGATGGCGCTGAAATTATAGATGTCGGTCCGCAATCCACAAGACCCAACGCTGAATTTTTAAGCACAGAAGAGGAAATCAGAAGATTGGGAAATATGATTTCATTAATTAAAAAAGAATTTCCGGAAGCATTAATTTCCCTGGATACTTTTTATGCTGAAACGGTAAAGTTCGGATTTAATGAAGGGATTGATATCATTAACGATATTTCCGGAGGTCAATATGATGAAAAAATGTTCGATACTGCGGCAGAAACACATCTTCCGTATATTTTGATGCATGTAAATCCTTCTTATGAAACCATGCACGACAAAATTAAATTTGCCGATATTATCCTCTCGGTTAACCGCTATTTTTCCGAAAAAGCTACACAGCTATTAAATAAAGGAGTGAAAGATATTATTCTCGATCCGGGTTTCGGTTTCGGGAAAACGGTGGAAGATCAGATGAAGATGATTGATGAAACACAATATTTAGGTTTTGGTAAATTTCCTTTACTCATCGGAATTTCGAGGAAATCTTTTATCTATAAGCCATTGGGAAAATCTCCGCTGGATATCAACGAAGAAACACAGAAGCTTCACCTGAAAGTGTTGCAACAAGGTGCAAAAATCCTTAGGGTTCATGATGTTGCCGAAGCAAAAAGGACGGTTGACTTGTTTAAGAGCGGGAGCGTCTGAGAGTGGGAGTGTTTAGTGTTAGAGTGTGAGAGAACAATAGATCGTTTATGAATGATGATTTTTTTAAATTAATACGGAATTAACTTTTACTTTGAAAATCACCACATAACTTTCAACCCTAAAACTCAGTTAAGGTTCGCCAGCTTATCCGCAAACTGCTTTGAAAATTCCTTTCGGTCTTCTTCCAGTTTTTCCCGATTGGAAGGCAGAATATAGGTGAATAATATCTTTTCCTCCTGATCTGTAAAAATAATTTCCTTTTCGTTTCCGTCAATCATCTGGGCAAAAATTTCCCACATGGAAGTATCTTTTAATTTCAACAATTCAAAAAACTGTTCTGCCTGTATTTGGATGGTCTGCATTTGTTTAATTTCTATTTTTTATTTATTAATTATTTAAAATTCCAGAAGCTTTAGCTTAAACTGTACGGCAAAATTTTGCTTAAAATTCTGAGTGGTGTAATAACCTACCCTGTAAAACAACCCCAGATTAAAATAGGTAGAAAGAAAATTGTTCCACTCCAGGCCTACTTCCTGATAAAGATGGTCTAGCGGTTTGAATTTAAACTGATGATATTCGGGATGTTTCATATTTCCGATGGTTCCTCTCAATACAAAATCAAAGCTTGAAATATTCTGCCCGAAACTTTTGAAATACCATGGAAGCTTATGGGTAAAATAATAGGCTACAAACCGGTCATTATAGAATTTTCCACCTTCCAGCGTTGCAAATCCCAGAAATGAAGTGAGGTTGAAATTAAAATCCCTCCTCGGCGAAGCCAGCCCGTTCATCGTAAAATTTTTCCAGATTGGTGCATCTCCAATTACCATTCCGCCATACAGCCGGAATCCTGTAGTTCCCAGCCTGGTCTTAAAATTATGGACAAACAGCGCATCAAACCGGGTGTAATTAAAATCGCCGCTCAATGCTTTGTAGCTCTGCTCATAATTGAAATAAAGTTCCGGGTATTCCTGATCAATAAGGGATTTTCCCTGAGGTGTCATAATATTGGTGGAGTTCGGCGAATATTTTAAGGTAAATAAAGTATTAAAATTGTTAAAAGATGAACCTCTGCCACGGAAAGAATAATCGAACAAAGCTTCCTCCAGATTGGTGCGTGTTGCAAAAACCAGCGTCAATCCGTTGGTAACGTCATTCAGATAGGAAACGGATGCTCCTCTGTAATGATAATAGCGGTCGTTATTCAGGTTGTTACCGTAGTTGGCCATTCTCATTTTAAAATTCCACAGTCTTCGGTAAAACTCTCCGGAAGCGGTGACATCGTCATAATAATCAATCCTGAAATAAGAATCTTTTTCCAGCGTGGTTTTAATATCAAGCCCGATTCTGTACTTCCATTTATCATCCTTAAATCCATAAGCAAAAGTGTAATCCGGTGAAAAGTACGGGTTGAAATTTTCATTAAGCTTGGCTTTTACTCCTACTCTGACGCCTTCATACAGGTTATAATTCACGATTTCATCAACCGCAAAATCCACAACACCCGCTTTTATCTGGCCGTTTAGCAGCAAACCGCTTACAACCCTCGCTTTACGGTCAATATTATAGATCTTTCCGAGGCTATCGATGGTTTTGTAAGTGTTCCGTTCTCGCTCTGTTAAAGGATCTGTCCTGTACTGCGCTAAGGTGTTTCCACCAATATTTTTTACGGAAAACGTATATCCTTTAAAATCATTTTTATCGTTTGCCGCAGGCGACTGATAATCAAAATACCGGGAAGTAAGGAAAGCGTAGGTTCCAAAACTCTGCTTTTTATTTTTTACATGTTTTTCATCAGGAGATTCTTTGTTATCCTCCTGCATTACCATATTGCTCATTTTCAGCTTTACAGTTTCATGAGAGAGAAACCATTTGTTGCGGAAATAGATCCAGGTACTGGTGATGATGCCGTCGTTTTTATTTTTGCTGAAATTTTCAATTTTTTTGATGCCGTACGTATCAGTATCAATGTAAATAGCACCGTTGTATTTTCGTTTTTTATCCGGATTTTTAAAATTGACTTCCCTGAAGCGGATGACAAAATTTTTTCTCCCGTCTATTTCAATCGTATCGGTTAAAAAGAATCTGTACAAGCCTCTGTTTTCCTTTTTTACCTGAGTGGGAACCTGGTCTCTGTTGCTTTGCTGCAGCGCAATCATCTCGTAGATCGGCTGCTTCAGCCCGGAAATCCTGTTGTCAAGAATATTGATTTTTTCGCCGTATTTTTTTGAATATAAAAATTCCTGGGCTCTTTCCCAGAGGAATAATTTACTATTTGAAAATATCTTTCTGGCAGAAACATTGTTCAGGGAGTCTTTTTCTCTTTTTTTTCTGAATAACTCCGCATTTTCAAAGAACTGTTTGTATTGGGTGATGCTGTCTTCGTCAATATCCAGAGAGATTTTCTCGTAGGATTTGTAAGAATAGGAATCAAGTGTTTTAGGAGAGTTTTCACTAAATTGCTGATTGACTTTTTTCAGGATTTCAAGGGCTCTTGAATCACTTTTATCTTCTATGACAACAGCTTCAATAGAAGTGACTTTCGATTGTGAGAAACCAAAAATACACATACAGAAAGATAAAATTACTAAAATCCTTTTCATAAAGACAGGGCAAAATTAGTAATATTTATCATGCTGTAAAAACTTTGTCAATTGATATTAACAGCCGGTTTCATTGATCCTGTATTTAAACAAGATAATCCCGGAAATTCCGGGATTAACTGATATCTGAGTTTGTTTTCGGGCTATCTTAAAAGATTGAATTTTATTTTAATCCCGATATTTTCTTTAAATTCAGAAGTCCGGTAATATCCCAATCTATAGGAAAATCCTACGCCGAAACCGGTTCCCAGGAACTGGTTCCAGATCAGTCCCGCTTCCTGGTAATAATGATCCAGCGCAGTGAATTCAAACTGATGATCCTGCCGGTTTTTAAAGCCACCGATCGCCGATTGGTATTCAAGCTCAATATCCGAATATCTTTTACCCAATGTTTTAAATTTAAAAGGCAGGTATTGTGAAATTTTAAACCCTGCAAATTTATCAGCGAAGAAAGTTCCCGAAGGCATTGTTGCAAATCCAAGATTTGAAGGGGTACTGATGTTGGAATACCACTTGTCAATATGGGCATCGTTCTGACCGGCTATTTCAAAATTCTTCCAGATTGGAGCACTGCCTGAAGATATTCCTCCGAAAATTTTAATGTTGGTAGATCCCAGTTTTGTCCTGAACTGATGAACGAACAGCGCATCCAGTCTGTTATAATCAAGATCGCCACCGAGTGTTTTGAATCCTTTCTCGTAGTTGACAAATACCTGCGGATAACCTTTTTCATAGGTGAATTTTCCGGAAGGGGTCATGATATTTTTATCATTCGGGGCCAATTTTAAAGATAAAACCGCATTGGCGTTATCAAAACTGTTTCCGAGGTTTTTATACTGATAATCGAAAAGAGACTGCTGTTTCTCTTTATTCACGGCAATTTTCATGCTTAGTGCATTGGAAATATCATAAAGATAAGAAGCGCCCCATTTCTGGTTTCTGTAGAAAACAGCATTGTGAAGATCAAGGTTAATGTCGGATATCTTCATCATTTTATCCCACATATAATTGCTGAATCTTCCTGCCGCAAAAACATCATCCAGATATTCAACCCGGAAAACAGATGTTCTTTTGTCAGATAGCTTTACATCAAGCCCTAAGCCATATTTCCAGCGGTGATCTTTAAAACCGTATCCGAAATAGCCGTCCGGAGAAAAAGTATTGCTGAACTTTTCATTTAATTTTACTCCTGCGCCAAGACGGATTCCCTGGTATTTGTCGTAGCTGATGAATTTGGTAAGATCAAAATCAATCATTTTATAGCGAAGATTTCCTCTTAAAAGCTGGGTTAACGTATTTAATTTCTTTTCAAAATCATGCTTCTGGACAAAGCTGTCGATTTTTGTGTAAGTATTACTTTCCCGCGCAGTAAGACTGTCGGTTCTGTACTGCTGTAAAAGGCTGCCGTCTGAATTTTTCACTTCAAGGGAGTAGCCTTTGAAATCAGATGCTTTCTGGGGTTCGTTAATATCAAAATCAAAAAACCTGTTTTTCACATACAGGTAATTCCCGAATTTTTTCTGATTGTATTTTTTGCTGTCACCGGCTTTCACGCTGTCTTTCCTGGAGACATCGAAGCTGGTATTTCCCATTTTAAGCCTGATATCTTCATAATCCAGGAACCATTTATCATGGATGGGTTTCCAGACAGAAACAATATTTCCTTCGTTTATTTTTTTGCTGATGCTTTCAAACTTTTTCAGGGCAAAGCTCTCGGCATCCACATATATTTTTCCGTTGAATTTTCTTGGATTCTGCTTCTTTTTATCAGTAATTTCTTTGAATTTAATAACATAGGTTTTTCTTCCGTCAATCTGTATGGTGTCTGAAAGGTAATAATGAAATAAATCCCGATTTTCCGGTTTCAGCTGTCTTGGAGTTCTGTCAAGATTAGAAATATTCAGGGCCATCGCCTCATAAATAGGGTTTTTAAAACCGGACATTCTGTTGTCGATAATGTTGGTTTTTTCACCGAACTTTTTCGAGTACTTGTATTCGCTGGCTTTTTCCCAAAGGAACATCTGGCCTTCCGCTGAAGCATCAATAAAATCTTCAGCGATAAGTGAATCCTTTTTTTCCTTTTCTTTTTGCTTAAAACCTTTTTGATCAACCCTTGAAATAGAATCTTTCCTTGCCGCTAAAAAATTCTTATACATATCAATCGAATCTTTGTCCAGATCGATAGAAAATTTGGTATACGATTTAAAATTGTAAGAATCCAATGACTTAGGCGAATTTTCCTTAGCTCTTTTATTAAGTTCATCAAGAATCTTCAAGGCACGCGGATCACTTTTATCATTAATGACAACACGGTCGATGTTTCCTCTTTTCTCAGATAGAGGCTGCATTGAAACCTCCATATTTTTCTTTACCTCCACCGTTACATCTTCAAAATTGCTGGCCAAAATTTCCACTTTCTTACATTTAGTTTTAAAGGATAAACTTCCGTTGAGATCGGTTTTCCCGAGAAGCTCATCATCGCAATAAACGGCTGCGTTGTAGATGGGTTCTTTGGTGTTTTTACTGAAAACCTTCAGCTGAGTCTGTCCGAATACCAATGCTGTAAAAAATAAAAACAGTTGGGATAAAAGTTTTGCCATTAGTCTTTTTTAATAGTTAGACAAAACTATTGATAAGAAAGTTACAATACTACAGAAGAAAATATAATGTTTTGTTAAAAATGAAATCAACTATAAAAGAAAATTATTCAATAGGGTCGGGCTTTAGCCCGACTATAAAAAATAATTTCACAATATTGGCTTTAGCCAAAATTAAATCATTTGGCTAAAGCCAATCGCATTATTTAATCTGGTAAATGGGATGAAGCCCATTTCTATTGATAATAAAAGGCATTAAAAATAAAAGCAACTGCCACGACGACAGTTGCTTTTTTACTTTATGTTATATTGAAGCTTAAATATTCAACGCTTTCTGATACGCATTCTCAAGGCCATCAAGATTTTTTCCTCCTGCTGTGGCAAAGCCCGGATTTCCGCCGCCGCCGCCCTGGATTTCTTTAGCCAAATCTTTAATCAAAGCGCCCGCCTGATAAATTCCCGCTAAATCATCAGAAACGCCAACGGTAATCATGGGTTTTCCGTCTGCGTCGGACAGAATAACCGTAATGGAAGTCGGAATTTCTTTCTTTAACTGGAAGATGATATCTTTTACCGAACCGGCATCCAAAGAAGTTCTCTTTACCAGAAGTAATTTATCACCTTTTTGCTCATAAGCTCCTTTCCATTCGCCGATTTCTCCTTTTGCTTTTTCTTTTTTCAAGGCTTCTACTTCAGATTTTAATGCGGAATTTTCCTCCATTAATTTCTCAATAGAGCGTACCACATCTTTTGATTTCAGCAACTGGGTAAGCTCGGCAATCTGTTTTTCAAGATTCTTGAAATATTCTTCAGCCTTATCTCCGGAAATCGCTTCAATTCTTCGGATTCCTGCTGCGGCAGAGCTTTCGGAAACGATTTTGAAATGACCGATTTCGCTGGTGCTTTTCACATGGGTTCCTCCGCAAAGTTCCATAGATGTTCCGAACTGGATCATTCTTACACTATCCCCATACTTTTCCCCGAACAAAGCCATCGCTCCTCTTTCAAGCGCTTCCTGGATCGGAATGTTTCTGAATTCCTGCAAAGCAATATTTTCCTTGATCTTGGCGTTGACTTTATTTTCCACCAAAGCCAGTTCCTCTTCCGTCATTTTATTAAAATGAGAGAAATCGAAACGCAGGTAATCCGGACCAACGAATGATCCTTTCTGCTCAACATGAGTTCCCAGAACTTGCCTTAATGCTTCATGCAATAAGTGCGTTACCGAGTGGTTGGCCTGAGAGTTTTTTCTTTCCGAAACATTTACTTTAGCATAAAAAACGGCTCCGGCATCTTTCGGAAGACCATTGATTAAAGAAATAATCAGTCCGTTTTCTTTTTTGGTTTCCAGTACCTCAAAACTTTCCACAGCATTTTCAAGAATCCCTTTGTCACCAACCTGGCCTCCGCCTTCCGGATAGAAAGGAGATTCACTTAAAACCACCTGGTAAAATTCACCATCTTTATTTTCTACTTTTCTGTATCGTGTAATGTAGGTTTCAGATTCAAATTTATCGTAGCCTACAAAATTTTCAGGCTTTTCTTCCAATGTTACCCAGTCGTATACTTTTTGCGCAGAATCGGCCTTTGAACGTTTCTTTTGCTCATTTAAAGCTTGTTCAAAACCTTTTTCATCGATGGTCAAACCTTTTTCTTCCGCAATGATTCTGGTAAGGTCATCCGGGAAACCATAAGTGTCATATAATTCAAAAACTTCTTGCGTTGGCAAAACCTTTTGATCATCGGCGATCGTCTGCTGAATTAATTTTTCAACCCTGATTAATCCGTTTTCTATGGTTCTTAAGAATGATTCCTCCTCACTTTTAATCACTTCAGAAACCAATTTCCCCTGTTTTTCAAGTTCAGGGAAGAAAGTTCCCATCTGCTCCTGTAAAACAGCAACCAACTGGTAAAGGAAAGGTTCTTTCATTCCTAAGAAACGGTACGAATAAGAAATCCCTCTTCTTAAAATTCTTCTGATCACATAGCCGGCTCCACCGTTGGAAGGCAGCTGCCCGTCAGCAATAGCAAACGAAACGGCTCTGATATGGTCTACCACCACACGGATGGCAATATCTTTTTCATCCTCTAAAATCCCGGTATATTTTTTTCCTGAAAGCTCTTCCACTTTCGCAATAAGCGGTGTGAAAACATCCGTATCATAATTGGAAGATTTACCCTGAAGCGCCATGCAAAGACGCTCGAAGCCCATTCCCGTATCCACATGCTGTGCAGGAAGTTTCTCAAGAGATTTATCCGCTTTTCTGTTGAACTCCATGAAAACCAGGTTCCATACTTCCACGACCTGCGGATGGTCGTTGTTCACCAGTTCAAGTCCGGAAACTTTCGCTTTTTCTTCCGCAGTTCTCAAATCGACATGAATTTCCGAACACGGTCCGCAAGGCCCGCTTTCCCCCATTTCCCAGAAATTATCTTTTTTATTTCCATTGATGATCCTGTCTTCGGAAATATGGGATTTCCAGAAATCATAGGCATCCTGGTCTCTTTCAAGATTCTCTGAAGCGTCTCCTTCAAAAATGGTTACATACAGGTTTTCTTTAGGAATTCCGTACACTTCCGTCAGCAATTCCCAGGCAAAAGCAATAGCATCTTTTTTAAAATAATCTCCGAAAGACCAGTTCCCCAACATTTCAAACATGGTATGGTGGTACGTATCACGGCCTACATCATCCAGGTCATTATGCTTACCGGAAACTCTCAGGCACTTCTGTGTATCGGCAATTCTCGGTGCGGTAGGTGTTTTATAGCCTAAGAAAAAATCCTTGAACTGCGTCATCCCGGAATTGGAAAACATAAGGGTAGGATCGTCTTTCAGAACGATTGGTGCAGAAGGAACGATAAGGTGTCCTTTGCTTTTAAAATAATCTAAAAATTTTTGACGAATCTCTTGTGATGTCATAATTTATGTGGCTTTGCTTTTTACAGTTTTTGATAAGTTGCAAATTTAAGATTTTTAAGGGATTTAGGTTGAAATATTTGACATTTTAGAAATATTTGTTTTCATAATCAGAAAGATTTTTCAGGAGCTTTTTCCCGCTTTCCATTACAATTCCTCATTACGCGGCTTCGCTTTGCCTGTTCTGAGCCTGCCAGAAGCTCCGCCGCTTCATTCCGGGATTTTCATTGCAATCGGGGCTATGCTGTAGTAGCATTCTCACTATTAGGCATAATTCCATTGAGTTCTATCGGTTGAAATTAATAGTATTGAAATTCAATGTGTTAAATAAAAATCAATTAAAAATTAAGATTTTTATAAAATATTCTGTCAGGATTTTGAAACTGCTTCGACTATACTTTAAGTAAGCAGAATCTCAAATCGTAAAAAATGAACGGAACGATAGTAAAAACAGATCAGGGAAATCTTATCCAAAAAGAAGAATATCATATCTGGCTTTTCGGGGCTGCACTCATATTGCTGTGGATTGCGATTTTCGGAATTATCCCATCAGAAGCAAACATCATAAAGCCTTTATTGGAAAACCATTGGGTTACCTTTTTCGTATATGATAGAGTACATATTCAGACAGTGAGTGATACTATCGGAGTGATAGAAATTATCATTGCAGCAATACTCCTGTTTAGTGTGAAATTTGCATCATTAAGAAAGCTTGCCGCAATAGGAATGATTATCATATTCCTGATAACACTTAGCTATTTACTTACAATTTCAGGAATGTGGAAAATGCTTAACGGAATCAGAGTGACAGACTTTTTTATGGTAAAAAGATCATATGTTGTGAGGATCTGGCTGAATGATTTTAAATCTCGAAAAATGAAAAAAAATATAAAAATGAAGAACATATTGATTTTACTCGGCGTTGTGCTGGGAATAGCAGTATTTGCAACAAGCTGCGGAGATGCCAAAACAAAATCTACCGCTTTTAAAAAGGAAAATGAGACCATTATGGACAATAGAAATGTAAAAGAAGTGTATTTTGCCGGAGGATGTTTCTGGGGAACCGAACATTTTTTCCAACAAGTACGCGGTGTTGTAGGAACAGAAGTAGGATATGCCAACGGAAACAAGGTAAATCCTACCTATGAAGAAGTTATCAGTCATACCACAGGCTTTGCCGAAACCGTAAAAGTGAAATATGATCCTGAGCAGGTGGATCTTAAACTTCTTATTGATCTTTATTTCAAAACCATCGATCCCACAAGTTTAAACAAACAGGGAAATGACAGGGGAGATCAATACAGAACGGGAATTTATTCAACCGATAAAGAAACGGAAGCCATTGTAAAAGCCGAAGTGGCGAGACTTGCTAAAAACTACAGCAAACCGGTAGTGGTGGAAACCATCCCGTTAAAGAATTTTTACAAAGCAGAAGATTATCATCAGGATTATCTGGATAAAAACCCCGGAGGTTACTGCCACATCGAGCCGGGATTATTTGAAATGGCAAGAAATGCAAACCCTCCTAAGAAAAAAGAAACCCAATACCAAAAGCCGGACAAAAAAGTTTTAAAGGAAAAACTAACTGCCGAACAGTATAATGTGACCCAGGAAAACGGAACTGAAAGACCTTTCCAGAATGAATACTGGGACGAAACGCGTGAAGGGATTTATGTAGACATTACAACGGGAGAACCGTTATTTATTTCGACAGACAAATTTGAATCGGGTTGCGGATGGCCGAGTTTCTCAAAACCGATTACTAAACAGCTGGTAGAAGAAAAGCTGGACCGTTCCCACGGAATGACAAGAGTAGAGGTGAGAAGCAAAACGGGTGATGCGCATTTGGGACACGTTTTCAATGACGGACCTGAAGATAAAGGAGGGCTGCGTTACTGTATCAACAGTGCTTCTTTGAAGTTTATCCCAAAAGCGGAAATGAAAGAAAAAGGATACGGCGAATATATCGCGCTCCTTGAGAAAGATAAAAACTAGTGTTTTAAGTGAAGTGATTGAGGGGGCTGCCGAAAGGCAGTCCTTTCTTTTTATTTGTTTTTGAAAATGTCATTCTGAACGGAGCAGAACGAAGTGTAGCGTAGTGAAGAATTTTTAAATAATTGAAAATATATATCCCGCAGATTTCACAGATTACGCAGATTTTAAATTTATACGGCAGAATATAGCTGCATGTTAAAATTGTCAGATTATCAAATCAACATGTTGATTCATCTTATTTAAAATGATAAATCTTTATAAAAAACTTTGCGATAAAATAAATCCAACCATTTTTTAAGAAAGGAATTCATCAGAGCAAACGCAATCTCTGAATTTGAAACCTTTCCTTAATGCTCAGCATGGAAATATTTAAGAACAGCAAAAATCCAAAGATGATGTAGTAAGCTCCTTTTGGAAGTTTAGATACATTCTCAAAATTTTTTTTATGGTATTGCCAGCTAATAAAATCGTAAATTTTATCAGAGAAAGTCGGTTCATAAAAATTATCGATCACGTCATTACACAGAAGACAATCCATTTCTTTAGATTTTTCCGCTTTGGGATCAATGTAATTTACCGTGGCAAATAAATGTCCTGTTTTTTCCAGATCTAAGGCATACGTCTCCTGTTTTGCAATCGCCATATCATTTAGCAAAGAAACAAAGTCACCGTACGTATTATTGTTATTTAAAATAAATTCAATTCCGCTATCTTTTTGATTTCTTTTCTGAAGTGCTTTAATTTCCGAAACATAAAATCTCGAATTTTCTTTGGCTTTCGAAGGATCAACTTTAATTTTCTTATAGTCCCAGTTTCTTACGGATTCAAAACTGTATAGATCATTGCTTTTATCTTCCCTTAATTTGGCAGGAATTCCGATATCTACTATATTATACTTCGTATTATCAATATATGGATTAATATAGTACCAAAACAAAACCGGTATCAGCAAAGCACTAATGAGTCCGGGAACGTAATATATTCTCTTCATGGGATTAATTTTTATTAAATATAAAGCAAAACTTCAATAAAAATAAAAAAAGCGACCCGAAAAACGAATCACTTTGTATCTTATTAATAAATTCTAAACTTTAAACTTTGAATCTTGAATCAAAACTTACCAGTCTCTCTTCCTTAAAATCCAGTAGGAGCCGAAAATAAAGATGCCGCACCAAACCAGACACGCAATCATGCTTTCCGTTGGATAGTGGAACTCATATTTCAGGCCTATCATTTTTGCCATTTTCAACCTTACCATCGGATTAGGAATCAGGCTCGACATACTTTCCAGCGGCAACAGATGTGTAAAAAAGAAATCATTTTGAAGTACTTCATTTCTTTGAGCTTCCTGCAGTCCGCGTACTTTCATAAAAGTTTCTACTCCTGACAAAATAGCTTCTCCGATCCAGAAGACAAAAAGTGCAAGAAATACAAAAACTGATTTTCTTAATAAAACAGAAAGAAACATCAGGAAACAGAAGAACGTAAACAGCTTTACAAAATAGTTTCCGATAAAGAAGATCTCTTCAAAAATCTTTGCAGATTCAGTAGTATCCGAGTATTGATAGCCCAGGAATATGGTAATTCCAAAAACAATAATTGTAGAAACGATGCTGAAAATACTTATGGTCAATAATTTTGAGGAGATAAATTCCTTTCTGCTTAACCCATCAATGGTATTCTGTTTAAACATCCGGTTGCCGAACTCCTGTGAAATCGAAAAAACAATGATTAATCCAAGGAAAATCTTCAGCAAAGCAACAATCCATGTCGTAAAATTCCAGATTTCCGGGAAATTATAAATTCCCTCTTCTTTCAGGTTAATCTTTCCTCCGAAAAGATCAAAATCAACAAGGCCGATGAAAAGTAAAGCGATAAGAATCGCAAAATACAGAATCGTGAAAACCTTAAATGGTCTGTAATTCAGGTTTTTATAATATTCGAGTTTTAATAATTTAATCATGATTAATTCGTGCTTTTTACAAGTTCAAGGAATTGAGATTCAAGAGACATTTTCTTCTTGCTTAAATGAGAAAGAAAAATGCCCTGTTCAGCCAGCTTTTGATTTAAAGAAGATGCAGAAATAGACGCATCATCACGGATCTGCGCTTTCAGGATATCACCGTCCGGATGAACAGAACTGAACCATCCTAAAGAATTCAATGCATTCAAAAGCAATGTGTTGTTGTCTGCTTTCAATTCAAAATACCCATTATTAGCGGTCATCTCATCCACCCTTCCGCTGTAGATGGAGTTTCCTTCTTTCAGTACAATCACATGGCTGCAGATTTTTTCGATCTCATCAAGCAAATGGCTTGCAATAATAATCGTAATTCCCTTTTTAGCAATATTGCTGATGATGTCACGAATCTGGATAATCCCTTCCGGATCAAGGCCGTTGGTTGGCTCGTCCAGAATCATTACTTCCGGATTGTTCAGCATTGCAGAAGCAATTGCCAGACGCTGTTTCATTCCCAAAGAAAAAGTTTTGAAAGTGTCTTTTTTCCTTTCCAGAAGTCCTACCGTCTGAAGAACCTCATCAATTCTGTGGTAAGGCGTACCTTTAATCTCTGCAACGATTTTAAGATTCGTTTCTGCACTCAGGTATGGATAAAAATTGGGCTGTTCGATGATGGCACCTATTTTTTTAAGCGTATCCGGATCGGTTCCCTTTTTACCAAACCAGTACCAGTCGCCGCTTGTAGGATTAATGGTGGAAAGAAGCATTCCGAAGGTGGTAGACTTTCCGCTTCCGTTGGGGCCGAGCAAACCGTACACATTCCCCTTTTCTACATCAAAAGAAATATTGTTTACCACAACTCTTTTGAATTTTTTAGTTAGATTCTTTACTGACAGGATTTTTTCCATGTAATTTGTTTTACGTAGTAATAGTCTCTCAAAAAAATTAAATGTTACATTTTTTATATTAAATCAGGTTAAATTTTATTTCAAATACGCTATTTTTGGTATTAAATCTGTTTAAATAAAAAGTTTAAACAAGTTTAGTATAATATACCGATATGAAATTAGTTGATTTGGCAAAAGAACTGGAAGTTTCTGCGGAAGCAATAAAACAGTTCATTCAGGATTTCGATCTTGATCTTGTAGATTGTATCAGTACCAATTTTGAAATAAAAGAAGACTTTGAAAAATTCGCCCGTGAAAATATCGAGTTTTTAAGGCTTTACGAAAAGGATTTAGATAAAGCAAAAACCCTTGAGCAGATTGCCGAAAAGATCAATCAGCCCAAAGAAAAAGTGGAGAAGGCGATCAAAGAAGCAGATCCCAATATTTTCGATAATGGCTTCTTTAAATCTTCCGTGTCCAGTTACGGTATTGATAACAAATTAGGTGGCAATTATAAATTTGTGTATGATTATTTCGGGCATAAAACAAGCCTGCAGAAAAGAGATTTTATTGGGTACAGAGATTTGTTTTTCCACATTTCCACAGTTCTGGAGCCATTCCTTAATCCGCAGCAGGTAAAAGACTGGGGAATTAATAAGCCGGCAGGAATCATTCTGTATGGTCCTCCCGGAAGCGGTAAAATTTTCTGGGCTACCAAAATTGCAGAAATTATCGGCTACCAGTTTAAAGAAGTAAAAAAACATTATCTCGGAACTTCTTTCGTAGACGGAAATAAGACTAATTTTAATGATTTTCTCGTAGCCATGATGAAAGAAGAAAAAGTACTGCTGTTCCTGGAAGATTTCGACAATATCATGATGGCCAGGAAAGCTGAAAACAATGTCGCTTCATGCAATCTCGAAACTCAGGAAATCATTCTGAATTATATTTCAAAATTCGGGCAGGAAGAACTGCTGATGGTAGGCTCTGCCAATTCGGTTTCCGAAATCGATGAAGAAATTCTGGCTCCCGGAAGATTTGATGTGATGATTCCCATTTTTCCGCCTAACCTTGCAGAAAGATCGGAAATTATTCTTTATGCGATGACCAAAAACCTGGAAAAAGACTCTCTTTTATTTAAAATTTTAAAAAATAACAAAGCTGATAAAATTCCTTTCTGGCACGGAATCTCTTCTCAGATGAAGGTTTTCAGCAATACCATGCTCATTGATTTTACACAAAGCCTTAAAAAAAGAATCAAAAATCAGTATCAGAAAACAAGGAATGAAAATCTTAAGATCGACCAGAATATTTTAAAAGCTGCATTGCGGGACTCGGCAGGAAAGCTTACGGAAGAATACCTGGATCAGATCGCCAGATTCTTAACAGATGTGATTGTTAACAATTTTGACCAGTTCCAGAACAGGGTTAAAAATCTTAAAACAGAACTCGATTCGTACAGAGTCGTCGCAGAACCGAGAAGGGTTATCGGTTTTCCGCACAATGAAGAAGAGAGTAAGAATGAAGGATCAAAAAAACTGTAGAAAATTTAATCTTTAAAATAAACTTTATTGTAATAAGTCTAATAAAAATCTGGTGAATCCTTGGAAAAGCAGTATGGAATAAAAATTTCTTATTTTTGCAAAAATAAAAATCGTGATTAACAGCGACCATATAAAAGAAACTCAGGCAAGAATTGACGACCTCCATAAATATCTTCAGATCGATAAAAAGAAGATTGAAATTGCCAATGATGATGAAAAAACCGCAGCTCCTGAATTCTGGGACAATCCGAAAGAAGCAGAAGCATTCCTGAAGCAGCTCCGTTCCAAAAAAAAGTGGGTGGAAGCCTATGAAGAAATTCATACCCAGTTTGAAGATCTTCAGGTTCTTGTAGATTTTGCCAAAGAAGATCCGGATTCTGAAAAAGAGCTTGATGAAACTTTTCCTCAATTGGTAGAAAAAATCGAAGATCTTGAATTTAAAAATATGCTTTCCAATGAAGGCGATGAACTTTCCGCGGTATTGCAGATTACAGCCGGAGCAGGAGGAACCGAAAGCTGCGACTGGGCTTCCATGCTGATGAGAATGTACACCATGTGGGCAGAAAAACAAGGCTATAAAATCCGTGAACTGAACTTCCAGGAAGGTGATGTTGCGGGTGTAAAAACCGTAACGCTTGAAATTGAAGGTGAATTTGCATTCGGGTATCTTCGCGGAGAAAATGGAGTGCACCGACTGGTAAGGATTTCGCCTTTCGATTCCAATGCGAAAAGACATACAAGTTTCGTTTCGGTGTATGTCTATCCTTTGGTAGATGATACGATAGAAATCAACATCAATCCGGCTGATATTTCCTTTGAAACGATGAGGTCTTCAGGAGCGGGTGGACAGAACGTAAACAAGGTGGAAACCGCCGTCCGTCTCCGTCACGCACCAACAGGAATTATCATTGAAAACTCCGAGTCCCGTTCACAGCTTCAGAACAAGGAAAAAGCCATGCAGTTGCTTCGTTCGAGATTATATGAAATGGAATTGGAAGAACGGATGAAAGCCAGAAACGAAATTGAAGCCAACAAAATGAAAATTGAGTGGGGAAGCCAGATCCGGAATTATGTGATGCATCCTTACAAACTGGTGAAAGATGTGCGATCAGGATATGAAACTTCCGACGTGGATTCTGTAATGAACGGAAATCTTACGCCATTCCTGAAAGCATTTCTCATGGCCGACGGAACCGCAGTTTCGGATGATGATATGGACCTGTAAAAGTCATGTTTAAATTTCGTTAAAATCTTATAATAAATTTCGGAATGACGTTTATTAATCCTATTTTTGCTACTTATCAAAACGTATGGAAGATTTCAATAGTTGGAAAGATTTATTAAATCCGGAGTTCTATATAAAACTGGGCGGATTTTGGCTTATTCTGTTTATTATTTTTGCTGAAACAGGTCTTTTTGTAGGATTTTTTTTACCGGGAGACTCATTGCTTTTTGTTTCGGGAATTTATTCAATCGACATTATAAGAGAAACTTTCGGATCTACGGGTAGCGATTTCTTAGATACATTTATTTTAGCCTCTTCTGTTGCGCTTGCCGCAATTATAGGAAATGAAGTAGGATATTATTTCGGAAGAAAAGCAGGTTCCGCACTATACAAAAAGCAGGACACCTGGTTGTTTAAAAAGAAATATTTGTATCAGGCACATGATTTCTTTGAAAAAAACGGCGCACTGGCGATCATCATGGCAAGATTCCTTCCGGTAGTAAGAACATTTACACCAATTGTTGCCGGAATCGTAAAAATGGATAAAAAAGATTTCTTAAGAGATAATATCATCGGAGCAATTTTATGGTCTTTCCTTTTGATTTTTTCAGGACATTATCTTGATAAATTGTTTATTGATCAATTCGGGATTGACCTGAAGAAAAAACTGGAACTCATTATTATCGTTATTGTTCTGATTACTACAGTACCAGTAATTCTAAAGTTTTTATTCGGCAAGAAACAAGATTTCTCCAAATATGAAAATCATAAGTTTGATGAAGACGAAGATTAAATTCATTAAAATTAAATAATACAGGCCTGCTCAATGAGCGGGCTTTTTTATGCAAAAAATCCGAAGCAATTTAAAAGCAGCAATCTTAAACACATCTCAATCATCATTTATTACTCATCACTCAAAACCTTATCCATTCCAGAATATTCGGGTAAATCAGAGTGTCTCTTTTTTTCTTGTTAAAAAATCTTGGCGCATGTCCTGTATTTTTCATAAAGATCAATTTATGCGGAATGTTTTGGGCCGTTAAAACCGAATCTAAAGCCAGTCCCTGCTTTTTATTCACCAGAAAATCCTGGTTTCCCTGGAAAATCAAAGTCGGAACATCAGAAACATTGGCAATCGGGCTTGCTTTTCGGAATTCTTCAGAAACATCTTTTCGGCTAAATTTTGTTCCTACAACGGCCTGAACCGTAGGAGAAGAATATTTGGAATAGAACGAATTCAGATATTCACCGGAATAAAAATCGGTAGGCGCGCTCATGGAAATGATTTTCCTGATCTGATCCGGATGCTGGTATCCGTACAATAAAGCAAGGTGGCCGCCCGCACTTTCCCCCAGAAGAATATAATTGTTGGGCTGTAATTCTGCTTTTCCCGCCAGCTCATTAAATTTTTTGATAGCAGAATAAATATCTTCCAGCTGCTCCCGATACGTTATTTTTTTTGATTTTGAAACCAGCCTGTAATTCATATTAATGCTCGGAATATTATTGTTAAAAAACATTTTCTGAATATGAATCATATGCTCTTTTCTTCCGTATTTCCATGCACCTCCGTGAACAAGTAAAACTACCGGAGAATTTTCAGGATATTCCGAAGGGAGAAAAACGTCCATTTTCTGCCTTTTATCTTCACCATATTTGAGATTGTATATCTTCTGCTCATTGTTCGTTCCTACCCAGACTCTGAATTTTGTATTGCATGAATTTAATACAACGCTGATTACTCCCAGAACGAAAAAATGATACCTTAAAATCAGCTTTTTCATAGATTAAATGTACAGAAAAATTACATGAATTAAAAGATGTACTTAATCATGTATTTATTGATCGTTTTGCATGGAAGTTGATAAAGTAAAACCATATTTGATAAAAGGCTGTGAAATAATGTAGTGCTTCTATTTTTTTAAGACATTAAGAATCAATTTTATTAGAATTAAATCAGTGTAATTCTTTCTAAAACAACAGTTAGTCATACAGTAAGTCAAATTAAATAATTATTTTTGTTTAACAATTATTAAAAAAATATTAAAATATATGGCATCTGGATTTTTTGCTATTTTGGATGATATCGCGGCTCTGATGGACGATGTAGCGGTAACAAGTAAAATTGCGACTCAAAAGACAGCAGGAATTCTGGGGGATGATCTTGCGGTAAATGCCGAAAAGGCAACAGGGTTTCTTTCATCACGCGAGCTCCCCGTATTGTGGGCAATTACCAAAGGTTCTTTCGTAAATAAACTCATCATTCTTCCCGTTGTATTTTTACTGAACTGGTTATATCCTCCCGCAATTAATTATGTGCTGATCCTCGGTGGACTTTACCTCGCATTTGAAGGAATGGAAAAAATTATTGAATTCCTTTTCCACCGCGACAAAAAAGGGCACGAAGTGGAACAGGAAATTGAAAATCCAAAAGGCGAGAGTTCTGAAGAAATTGAAAAAACAAAGATTAAATCCGCTATTACTACCGATTTTATTTTATCTGTTGAGATCGTCATCATAGCATTGGGAACGGTGTTGGAGGAGAGCCATCCTTTCATCACGCAGATCCTTGTAACAAGTTTAGTCGCATTTATTGCAACAGTAGGGGTTTACGGAATTGTGGCGTTAATTGTAAGAATGGATGATGCAGGATTCAAATTGATCAAAAAAAGCAATGATAAGGGCTTCTTTGCAAAGCTGGGACATTTTTTGGTTAAAGCGTTGCCCATTGTCATCAAAGCATTGGGAATCGTTGGGACTATTGCCCTTATTCTTGTGGCTGGAGGAATTTTTGCCCACAGAATCGAATATTTTCATCACCTGTTTCCAACCTGGCCGGCTATATTGAAAGAACTTGTTTTCGGCATTGGCGGCGGACTGCTTGCAGTAGGTATTTTTACAGCCGGAAAAGGAATTTACTCGCTGGCTGTCAGCAAGAAATAGAGTTGTATAATCTTTATAAGTTTCGGCGGCGGSTTCTTCGAAGC
>NZ_JAYLAA010000065.1:0-21590 GCF_035819015.1 Chryseobacterium salviniae | reverse complement strand
GGGGGGGGGGGGGGCGCTTCCCCCCCCCCCCGAAACCATCAAAATAGCGAGTGCGGAAAGCGGGAAAAAGCTTCAAATAAAATAAAAAATACTGCTTTTCAATGTAAGCAAAAAGCGCCTGAACAAAATCCCAACAATCAAAATGACAAAAACCTTTTGGAATCCCAAAAGGCTTCTGCGTATTAAATGTGGAAATGTTTATTTCTGATGAAATAATTTCTTTTAGATTGCAGCATCTTTGCAAGTATATACCTGCGGACATGCTATGTACTGGATGCAGTATTTTGGTCCTGTTACAGATCCTGTACAGTCGCATCCGCAACGTGAAAGATCCGGAGTACCACTGATACCGCCTGTAATGTTTTTAAGATCTGCTTTCTTTAATTTTGTAGCGTTTTTTAAGAAATTTTGCATTGTGATTGGTTTTTAAGGTTTAATTACAGTTTCAAAGTTAAACAAATATTAATTATTCACAGCATAATTTAATATTAATTTTTATAATTAATTTATTTTGTTCAACTTATTGTTTATATAACGGTAAGGTGTAATAAATATTTCTTAAACAGCTGTAATTATTCTGTAAATTCGAGATCCTTATTGTGGGTTTCTGATATGGTAAGTGACGAGTAAAAGGCCAGTCCAAAAACGATAAGCCCTACCAAAGCAGCACTTATAATGACGGTGAAATCATTTTTAAAAAAGTCAAAAGCCAGTATCATCACAGGAAGCAATCCACGAACCATATTGGGGACGGTGGTGGTTGCCGTATTTCTGATATTCGTTCCGAATTGTTCTGCTGCCAGTGTGACAAACATAGCCCAATATCCTGTCCCAAGGCCGAGCCAGACACAGAAAATATAATATTTGGTTTCCGTATCCGTATTTCCGAACAGCATTATTGCCACACCGAAAATAGTGAAAATCAGCATATAGAAAATAGCCATTTTTCGGGATTTGAGAAGATGGGAGATAAATCCGCTTGCCAGATCTCCTGCTGAAATCCCTATATAGGCCCACATAATAGCTTTACCCGGATTCAGGTCTTTAATTCCGAGTTCAGGAGCGAATTGGTTGGCAAGAACAGCAAGAATCCCGATGCAGTACCAAGTGGGCAATCCGATGGCAATGCATTTCAGATATCTTAAAAAACGATCTTTGTTGGTGAAAAAGGACAGGAAATTTCCTTTGGAAACGGATGTGCTTTCAATATTTTTATAAATTCCGGATTCGGATACGCTTATCCTCAGGAATAATAATACAATACCAAGAATCCCTCCTATGATGTAAGAAATATTCCAGCCACCGGCCAGTTCTACCGTAAGCTGTGCCACGACTGCACCCATCAGCCCAAAACCGGCAACAACGGAAGTACCAATTGCTCTCAGGTTCTTTGGCAGACTTTCGGAAACAAGGGTAATTCCGGCTCCAAGTTCTCCGGCGAGCCCTATTCCTGCGATAAACCGTAATGCGGCATATTGATAAACCAAATGCTTTTCGGGAAAATAAGGCAGGAAACCGCATGCAATATTGGCTAAAGAATAGACCAGGATTGACCCGAATAGAACCGACAATCTCCCTTTTTTATCTCCAAAGACACCCCAGAAAATTCCGCCAATCAGCAATCCTACCATCTGTGCATTAAGAATAAAAGTTCCGTCGGTATCAGGATCAAGCCCTAATGCTTTTAAGCTGGGAATGCGGACAATGCCGAATAACAGCAAATCATAGATGTCTACAAAGTAGCCCAATGCAGAAATGATCACAGGAATTGAAAAAATATATTTCAGTTTTGAAGACAAGGAAAGTTCTTGCATGCTTTATTTTAGTTTTGCTAAAAATAAAAAACCTTCCAATTTCTTGAAAGGTTTTTATGAAATATCTTTAAATAGCGATTATCTCGCAATATTTACAGCTCTTGTTTCCCTGATCACGGTAACTTTTACCTGTCCGGGATACGTCAGTTCGTTCTGAATTTTTTCTGAAATATCATAAGATAATTGAGAAGCTACTTCGTCATTTACTTTTCCGCTTTCTACCATTACTCTCAATTCTCTGCCTGCCTGAATTGCGTATGCCGATGAAACACCATCAAAGCTTAATGCTGCAGATTCAAGATCTTTTAATCTTTGGATATATGATTCCAACACCTGTCTTCTTGCTCCCGGCCTCGCACCTGAAATCGCATCGGCAACCTGAATGATCGGAGACAATAATGAAGTCATTTCCACCTCGTCGTGGTGAGCTCCGATGGCATTTACCACTTCTGCATTTTCACCATATTTCTCAGCCCACTGCATACCTAATAAAGCGTGAGGAAGTTCAGATTCCTGCTCAGGAACTTTACCGATATCATGTAAAAGACCTGCTCTTTTGGCTAATTTTACGTTGAGTCCTAATTCAGCAGCCATCGTTGCCGCAATGTTTGCTACTTCCCTGGAGTGCTGTAATAGGTTTTGTCCGTAAGATGAACGGTATTTCATTCTACCTACGATCTTGATTAATTCAGGGTGCAATCCGTGTATTCCTAAATCAATGATTGTTCTTTTTCCTACTTCAATAATTTCTTCTTCAATCTGTTTTCTGGTTTTCTCCACTACTTCTTCAATTCTTGCCGGGTGGATTCTACCATCTGTTACCAATCTGTGGAGTGATAATCTTGCAATCTCTCTTCTTACCGGGTCGAAACATGAAAGAAGGATCGCTTCCGGAGTATCGTCTACAATAATTTCAACTCCTGTTACCGCTTCTAAGGCACGGATATTTCTACCTTCTCTACCGATAATTCTACCTTTAACTTCGTCTGATTCGATGTTGAATACTGATACGGAGTTTTCAATTGCCTGCTCGGTACCAATTCTCTGAATGGTCTGGATCACGATTTTTCTGGCTTCACTTTTAGCGTTAAGCTGAGCTTCTTCCATGATGCTCTGAACGTGCGCCTGGGCTCTTGTCTTGGCTTCTGCTTTCATGGTTTCTACCAATTCCGCTCTTGCTTCTTCTGCCGTATAATTGGCAATTTTTTCAAGAATTTCAACTTTTTTAGCCATCGCAACATCAAGTTCCTGCTGTTTTCTGTCTAAAATCTCGTTTTTCTTCGCGTAATCTGCAATTTGTTTATCAAGATCTTTTTCCAGTTTTCCGGCTTTGCTAAGCTCGTCATTCAGTTTGTGTTCCTTATCCTTAATTCTTTTTTCAACCTCCTGCATTTTCTTTTCCCTTGCCTGAATATCGGCATCATGCTGTGATTTCAGCTCCAGGAATTTTTCTTTTGCCTGAAGGTTTTTTTCTTTCTTTATGGACTCGGCCTGTACGTTGACTTTTTCTATAAGGTTTTCGGCATTTTTCTTTGCATCATCTATAATAAATTTTGCTTTAGTATTGAGTGAACTTTTGGAGAAAAACACTCCTGCTGCCGCTCCGATTACTAAACAAACCACGCCGACTATAACTTCTATCATAATATATATTGAGTTTTAATTGTATTTACATAAAAAAGCCCACAATAATCCAGAGATTGAGAGTAAACTCCTAATCAACACGATTTGAACTGATTTCCACTGTCTGTAATCCGGACGAACCGGCACGCCATTCAATGGACATTTGTTCGGTAATTGTTTAGCGTTGAGTTTACCTTTAATGTGTTAGAATTATTGTAAGCAGCATTTTTCGGAAAAAAAATCTATTTCCCTGTTTCATTCAACGACTGATTGATTTTTGCTAATCTTTCGTTGGTAGATTGTATTGTTTTTTCGTAGTTCATAGAGACTACTTCTGCATTGGTTCCCAGTTTCAGGGCACACATGGCCAAAGCATCCTGTTTGTCTCTTACATCGAAATTCTGTTCAAAATCTTTAATCATATTTTCAATCTGCTTCCCCACTTTGCGCAGCGTTTCTTCTTCTGCTGCGGGCACGTTCAGCGGATATACTCTTCCTGCAATATTAATGGTGATTCTTCTTACTTCCATTATAATCCACTGTTTTGAAGCTGTGCAATACAGAAATCTATTTCTTTTACCAACCTGTTGATGTGGTTTTTCATCAATCGGTTGTGTTCAGGGTTTCCTGATATTGCTGAATAAAGTTTTATATTTTTTTGTTCTTCTGCTAATACCTGATTTTTTTTCCTTTCTTCATCATACCTTTTTTTCAGGTCTTCATGTTCCATGCTTAATTCCGAGAATTTTTCAGTAAGATTTTTGTAATTCTTTTGTAATAGCAAAATCTTTTTCTCTAATTCTGAAAAATTGTTTTCTAAATCTTGAAGCATTTCAGGTTTTGTATATTCTAACTAATAGCAAAAATAACAAAATATTAATACTAACAAAAATAAAAGTCTCTATATTTTGATTTGAAAGAGAAAAGGAGACCCAAAAGCGTCTCCTTTTTATATTTTTACTCTATTTTCTTATTCAAATTTCAGAACAAAGAATACGGCTCTTGTCTGTAAGGTAGACATTGCTGCCGTCCAGTATGGAGGAGTTGTTGCATTATCTGCAACGATTTCGTTATTCATGATAAATGTTCCTCTGATTGCCGGAGTCAGCTTAAATTTATTAAAGTAAAACTGGATTCCCATCTCAGCAGACCATGCAAAATTATGTGTTGTAGATCTGAACACCTGCTGAAGGTTATCGTCGCTGGAGTCTGAGTTCGACTGTAGATTAACAATATAGTTAATCCCTGCTGCTACATACGGCCTTGAGTTATACCACCTCTGCCCGTGGAATTCCAATAATACCGGAACGTCAACCAAAGTGGTCTTAATTTCTCTTACCCTGTCTTTTTCTGTTAAAGGAATCGGGATAAAAGGGTCGTTCGTCAAAGTACCTGCTGCATACTGGTCGTTAGACTGCGTATTGAAAGTTAATTGTCTCTGCCCAAATTGTAACCCTGGTTCTAATCTTACATCAAGATAATCATTCAGTCTCCATTTTGCGATCAATCCGGCACCGAAACTGTAGCTTTCCTTAGAGGTAACAAGATTTTGATTATTACTTGAGCCATATCTTGGATTCAGAACGATACGGTAGTCTAGTCTGTTACCATTCAGATAAAAACCCCAGCTGAATTTCTGCTCATCAAAGTCTTCCAACTTATCCATTCTGTTTCGGGTTCTGAATTGCGCGTTTGCTAACAACGCAACATTTACTGAGGCTAAAACCAGTGCTTTTAATAAAAATTTATTCATAGGTTACTTTGTTGCTTTATAAATTGTGGCTATACCTAAACTTAGTTTTTTATATTCAACTTTTTTAAATCCTGTATCTAAAAGAATTTGTCTCATCTTTTCCCCGAAAGGAAAAGCGTTTACAGAATCCGGAAGGTATGTGTATGCCCTATTATCCTTGGAAACCAGTCTGCCGATAGCAGGTAATATATTTTTGAAATAAAACATATATAATGGCGCCATGAAACCCTCAACCTTTGAAAACTCCAGTATATAAACACTCTTGTTATCTTTAACAACTCTTCTCAATTCTGCCAAACCTTTGGTAAGGTTTTCAAAATTCCTCACTCCGAATGCAACGGAAACCGCATCAAATCTGTTATCCTCGAAAGGTAAATTTTCTGCATCGCCTTTTTGCATGGAAATTTTGCCGTCTAATTTAAGTTTTTTTATTTTAATAACGCCAACATTTAACATTTGTTGCGATAAATCCAATCCGATCACTTTTGAGCCTGTCCCTTTTTCAATGGCAATGGCGAGATCTCCTGTTCCTGTAGCCACATCCAGCACTTCCTGCGGGCTGTCGTTCTTCATCCATTTCACCAAAGTATTTCTCCATAAAACATCAATTTTCATGGACAGCACATGATTGAGCAGATCGTACTTCGGTGCAATATTGTCGAACATATCTTCTACCTGGCTCTTCTTAGTAGCTTCAGAGTTGTAGGGCGTAATTTTGGTAATATCTTTTGTCAAAACTTAAAACTTGTAATATTCTTTATAATAATTAAGGTAATCCTGCTTTCTGAAGATCTTTGATCTCGACTCCACCTTCTGGACGTTCTTGATTACTTTATCATAATCTTCATCTACATTGTAATAAAAATCATCGGTAAATAATTTGCTGAAGCGTTTTGCCCCGCCAAAATACGGTTTACCGTCGATGATGGTTTTATCCAGTGCCAAAAGTAGTGAATCTTTTTTAAGATTATAGCCATAATACTGATCATTGATATAATAATCCTGATGCGCAATATTAATCAGCCCCCTTACCTTATTCACTTCAAAAGCAGAATCGAACAGCAATTTTTTATTCTGATCAAAAACTTTGATGGAATTTTTACCTTTATCAAGATCAACCTTTACCGTCTGGCCTCCTGCGATAGTACCTTCGGAACCGTTATTTATCCTATAGTAAAATGTGTTTTCTGTCGGATTGTCTACTACATAATAATTCCTTTTGGCCAGAAAGAGAAAGTAAATCCCAAAGGCAAAGATAGATGCCATAATTGCAATAAGTAAGCCTTTTAAGGATGCATTATTTTTCATAGATTGTAAAGTACAATTTTTGCAAATTTAATAATATTTTTAATTCTTTGTTATTAATATTAATTATTAACTTTGCATCTTTAAAAAATCATTTAAAATAATGCCGAATACGATCATCATTGGTTCTGGATCTTACCTTCCAGGCAGAATTATCGGGAGAGATTATTTCTTAGATTCAGAGTTTTATACAGAAGACGGGGTAAGAATTGATAAGCCTGCCGAGGAAACGATTGCAAAGTTTGTTGAAATTACAGAAATTGAGAACAGAAGATTCATAGAAGAAGATTTATCCAATTCACAAATCGGGTACGAGGCTGCCAAAATAGCGATTGAAGACGCGAAAATAGACCAGGAAGAGCTTGATTATATTATTTACGCCAGCAATTTCGGTGAAGTTACCGTACACGGATACGCCGATTTTATGCCTACCATGGCTGCGAGGGTAAAGAACAAACTCGGCATTAAAAACAGAAAATGTGTAACATACGATATGCTTTTCGGTTGCCCGGGATGGGTGGAAGCGATGATTTTAGCTGATAATTTAATTAAAGCCAAAGTTGCTAAAACCATTCTTGTCATCGGTGCCGAAACATTAAGCAGAGTAACAGATCCTCACGACAGAAACAGGATGATTTTTGCAGACGGAGCCGGTGCTGTTGTTGTAAAAGCAACAGACGATGAAAATGTAGGTATCATTGCCCACAATACCATTTGTGATAACGGCCCTGAACTGGATTATCTGGCAAACGGACCTTCCATTAATAAAGAATCTGACCAGACCCGTATTTTTGTAAGAATGCAGGGAAGAAAAATCTACGAATACGCCCTGAAAAATGTTCCGATGGCGATTAAAGAAACGATTGAAGATGCCGGACTTTCCATTGAAGACATCAACAAAATTTTAATTCACCAGGCGAATGCGAAGATGGATTATGCCATGATTGAAAGACTTCATAAGCTTTATAACGTGAAAGATTATGATCATTCCATCTCTCCAATGACGATTCAGGACTTCGGAAATTCTTCCGTTGCAACAATTCCTACCATGTTTGATTTAATTATTAAAGGAAAAATGGAGGGTCAATCGTTTAAAGAAAAAGGTAACATTGTGATGACTTCGGTAGGTGCCGGAATGAACATCAATGCTATCATTTACAGATTTCCTTAATATTATTTAATTTAAAATATAAAAGCACAGGGAAATTATTCTTTGTGCTTTTTTTAACTGATTATGCAAAGAAATTTTTTAATTATTGCTGCCGTCTTCCTTTTGCTGGAAGCTTATATTTACCAGGCCATCAGAACCCTTACGGATAATTCCTGGATCAGGATCGGCTATTGGGTTATTACCCTTGCGGTGTATGGCTTTTTCGCATACGAGGTTTCCAACTTCAGCAGAGCCGACAGAAGCATGATGAGAGCCCAGATTATGATCTCTTTATTCCTGATTTTTATCCTTCCTAAAATTTTCGTTGTTCTTTTTCTTCTGATTGATGACATACTAAGAACCGGAGGATACCTGATAGGATTAGCCGGGTCTTCCGAAAACTTTTTTCCGGAAAGAAGAAAATTTTTAAGCGTTGTAGGACTTGGACTGGGAGGTGTGCTTTCTGCACTTTTTATCGACGGAATCACCTTTGGGAAATACCGGCACAAAGTAAGAAAAGTAAGAATCAATTTTGCCAATCTTCCAAAAAGTTTCAAAGGCTATAAAATTGTTCAGATTTCAGATGTGCACAGCGGAAGTTTTGCGGATCCATCAAAACTGGAACATGCTATCAATCTTATAAACGAACAAAAGCCTGATCTTGTTTTATTTACTGGAGACATGGTGAATAATGTGGCGGAAGAATTCAAGCCGTTCATCCCCTTATTTTCAAAAATACAGGCGAAAGACGGAAAGTTTGCTGTTTTAGGAAATCACGATTATGGTGATTATGTTAAATGGAACTCTCCTGATGAGAAGAAACAAAATCTTGAAACGTTAATTGATTACGAAAGACAGGCCGGTTTTGATATGCTTCGGAATGAGCACCGAATTATTGAGAAAAACGGTGAAAAGCTTTACATTTTAGGAGTTGAGAACTGGGGACTGAAACCTTTTCCGCAATTCGGAAAAATTGATGATGCACTAAAAGGCGTTCCGGAATCGGCTACAAAAATTTTACTGAGCCACGACCCTACCTATTTCGATTACGTGGTAAAAAAGCATCCCGGAAACATTCACCTGACACTTTCCGGACATACGCATGGAATGCAGTTCGGACTTGATCTTAAAAATGTAAAATGGTCTCCGGTTCAGTACAAATATCCGAAATGGGCAGATTTGTACGAAAGTGAAGGAAAAATGCTGTATGTAAACAGAGGCTTTGGCGTATTGGCTTATCCGGGAAGAGTGGGTGTTTTACCGGAAATTACGCTTTTTGAACTGGCTTAATCACAAAAATTGTTGCGTTTGATTCAAAGATATTTTTCACTCAATTTTTTGATAAGTAAATTTGAATCAATCGCATTATCATCAAATCTTGTTAAAACTTCACGAACCTTAGGATATTCGTCTATAAATTCAAGATTTTGGATCTCCTGTAATTTAAAGTCATTCATGATCTTCCGGAACAATTCTTCATCCACTCCCCAATATTTTATATATTTACTTTCATCAATAAATATTTCTACTAAACTCTTATCATCATTATAGATTAACCCAAAATTTATAAAAGCATCCTGGGTGAGTTCTTTTTTATATTGATTGATAAATTTTAAAATACTGTCTTTTTCCTCATAATTACCATAATTCAGTTCAAAATCAATATGCCCAAATAGAACAGATGCAACTTCGGGTAAAGTTTTTGAAAGCGCAATCACTAAATTCCAGAGATTGGAATTATTAATATTTATTTCAGCAAAAAAATCAAATCCTATCAATTCATTTTCAGAATTATTTTCTTTAAGCTTAAAAGTATATCCCTGAACAATATTTGCAGTTTTACTCTCTTCCCATCGTTTTATGATCGACGGAGTATTGGGAATTTCATCTTCATTTAAAAATCTTATCGTTTTGGGGAATTCCAAAGTTTGCTTCATAATTAAAAAATATAATCTTTCATCCGGGAAGTAGCCATTTCTTTCTCGTTGATCCAGGTAAGGAGGGCATCTAATTTGTCCTCCATTTTTTTGCCCGAATTCAGCCTTCTGTAAAACGGAACATCAAAATGATACCTTGCGAAATCGGTAAACTGCCATGAATTTAAGTAAATCAAAACAAAATCATCATTCTTCAGCGTTTCAAAAACCATATTCTGGTAATATTTCATTGGTAAAAGCTGGAACACAAAATCATTATACGGCAATTGGCTGTATGGTGAAATACTTTCCGGGACGATGCTCAGTCCGTCCTGCTCAATAATCTCTGTATCTCTTTTAAGCCGTTTAAAAGGAAAAAGAATATCTGCATTATCAATATTTGAAATGTAACTAAATTCCATTAATTTCAGATCCTGATAAGAGATTTTATAATCTTTCTGACGGATTCCTTTAATCTGTTTTTCGAGAAAATGCTGGGTTATACCTTTCGCATTTTCTATTTCTTGCGAATTTGAATTCTGATTGTAAAAAGCAATTTCATGCCCGTGAGATGAAATTGCTTTCAGTAAATTCTGCAGTTTTTCTGCCAGAGAAACTTCAACAAAAAAACTGGCTTTTATATCCTGCTTATCTAAAATTCTTAAGATAGCTTTTGTATTATCAATTGAAATTTTCAACCTTTCATCATCAGAAATATTAGCACCATTTTTACATTTTGCTTCAATATTTACAATGTTAAAAGTCAGCAATATCATTTAATTAAATTTTAGATAAAATTTTTAAAAACTTAAAAATCAGATGTTAAATTAACATTTATTTAAAGTAAAACTTTACTTATTAGTTTTTATTAAGTTTCACTTTCAGATTCTTAATCATGTCTTTCGTCATTTCAGAAATTCCGTAATTGTATGATAATCCCCAATCCTTTTTTGCTACAGAATCATCAATTGAAGCCGGCCAGGAATCTGCGATCTGCTGTCTGAAATCAGGCTTGTAATCAATTTCAAAATCCGGGATTTCTTTCTTAATTTCTTCAGCCAGTTCTTTCGGGGTAAATGACATTCCGCCTAAATTATAAGAAGAACGAACAGTAAGATTTTCTTTCGGGGCTTCCATAAGCTGAAGCGTTGCATTGATAGCATCATCCATATAAAGCATGGGCATACCCGTATTTTCAGAAATGAAACTTGTATATTTTCCTTCTTCAATGGCTTCATAAAAAATCTCAACGGCATAATCCGTTGTTCCTCCGCCGGCAGGAGTTTTCCAGGAAATCAATCCGGGATAGCGGATACTTCGTACATCTACTCCATGCTTGTCAAAATAATATTCGCACCATTTTTCGCCTGCCATTTTTGAAATTCCGTAAACGGTCGTCGGGTTTAGTACGACATCCTGTCCTACGTTTTCTTTTGGAATTCCTTTCCCGAAAACAGCAATGGAACTCGGCCAGAAAATTTTCTGAATAAGACCTTCTCTTGCCATTTCACAGAACTGAAGAAGCGGCTCAAGATTAAGCTTCCACGCAAAAATAGGCTGCTTTTCTGAGGTGCCTGACAATAGCGAAGCCAAATGATAGACAGTAGTGATTTCGTAATCTTTAATAATCTGCCTTACCAGCTGCGTATTCGTCACATCCATTCTTTCATAATATCCTGCTGCAGTGATGCCCTTCTGCCATCTGTCGAGACCGGAAGCGACTACATTTTCTGCTCCATGAATTTCAACAAGCCTGTTGGTAAGCTCGGTACCGATTTGTCCTAAGGCACCGGTAATAAGTATTTTTTCCGTGTGGGATTCCATTTTTATTTTTATTAGTTGACGAAAACAAAAGTAATATTTTAAAGTCTATCTTAAAACAAAATTGTAAATTCGATTGTAAAATTTGTAAATGAAAAAGATTATTATTTCACTTATTTTATTTACTTCCACATTATCAGCACAATATACTGATATTAACATGATAAAGGAAGTGAAGGTAAAAAATAAAGGCGTTGTTGTATCGGCACATCCGCTTGCCAGCGAGGCCGGCGCCAAAATATTAAAGATGGGAGGCAATGCATATGATGCCATTGTTGCCACGCAGTATGCTCTTGCAGTGGTATATCCGCAGGCCGGAAATATCGGAGGCGGAGGATTTTTGGTAGGCGTAAAGAATAACGGTGAGAAATTTACGCTTGATTATCGTGAAACTGCATCTTCCCGGGCTTCCCATGATATGTACATTGATAAAACAGGAAAAGCAAATACAGACCTTTCGCAAAACGGAAGGCTTGCGGTGGGCGTTCCCGGAAGTGTAGCCGGCTTTTTTGCTACGCTGAAGCATTGCAAACTTCCGATGGAACAACTGATTCAGCCGGCTATAGATTTAGCCGAAAAAGGATTTGCCATTACCCGACAGGAAGCCGAACTTTTAAACGCCAATAAAGAAAAATTTGAGCGCCATAACAAAAACGGGACCGCATTCGTGAAAAATGTTCCGTGGAAAACCGGTGACCTCCTTATCCAAAAAGAATTGGCAGAAACTTTAAAGCGCATTCAGAAACTTGGACAAAAAGGATTTTATGAAGGTAAAACTGCTGAGCTTATTGTAGCTGAAATGAAAAATGAAAACGGAATTATTATCTCTGAAGACCTTAAAAATTACAAAGCTGTTGAAAGAAAAGCACTGGAATTCGATTATAAAGGAAACCACGTTGTTTCTATGCCATTACCTTCAAGCGGAGGAATTCTCCTGGCGCAAATGCTGAAAATGGCATCTTATGAAAAACTGGAAAAATACCAGCATAATTCTGCAAAAGCGGTTCAGGTTATGGTAGAGGCAGAAAGAAGAGCATATGCCGACAGGGCCGAATATATGGGAGATCCTAACTTTATCCAGGATAAAACTTCCTATCTGATTTCTGATGAATATCTAAAAAACAGATGGAAAAGCTTCAGCTTTAATAAAGCAACTCCAAGTTCGGAAGTCGGAAAAATCATAAAACAACCTAAAGAATCAACAGAGACTACCCATATTTCAGTGATTGACAAAGATGGAAACGCCGCTGCTGTTACTACCACATTAAACGGATTATACGGAAGTAAAGTTGTAGTTTCCGGAGCAGGATTTTTCCTGAACAATGAAATGGATGATTTCTCGATCAAACCAGGTGTTCCCAATATGTTTGGAGCGGTAGGCGGTGAAGCTAATTCGATTCAGCCTAATAAAAGAATGCTTTCTTCCATGACACCCACCATTATTTTGAAAAACGGAAAACCTTATATGGTTGTAGGAACACCGGGAGGAACAACAATTCCTACTTCTGTGTATCAGTCTATCGTAAATGTAGTAGATTTTAAATTCAATGCCAATATGTCTGTCAACGCTCCAAAGTTCCACCACCAATGGCTTCCGGAAACGGTTGCTTTTGAAAATAATTTCCCTGAAACGACCATCAACGAGTTGGAAAAATTAGGCTATAAAGCTGAAAAATGGGGCCAGATCGGGAGAACGGAGATGATTCTGATTGATGAGGAAGGAAATATCCATGCGGTTGCAGATGGCAGAGGGGATGATTCTGTAGCGGTAGAACAATAATTTTAAATAATTCATTTTTTCTTTTAATGAATTTGGAAGATCCGGTTTCGGCGGAGCCTTTGGCTCCGCCGAAACTTTTACTGATATTTATCATGATAAACAGTAATTTTTTCATAATTTTCGGCACTCAAAACCATTTCATTGAAAGCAAAAAAACTTTATCAGCAGCTTTATTTTCAGGTTGTAGTCGCTATCGTTGCCGGAATTCTTTTAGGAAAATTTTATCCGGAACTGGGAGAAAAGATGAAACCTCTGGGTGACGGATTCATTAAACTGGTGAAAATGATTATTGCCCCGGTTATTTTTATTACCCTTACTTTAGGAATCGCACACATGACAGACCTAAAAAAGGTAGGGAGAATTGCCATTAAAGCCATGATCTACTTTTTAACCTTCTCAACTTTGGCCCTGATTATCGGGCTTATCGTAGGAAATGTTTTACAGCCCGGACATGGACTTGATATAGATCCTTCTACCCTTTCCGGAGATGTATCGCAGTACCAGCAAAAAGCACACGAATCTACCCTCACCGGATTTATCATGAATATTATTCCTGAAACGCTATTCAGTCCGCTGGTTGGAGAAAATATCCTTCAGGTTCTTTTGGTAGCGATTTTGATGGGTATTGCTTTGGTTTTAACGAAAGAAAAAAGCAAAAAAGTAACAGAATTTTTGCAGGATCTTTCGACACCGGTTTTCAAAATTGTACACATGCTGATGAAGCTGGCTCCGATTGGAGCGTTTGGTGCAATGGCCTTTACGATTGGCAAATACGGACTTCATTCTGTTTTAAATCTCCTATTTCTGGTCGGGACTTTCTATTTTACGTCCGCCCTATTCGTGGTATTGGTGTTAGGTGCTGTAGCCTGGTATAATGGATTTAACATTTTTAAGCTGATGTATTACCTTAAAGAAGAGCTGCTGCTGGTTTTAGGAACAAGCTCCTCCGAATCTGCACTTCCCGGACTTATGGAAAAACTGGAAAAAGCAGGGTGCTCAAAAACAATTGTTGGGTTAGTTGTTCCAACGGGATATTCTTTTAACCTTGACGGAACCAATATTTATATGACATTAGCTTCATTGTTTATTGCGCAGGCTCTGAATATTGATCTTCCGATTGAAAAGCAGATTATGCTCCTGTTAGTCGCTATGCTGAGTTCCAAAGGTGCAGCAGGAGTTACCGGGGCAGGCTTTGTAACATTGGCGGCAACGTTAGCCGTTGTCCCTGAAATTCCTATTGCAGGAATGACTTTGATTCTGGGAATCGATAAATTCATGAGTGAATGCCGTGCTTTAACGAATGTAATCGGGAATTCGGTAGCAACGGTTGTGGTTGCGAATTGGGAAAAACAGCTGGATAAAGAGCAATTAAAGTACTCGCTGGATCATCCCGGTAATATTGAGAAAAAGTTGGAGATATAGCCTGTTAATGCCTACAAATATTATTTCGTTGCAGACTAATTGTTTTACAAACTCCCAGTTTAGCCTCGATTGAGCGGCATGTCTGAGCTCTTTTCTTTTTCCGGCGGCGGCAAAGCCGCCGCCGAAAAAAGAAAAAGCGAGTAGCGAAAGCGAGAAATAGCTTCTAAAAAAATTTTAGAAATGATTCTTTTTTAGGAGTCACTGTAATTTAAGTCAAAATATTCAAACTTGAAGGCTGCACTTTTACATGAACTGGTGATTTTATTTTGTTGAATTCCCCGTCGATATGCCAATTGGTGGTATTTACCTTAAATTCTATCTCTGAAACAGGGAGATAAGTAATATAGTTATCATCTTTGAGCTTTTTAGTAAACATTCTGAATGCAAAAAGCGGAGAATAGGTGATAGGAAATTTTTTCACCAGAACCATATCTACCAGTCCGTCACTTTTGCTTGCTTGCGGTGCGATGTAGGCATTATTCCCGAACTGGCGGGTGTTGGCAATATTTACCATGAGGTATTTGCCATCATATTCTTGATACTTTTCATCCAAAAATTTAACTTTTTTCGGCTTGTAACTAAAAAATGTTTTTAGGGAAACTTTGATGTAGTTTTTAAAACCGCGGGTTGTTTTTTCGAATTCTTTTACCACTTTGCCGTCGAAACCGGTTCCCGAAACGTTAATGGAAAGTCTTCCGTTAATGGTAAAAGTATCTATTTTCCTGGATTTTTTTGTGTTTATTTTTTCAAGAAGCTCATCAAGATTTTTGCTGAAATTGGTCTCATTGGAAAATCCGTTTCCGGATCCCGCCGGAAAAATAGCCAGGATTTTTTCTGTGTTGATGAGATTGCGGGCTACGGTTGAAATGGTTCCGTCACCACCAATGGCAACGAAAATATCAATTTCGGCAAAATGGTTTTGAATAAACTCATCAGTTCCCAGAATAGATTCTGATATGTAATACAAAGGATTTTTAACCTTAGAATGCAGCTCATTAAGAAACGGCTGATAGTTTCTTTTGGCTGAAAAAGGATTGATGATGAAAGCTACTTTTTCCATTGTTACAAAAATAAAAAATGCTTTCTCACGGAAAGCATTAAATTCAGTTAATTTTCATTCTTTCGGCAAAATCGGGCTTTATAAAGCCATTCAGATCTTCCCAAGAGATCGTGAGAATAATATCGCCGATATCATAATTGCGGCTGATCTCGTTCATATTATAATGAAAATAGAGATTGGAATCATCAAAATAAAAATTTTTGGAAACCGGCAAGTTTACTTTGGAGAGAACTTTAAAAGCTTCCCTGTCGTAGACTTTAATCTGCTGCATCATGGTTGTTTTCTCCAAGCTCAGTTTTAAAATTCTGCGGATGGTTTCTTCTGAAAGGACTAATATATCTGATAATTCAAGCTTTTTTTGATTTTTAAAATCGAAAACTTTTTCATTATAATGGTACTGTACCTTATTTTCCGCTTCATACCGGCTGCTGTAATATTGAACAGAGACAAAGCTGTATCTGTTCATACGAACATTCATCTGAGAAATATAAGACCATTGCTGCTGCTGTTTTACGTTGGAAAAAGCTTTTGAATTTGACATTTTGTTGAAAACCTCCTGTTTTTCTTTATCAAAGTAAGACTGAAGCCCTTTTTTTGAGAAATCGGATATTTCTTTGCCAGAATATATTTCTGAAAGAAGCTTTTTATTTTTAAGATCCGGAAACCACAAAAGCTTTGACGAATATCGTACTACTAAAGAATCAGAAATTTTAATGGTATCTTCATTGATTACGGCATCTATCTTTGTTCTTCCAAAGCTGTTTTTATCTGTTGTTTTATTTTCGTTTCCAAACTCTTTACAGGCAAATATGATTGAGAATGAAGCCAGAATCCATATGAAATAGGTGTTTTTCATCATTTGTGTATTCATCTTTGTATTGGCTTAATAGCTTATCTTCATTCTTTTTTCAAATTCGGGATTGAGGCTGCCTTTCAGTTCTTCCCATGAGACAGGAATTGTAATATCTCCTGCGGCAAATGCGGCAATTTCGTAAGGGCTGTAATGGAAATAAAGGTTTTTTTCGTCAAAATAAAAATTTTCCGTGGCAGGAATTTTATCAACCAAAAGCATTTCGGAATTATTCACCGCACCGTTGTTGTCTGTGGTTCCGCTGTTTATTTTATTGATATTTTTCAGGAGCATGGCTTCAATTTTTGAAGTTGGCATACTGGTAATATCTTTCAGCTGAAGTTTTTTATTGTTTTTAATATCAAACACCCTTTCTGAAAAACCATAATTATCGTGAGCGCCACCTTCGTAAGATCCCCAGATATACTGAATTCGCATATAGTCATTCAGCTTTGATTTAAGCTTCATTCCTGTATCGGTATACCATTTCTGGGAGAAATTCATATCTGCAATCCAGTCTTTGGAATCTTTTTTAATATTGCTGAAATAATCGTTTTTATCTTTTTCGAGCCATGCCAGGATTCCGTTTTTAGAAAAATCGCTGATATTTTTTTGTCCGAAATAAATGCTGTCCAGAAGCGTTTTATCTTTAATATCGGGAAATACAAGCATTGTTGAAGAATAGGTAACAGTAAGGGAATCGCTAAGTTTTAGAGAATCATTTATCTTTACGGAATCTACCGAGAACGTGTTTATCTGAACCGAATCATTTGTAACAATATCTTTACCGATATTTTCTGTTTTTTTACAGGAAATAATAATGAGTCCGGAAATAGCTAGCGCTGCAATACTATTTTTCATAATTCTTTTTTTATAGGTAAATGCAAAAACCATTCAAAAATTGAATGGTTTTGAAACTTATTTTAAAATTATGATATTTATTTTTTCACAAGGCTGATTACCTGATTCTCCTGCTTGGATGCAACGCCCCATATCTGCTTGAATGCAGGATAATACTCTTTCGGATAGTTCGGGCTTAAAACTTTTGTGGTTGAAACAACTTCCAGCATATTTCCTTTTTTCTCGGCAACATAGCTGTATTCGATTTCTTTATCTTCTGTAACTATTTTTTTGTTCTTCGGCATTTCTTCAATCGTGTATCCTTCCGGAATCTCAAGAACGATTTTCTTCACTCGTGTGAAAGGTGTGGTAAAATCAATCATGTATTTTCTTTCTTCCGTCTGATCAAATTCATTGGAATTCTTATTCAGGAAAAGCATGGGATTAATAATGATCTTCTTCCCTACCTTATCAATAAGGTTTTCGGATGAAAATTTCATGGTACTTTCAAAATCGCCGTTTTCTGTAACTTTAGAGTCGATATCGGTAAAGTCTATTGAAAAATTTTCTTTGTATTGTTTTTTATATTTTTCGGCATTATCGTCATAATATTCTTTGGCAAACATAGCATACGTTCCTGTATCCCTGTCTGAATAGTTTCCGGAAATACTTCCGTCATCATTGATTTTTGCTGTTGCCGTAAGATAGGTAAAGCTGGTTTTGGCATTGGACATTGTAAGCTGCTGAACTTTATCTTTAGACAAAAGAATTCCGAACTGGTTCCAGTCTCTCGGAGGAAGCTGATCCATAGCTGATTGCTTTACGGTAGCGTCATAGAGATGGAAACCATCTTTCGCCTGAATAGCTGCAATTACAAAATTCATATTGGAAACATTGGGAGAAGCAAGATTAATAACCCCGTTGCTTATTGTAGAAATAGCAAGAGGATCTGCTTTAAGACCGGCTTCACGAAGCAACATCACCAGGAAAAGGTTAATTTCCGCTGCATTACCTGTTTTGGTCTCTAGCATTTTTTTAATTCCGTTTTCCGTATAAATTCCTGCATCTTTGTTCCAGGTAAAAGTATTTTTTACATAATTGAAAATAGCATTGGCCTTATCTAATTCGTTGGAAATCCCTGCAACACTGGCCGGCATATTTTCTTTGGCCAGCTTTGTCTTTTTCAGCTCCCCTCCAAAATCATCACGTTCATAAAGGCGTTCTTTAATCTGCTCCCAAGATGAAGAATACATCTTCAGTTCCCTGAAATTTGTAGAGTGCAGCTCTGCCCCAATTTTTGTTCTGTAGTTTCTGTCGTTGTTTACGAATTTCTCTGTTTTAAATCCTTTCAGATTTTCATAGGCAAACCGATAGGTTCTATAGTTGGTGCCGTACAATGTTCTTTCGTCAACTTCCTTATATTTCGGAAGCAGAGAACCTGTGTAATTAAGGCTGTATGCAATACTCGACGGGCTGTCCAGGACGTATTCTGTATAAAGAGACGGAGTGTCCGTTTCAATTAAAATCTCCGGAATAATAAAAAGGAAAGGAGATGTAACCTCGTACTGATACTCAATAATGGAACCGTTTTTTACATTAGGAAAAGCAAATTTATTTATAGATATATATTTGCTTTCTTTGCTTCTATAGGTTGAGCTTTTATCAACTTTTGTGGAGACTGCAACTCCGTTTTCAAGATTATAGGTAAAAGCCTTCACTTTGTTGAGCGTCTCACGGTCACTTCCGCTCTGATAGAGAGGTATTTCAAGATTCAGCCAGTCTTCGGCTTTATCTTTATCGTAAATTTTCACCCTGTAAAACGCATTTTTGATAAGATTCCCGTTTGCATTATCAATACTAAAATGCAAAGATTTATAAAGGATTTCAGCGGGGGCATTTTCATCCAGCGTAGATTTTTGTTTAGACAAATCTGCATCATTAAATTTTGGAGGGTCAAGAAATTTATGTTTTTGAGCGCCTGCAAAAACAAACTGCAGTGAGCAAAAAGCAATAACCAATATTTTTTTCATGTTAAATTTTAGATATTAAAATTTTTGAGTTGTCGATGTTAATTGTTTTTTTTCTGAAATTGACGTAATCGTTATATTTTTCTTTCGGATAAATACCTTTGTTGATTTTGATTGATCTATTGACTTTCAGTGATTCTCCATTCTTTACAAACGTAAGCTTGTAAGTTCCGAATTCTGAATTCAGCACTACATTTTCCGGAAGCTCTTCAACTTTATACTGTTGCGGAAGAATAAAGTTCACTTCATATTCATCTTCAAATGATTGTCTTAATTCGAATGGCAATTCTCTTTTTTCTTCATTTTTATAAATATTGTTGGAGTAAATAGGAACTGCCCTGAAAATAATGCTGCTTCCCGCATTTTTAGAATAGTTGTTAGCTTTGAAATCCAGATCATATTTTGCAACGGCATTATCCTTATCATTCTGGAAGTTTTTCATTTCAATTTTTTCAAAATGCAAAACATCCAGCATATTCTTTACTGCTTCCGTGCGTTCTTTCGGCGACATTGATGCGAGAACAAGATTGTTATCATACTGAATTCCGGTGTACGAAAAACTTCCTTCTCCCAGAATACTGTTGTCTTCGTTAATTTTAATTTTAAGCTGTTGCTTTTCTTTGCTTTGCTCGGCTGTATAATCCGGAGTATCAATCAATTCGATTCCGTCTTTTCTGATGGAAAGAACATTTCTGGCCGTTGTACTATAGCTCAGATGATTAAATGCCATTTGCTGGGAGGTATTTTCCAGCCAGATATTTCCTTTTTCTGTGGGTACCATTAAAATAACATGATTGCCACCCATTTTTGGAAAATCTTTATCAAAAGATACAGGCGAAGCCCCGGAATTGATTACGGAATAGTAAGAAGGAATCCCTGCTTCGTCCAGCAAAGTTTTCATGTAATTGGTAAGTCCTTTACAATCGCCATATCCTTTTTTCTGAACCTCGTCGGGAAACATCGGCTGCCATCCTCCTATTCCTAAAGCCACAAAAATATATCTTGTTTTAGCCTGCATGTGCTGATACAGTTTTTTTACTTTCTCTTCAGTTGTCCCCTTCAGACCAAGACTCATCACTTCAGCTTTGATAGCAGGTGTAGATAAAGAAACCGGCTGTAATATACTATTGTAATACCAGCTTCCGAAGTCTTTCCAGTCAGTAAGAGTTCCCTGCTTTCCTTCGAGATTGAATTTTGTTAAGGCAAAGCTTACTTTAGGTAAAATTTTTACCGGTTGAGGAAGTAAAAATACATCGTCTACAGCAGGAACATTTTTGTAAGTGTAAATTTTTTCTCCGGCATTTTCACTTTCAATTACTGAAGTATAATTATAGGCGGACGGATAGATTTTTGTTTTGAGGTCGATACCTGATTTGTTGATGATTTTCATTTGTGCTTCTTCCAAAGACACTTTTGTAGACCTGAAAGGAGTAAAATCAGGCAGAAATACCGTATTTTCATCACCAATCTGATAGGAAAACTCAACGGTATAGGGATATTGTGTAGGCATATACGGCAAAACCATTACCCTGCTATCCGAATAGAATGTTCCCTGATTATTATTGGCAAAATCATTGAAATCTGATTTGGAAAAAGATTTTATCTTTTTGCCTGCTTCATCATAGATATTCACCTTCACATCAGAAATGCTGTTTCCTTTTTCATAAGGGATATATATCTGTGCATCTGAATCTCCGTCTTTATTCAAAACTGTAGTTACGGTGTAAAGCTGGTATCTGATATCATCGATCTTATTGATCTGAATGGTAGTGAAATCTTTCCGGATAACGGCATCTGCATTTTTTTTAAGATTTTCAGGGATTTCTGATGCAGCGAAGTTCTGTGCATAATACACAGATGCTGCAGAAAGAGCTGCGGTACAAAGTATTTTAATCATGGTTGTTAAAATTTAGCAAAAATAAGAAAATCCCCAAAGTTTCAAAATTAAATTTTATATATACAGAATCTATATGCAAAAGAAAAAGGTCTCATTTCTGAGACCTTTTATTATGTTAACTATTGCTATTTTATGCGTCAATTTTTGCATATTTTGCATTCTTTTCGATAAATTCTCTTCTCGGAGGAACCTCGTCTCCCATAAGCATTGAGAAAACACTGTCTGCTTCTACGGCATTGTCAATGGTTACCTGTTTAAGGATTCTGTGTTCCGGGTTAAGGGTGGTTTCCCAAAGCTGTTCAGGATTCATCTCTCCAAGACCTTTGTAGCGC
>NZ_JAYLAA010000064.1:0-51839 GCF_035819015.1 Chryseobacterium salviniae | reverse complement strand
GGACGCATAAGAAACCCGACGGCAAAAATCCCCGCAGTATTTAGCAGCTGTGCGGTCATATCAGAATCGGGAAAGAATGAATTTGAAAAGTAAATGGCAAATGCTGCGTAAGCATACCAATCGTACCATTCAACAAGATTTCCGATGGATCCGCCTACAATAGCTTTGATTCTACCGGAAGTTGTAATTTGAGAAGTTTTCATACCGGAAAGATATTTCTTTTTCGATATATGGAAAAGATGCTTTGGTAAAAATTTTCTTTAAAATATAATGAAGGTAATCTGAATTATCAGTACGAAAACTTTAGTAAGTATGCTGATTATGGTAAATTTCGGGGCGGCGGCTTCGCCGCCGCCCCGAAATTATATTTTAAAAGGAGTTTCGTTTATTCTTTAATGAGTTGTTCAAAAACAGTGGATCCGTCTTTTAAAGTCATTTCAAAATAATAATTACCGGATTTCAGATCGGAAATATTGATTTCCTTACCATCCAATTTCATGGTTTTTATTTTTCTTCCCGTAGCTTCAAAAATGTTTACTGATCTTATTTTTTCTCCATTTTTAATGCTTACCGTTTCTTTTGCCGGATTTGGATATAAAATAATGTTTTTGTTTTCCGCAGTTACTTCATCCGTTGCCAATACGGAAGTTCTGGTTAACGTTGCATAATCTCTCAACGCACCGTGATTTCCTATGGCTAAATTTCCGGCTCTTCTTGCGTAGAAAATATCAATACTGGTATTATCATTGGAGATTACAAAATCTCCCGAACCACCTGTTAAACTTCTTGTTGCAATAATAGTTCGAGTGCTTCCGGATACGGTGTTGGAAGTAACCGTCCAGTCTTGTGAACCGTCGGCTGAAGGAGTTACTCCTATACCATTAAATCCATAATCTCTGTTGGCAGAAGAATTATAAATAAAGCCGTCTGTACCAGATGCCATTCCATTGTTTCCGAAACCTATTGCCAACATTGAATTGCTGTCACCCGTTAAAGTCAAAGTAACGGTTGTAGGATTGGTAACGATTTTTACCGTCATGGAGGCGGTGGGTAAATTCACCGTACCTGTTGAGAAAAACTGTGCTCCGAGCGAAGATGCCAGAGCCATTGATAATGTGAGTAGAATTTTTTTCATATATTAATTTTTTAAGAGATTAATTATTTCTTTATTATTGGTCTGCAGGGCATATTCAAAAGGAGTCATTCCCTGTGAATCTTTTACGGTTTTATCAGCTTTGTATTTGAGGAGCAGTTCCGTCAGCTCTTTATTTCCAAATTTTACGGCCCAGAACAACGGCGTTACACCATTAGCATCCGGGACATTAGGATCGGCATTATTTTTCAGAAGATATTCTACAAGATCCTTATTGTATTTCACGGCAAGTCCCGAAAGTGCGGTTCCGTCTCCGCTTTTGTAGTTTACATCTTTTACATGATCTGTCAGAAATTTGGCAACTTCAACATTTCCTCTGTAACAGGCAAGAATGAGTGGTGTAAAGCCGCTTTCATTGGTTTGATTGATGACATCAGAATTCTCTTTCATCAGTTCTTTCACTTCTTCAATAGTTCCTGTACGGGCAATATCAAAAATTGATTTTGCTTTGTCCTGGGCCATTGTAAACGTGAATCCCAGAAACACAGTTAATAGTAATATCAGCTTTTTCATTGTTTTACCAAAACATAATTATATTCAACATTCACCGTTTCGGCAACCTTTTTTGTAACCATTTTAGGGATTGTGACCTTATGATCAGCAGCCTTAACTGAGAATTTTCCACTTAAATAAATTTTCCCATCTTTGGCATACATTGTTGCGGTTGATGTGTATGCCTTTGCCACTCCATGAAAATTAAGGGTTCCCTGTACGGTATATTTTTGAGGGGAAGCAGAAAGTTTTGACTTATCAAAATTTACAATTTTACCGGAGAAGGTAGTCTTCGGAAATTTAGCCGTTTCTGCGTAGCTTTCATTGAAATGCTCTTCCATCAGTTTGGTTTTGAAATGAAAGTTTTTAACAACCGAAACCGATGCAATATCGCCATTGTCTGCATTGAGCACTACAACATTATTGTCGTCTTGTGCAAAAACGTCTTCAAAAAGCGGAACCGATGCTTCGAAGGTTACCTTTCCTGTTTTAGACATATACTTCTGGGCAAAAAATAAATTACCGGATATTATTAATATAATGAGTATGGCCAGCTTTTTCATAATATTTTTTTTAATTTTCAGAAAGACCATCGGTTTTCCATTTAGTGATGATGTTGATTTGTGAGGGTGATAAACTTCCGCCCTGAGGCATTTTCAGCGGATCTCCGTTGGGCCTGCTGATGCGGTCTATAATATTATCGATATTATTTTTAACCTCGGTATAATTGGTTAAAGCCAATACACCGGGAGAATGGCAGCTTACGCAGTTGGCATCAATAATAGCTTTAACATCCTTGTTGTAGGTAACATTTTCTGCAACAGGAGTATTATCAGAAATCTCTTCATAGGTTCTGCTTTCACATGCAATTAATAATATTGCTGATGAAATGATATAAATACATTTTTTCATATTAAAAAACTCTATAAAGATTAAACCCGAAGAAAATCTGTCCCTTTTTCCACTTTCCTGTTGCATTGGTAAGATAGCCGATATCTGAATTGATTTGTGAATTGGTAAACAACAGCTGGAAAACATGCCCGCCGGTTTCAATATCCATCCCAACTGAAAGAGGATTTTTATAGAAGCTGTGGCTATCAAAATTCACGAAATATTCTGCGTTGATGGATACCCTTTTTGAAATCTTGTATCTTCCTCCGAGACCTGCCAGAAACTGATCTTTATCTTCAATGGCAGGTTCATAGAGATTCTTATGAATATAGGACGGTGTCAACTGCAATGAAAAATTATCATTAAATCTTCTGGAAATTAAAGCCTGGGATAGATAGGAAAGCCTGTCTGCAAACCTGATGTGAGGATAATTGTCTTTACTCAGTTCTGTATTCACGGCCAATACATTATATCCTACAAGGTCAACCGGGAAATTATCATTCTGCCTTGCTAATCTGTATTTTACGCCTCCTTCAAAAGTTTTCTGATTGGTTTCTCTTGATAAATTTAAGGAAAGCCATTCTGTAGCTCCGTAGATAACTCCAAGCTTGGTAGAAGCATCATCAAGCCCGAAAAAATCTTTGAATCCTTTGCTTACGTCACCGAAACGGTGTGCAACAATGATGTACCATTCTTTTTTTGCGGGAAGCTTCGTAGATTGCCCTGTAACAATCTGCAGTGCCTTAAAAGCAGGCTGGGAAGTGTCTGTGTTTTTTGTTTGAATGGTGTCAATATCTTTCAAAAGGTCATCCTGTGCAAAGGTGAAGCCTGATATTAATACTGACAAAAATAATAAAGTTTTTGTCATACAATTTCTATTATAGTTTATATGACAAACTTAGATACTTATGGTATCAAAAGTACGTGATAAAAGTCACCGAGCGGATTGTTTTTATCAATTAAATTGTTAAATTAATTAAATACAATGTATCAGCCTTGTGTAACATTTTCATTTACAGGCAATTTTATACCTTCTTTTGTTTGTGAAATTTCGCCTTCGTTTTCAATTTTTTTCAGGACGCGGCTTACCACTTCTCTTGAAGTACCAAGGTTGTTTGCAATTTCCCGATGGGTAAGTTTGATGGGATTGCACCCTGTAATGGAAATCTGCTGCTTAATATAATTTAAAACTCTCTTATCAAGCCTGTGGAAAACAGCATCATTTACCATGCTCATTACGTCTGAAAATCTTTTGTCGTATTCATGATAAAAAACACGGTTGATTTGAGGATATGCAACCAGCCATTCGTGGATTATTGATATTGGAATCAGCATTATTTGAGAATCTTCTTCTGCAACAGCATACACCCTGCTGATACAATCTGTAAAGATGGAAGAAAATGTCATCAGACAGCTGTCATTAGTTCTGATATAATAATAGATAAGTTCACGGCCGTCATTCAATGTAAAAACTCTTACAGACCCTTTAATGAGAAAGGGTACGAATTTGTTCTTCTGACCTTCACGAATAATTTCAGTCTTTGCCTTCACTTCCGTGACGACTGCAGTTTTATTAAGCTCGCTTAAAAATTGTTCGCCCAAAAAACCAAATTTACTGCGAACAAACTGATTATTTATCATATCTTAATACCATATCTTGAAACAAAGATATAAAATTGTATATTCCGTTTTTTATTTTTTGATCTATTAACAAGATTTATAAATAAATAGAAAATTACCAGTAATATTGTATTTCAGCTGATACTAATTCACTTCACAAAGCATTTTTACCATTTAATAGCAATATTTCATCATAAAAAAAATGCCCCATAAAAATGGAGCACTTCTGTATGATTATGAGTAAATCTTAAGCGTTTACGTTGTTTCCTCCTAATACGAAAGGTTCAACTTCTTTGATTTCTCCGAATTGCTGCTCATAGTTAGCAATATTTTGTTGAAGAGCAGAAAGTACTCTTTTTGCGTGAAGCGGGGCAAGAATTACTCTTGATCTTACTTTTGCCTGCTGTACACCCGGCATTAACTGGATGAAATCTACTACAAACTCAGATGGAGAGTGGTTTACCAAAGCTAAATTTGCATAGATCCCAGCTGCTACCATTTCGTTTAATTCGATGTTGATGTTTCCGTCTTGTGGGTTTTGATTGTTGTCCATTTGTTATAAATTATATTTTAAAAAATTCGAAATTTGAGATTGTGAAAGTATAAAAATAATTTCAAACCTCAAATTTCAAATTATGAATTTTAGTTAAGATCTTCGAATTCTTTCTTAGAACCAACGATTACATTCTGATATTCTTTAAGACCTGTACCTGCAGGAATTCTGTGTCCTACAATTACATTTTCTTTAAGACCTCCCAGATAGTCTACTTTTCCGGCAACCGCAGCTTCGTTAAGAACCTTTGTTGTTTCCTGGAATGATGCTGCAGACATGAATGATTTCGTCTGAAGCGCAGCTCTTGTAATCCCTTGCAATACAGGTGTTGCTGTTGCTGGCAAAGCATCTCTCACTTCTACCAAAGCCTGATCTTCACGCTTCAACTTAGAGTTTTCATCTCTTAATTCTCTTGCCGTAATCATCTGTCCCGGTTTGAATATTTTAGAATCTCCAGCCTCTACAACTACTTTCAATCCGAATACTCTGTTGTTTTCTTCCAGGAAGTCATATTTGTGTTCAAGCGCTCCTTCAAGGAATTGAGTATCACCTCCGTCAACGATGGATACTTTTGTCATCATCTGTCTTACGATGATTTCAAAGTGCTTGTCGTCAATTTTTACCCCCTGAAGACGGTAAACTTCCTGAATTTCGTTTACTAAATATTCCTGAACAGCCGTTGGGCCTTTGATTCTCAAGATATCGTCCGGAGTGATGGACCCGTCAGAAAGGGGCGAACCAGCTCTTACGAAGTCATTCTCCTGTACCAAAATCTGGTTGGATAATTTAACCAAATAAATTTTTCTCTCACCAGTTTTAGCTTCCACGATCAATTCTCGGTTACCTCTCTTGATTTTTCCGTAAGAAACTACCCCGTCGATTTCTGTAACCACTGCCGGGTTTGAAGGGTTTCTGGCTTCGAATAATTCGGTAACTCTCGGAAGACCTCCGGTGATATCCCCTGCTTTTGCAGATTTTCTTGGGATTTTGATTAAGACTTTACCCGCCTTAATTTTCTCACCATCGTTTACCATTAAGTGGGCTCCTACCGGTAAGTTGTATGCTTTCTGCTCAACTCCTTTAGAATCTACCACCTTCAAAGTAGGTACGGCTTTCTTGTTTCTGGATTCAGAGATTACTTTCTCTTCAAATCCTGTCTGTTCGTCAATCTCCAATTGGAATGAAACCCCCTGGATGATATCTTCATATTCTACCTTACCGGCAGTTTCAGCAATGATAACCGCATTATACGGATCCCATCTACAGATCACGTCTCCTTTCTTCACTTTATCACCAGGTTTTACTGCTAATATGGAACCGTAAGGTACGTTGGCCACCATTAATGGAGTTCTTGACTCATTATCGGCAACCAATCTGAATTCTGTTGAACGGGAAACTACTACTTCCGCTGTATTACCGTTTTCATCTTCAGAAGTAATGGTTCTTACTTCATCCATTTCAACGATACCGTCTCTTCTTGCAACGATGGATGGATTTTCGGATACGTTTCCTGCAGTACCCCCCTGGTGGAAGGTTCTCAACGTAAGCTGAGTTCCCGGTTCCCCGATGGATTGTGCTGCAATTACTCCTACCGCTTCACCCATGTGAATCATTTTACCTGTTGCTAAGTTTCTACCGTAACATTTTGCACAGATGCCTTTCTTAGCTTCACAAGTTAATGGTGAACGAACTTCAACAGCTTCTAATCCGGCTTCCTCGATTCTCTTAGCTAATGCTTCAGAGATTACCTGGTCTGCTTCAGCGATTAATTCATCACTTTCAGGATCGTAAATATTATGTAAAGAAACTCTACCTAAGATTCTTTCAGAGATTCTTTCAACAATCTCGTCATTTTTCTTAAGCGCAGTAACTTCTGTACCTCTTAAAGTTCCACAGTCGTCTTCTGTAACGATAACGTCTTGTGCAACGTCTACCAATCTTCTCGTTAAGTAACCTGCATCAGCCGTCTTAAGAGCGGTATCTGCAAGACCTTTACGGGCACCGTGGGTAGAGATAAAGTATTCCAAGATGGAAAGGCCTTCTTTAAAGTTGGCAAGGATCGGGTTTTCGATGATCTCCGCTCCGGTAGAACCGGCTTTCTGCGGTTTTGCCATCAAACCTCTCATCCCTGATAACTGACGGATCTGCTCCTTAGAACCCCTTGCTCCGGAGTCAAGCATCATGTACACAGAGTTGAAACCACCCTGATCCACTTTCATTCTGCTCATGATCATTTCCGTTAATCCGGCGTTGGTGTTTGTCCAAACGTCGATTACCTGGTTATAACGTTCTGTATCAGTAATAAGACCCATGTTGTAGTTGGCTCTAATTTCGTCTACAGCTTCGATAGATTGTGCAATCATCTGCTTTTTCTCAACAGGAACCACGATGTCTCCTAATGAGAAAGAAAGCCCTCCTTTAAATGCGTTTGAATATCCTAAATCTTTCATTGCATCCAGGAACTTCACTGTTGTAGGGAAGTCGGTTTCAGCAAGGATTTTACCGATAACGTTTCTCAGTGATTTCTTAGTAAGAAGCTCATTGATATATCCTACTTTTTTAGGTACAATCTGGTTGAATAAGATTCTACCCACAGAAGTTTCGATAAGTCTCGTAACGATTTCACCGTTTTCTTTGATCGGAAGTCTGCATCTTACTTTAGCATTTAAAGATACTCTGCCTTCAGCATAAGCGATTTCCGCTTCTTCAGGAGAATAGAATGCAAGGCCTTCACCTTTCACTTTCATATCTTCTGTAGAGCTTAATTCTTTAGTCATGAAATAAAGACCAAGAACCATGTCCTGAGAAGGTACCGTAATCGGAGAACCGTTTGCCGGGTTCAAGATGTTCTGAGAACCTAACATTAATAACTGAGCTTCAAGGATTGCTTCAGGACCTAACGGTAAATGTACCGCCATCTGGTCACCGTCGAAATCGGCGTTGAATGCCGTAGTTACCAACGGGTGAAGCTGAATCGCTTTTCCTTCAATCATTTTAGGCTGGAAAGCCTGAATACCAAGTCTGTGAAGCGTAGGTGCTCTGTTCAGTAGAACAGGGTGACCTTTCATCACGTTTTCAAGGATATCATAAACTACAGGTTCTTTTCTATCGATGATTCTCTTTGCAGATTTTACTGTTTTTACAATTCCTCTTTCAATCAGTTTTCTGATGATGAACGGTTTGTAAAGTTCCGCAGCCATATCTTTAGGAATACCACACTCGTGAAGCTGTAAGTTCGGACCTACAACAATTACGGAACGCGCAGAGTAATCTACCCTTTTTCCTAATAAGTTCTGACGGAAACGACCCTGCTTCCCTTTCAATGAATCTGAAAGTGATTTTAAAGGTCTGTTTGATTCAGATTTTACGGCTGAAGATTTTCTTGTGTTATCGAATAGTGAATCTACAGATTCCTGAAGCATACGCTTTTCGTTTCTCAAGATTACTTCCGGAGCTTTGATCTCCAATAATCTTTTCAAACGGTTGTTTCTGATGATTACTCTTCTGTAAAGGTCATTTAAATCGGATGTAGCGAAACGTCCCCCATCCAACGGAACCAATGGTCTTAATTCCGGTGGGATCACAGGAAGCACACGCATAATCATCCACTCAGGCTTATTGATCATTCTTGTATTGGCACCTCTTAATGCTTCTACAACGTTCAATCTTTTTAAAGCCTCAGTTCTTCTTTGTTTTGAACCTTCATTGTGCGCTTTGTGTCTTAAATCGAAAGACAATGCATCAAGATCGATTCTTTTTAATAATTCCTCAACCGCTTCAGCACCCATTTTAGCGATGAATTTGTTCGGATCGGAATCATCAAGATATTGGTTCTCAATCGGAAGAGTTTCCATAATATCAAGATACTCTTCTTCTGTTAAGAACTCCATGTTATCGAAATCTGAACCGTCTAATTTTTTAGCAATACCCTGCTGAATCACTACATATCTTTCATAGTAGATGATCATATCCAATTTCTTGGAAGGAATTCCTAAAAGGTAACCGATTTTGTTCGGTAAAGAACGGAAATACCAGATGTGAGCGATAGGCACAACAAGGTTGATATGCCCAATTCTTTCTCTACGTACTTTTTTCTCTGTAACTTCTACTCCGCAACGGTCACAAACGATCCCTTTGTAACGAATTCTCTTGTATTTACCACAAGCACATTCATAATCTTTTACAGGACCGAAGATTTTTTCACAGAACAAACCGTCTCTTTCAGGCTTATGCGTTCTGTAGTTAATAGTTTCCGGCTTAAGAACTTCCCCTCTTGACTCCTGAAGAATCGATTCCGGTGAAGCTAAACCGATGGTTATTTTATTAAATCTACTTGATTTATTTTTATTTGACATAATTTTTTCGGTTTAAGGTTTGATATTTAAAGTTTCAGGTGATGTCCCTTTAAATCAAAACCATTTAAATTAAATTTAGGCTAAAGCCAAATTGTCAATTTTATTTATATGGACGGGCTAAAGCCCGCCGCTATTGAAACATTATTAATTAACAAAAATTAATAATTACTCCTCCAATCTTACGTCTAATCCAAGACCTTGTAACTCGTGAAGCAATACATTAAATGATTCCGGAATACCTGGTTCTGGCATGGATTCACCTTTTGCAATGGCTTCGTAAGTTTTCGCTCTACCAATCACGTCATCCGACTTCACAGTAAGGATCTCTCTAAGGATATTGGATGCTCCGAATGCTTCAAGAGCCCAAACCTCCATTTCCCCGAATCTCTGTCCACCGAACTGAGCTTTACCTCCTAACGGCTGCTGAGTAATCAATGAATATGGACCGATAGAACGTGCGTGCATCTTGTCATCAACCATGTGTCCTAATTTCAGCATGTAGATCACACCCACTGTCGCTGCCTGTGTAAATCTTTCTCCGGTACCACCATCGTAAAGATAGGTGTGACCAAATTTAGGAAGACCTGCTTTCTCAGTATATTCAGTGATCTGATCAAGACTTGCTCCGTCGAAGATGGGTGTAGCGAACTTCAATCCTAATTTCTGACCAGCCCAACCAAGAACTGTTTCATAGATCTGACCGATGTTCATACGCGAAGGTACCCCAAGCGGATTCAATACGATATCTACCGGTGTTCCGTCTTCAAGGAATGGCATATCTTCTTCACGAACGATTCTCGAAACGATACCTTTGTTACCGTGACGTCCCGCCATTTTATCCCCTACATTCAGTTTACGTTTTTTAGCGATATACACTTTAGCCAACTTCATGATCCCTGCAGGAAGTTCATCCCCGATTGAAATTGCAAATTTCTCACGGTTTTTAACTCCTTGAATATCGTTGTACTTGATTTTGTAGTTGTGAATTAATTGTTTGATTAATTCATTTTTATCGTTGTCAACCGTCCAGTCTGAACCGCTAACGTTTACGTAATCTTCAACTGAAGTCAATAATTTGTGAGTGAACTTCACGCCTTTACCGATGATTTCCTCGTCAAGGTCATTTTTCACTCCCTGAGAAGTTTTACCGCTTACCAGCGTATTTAATTTTTCAATTAAAGTATTTCTCAAATCATCAAACTTAGCTTTGTAAGTGTTTTCAATTTCTTCAAGCTTAAGTTTTTCCTCAGTTCTTTTCTTTTTATCTTTAATGTTTCTTGAGAACAATTTCTTGTCGATCACAACACCTCTTAATGATGAATCTGCTTTTAATGAAGCATCTTTCACATCACCGGCTTTGTCACCGAAAATCGCCCTTAAGAGTTTTTCTTCAGGAGTCGGGTCAGATTCACCTTTTGGAGTGATTTTACCAATCATGATATCTCCAGGCTTCACTTCGGCACCGATTCTGATCATACCGTTTTCGTCAAGATCTTTGGTAGCTTCTTCAGAAACGTTCGGAATATCTGCTGTAAGCTCTTCCATACCTAATTTGGTATCACGAACTTCCAGAGAATATTCATCTACGTGAATTGAAGTAAACCAGTCTTCACGAACTACTTTTTCGTTGATTACGATTGCATCCTCGAAGTTGTATCCTTTCCAAGGCATGAACGCAACCACTAAGTTTCTACCAAGGGCCAATTCTCCTTTTTCTGTAGCATAACCATCGCAAAGCACCTGTCCTTTTTCCACTACATCACCTACTCTTACGTTTGGTCTTAGGGTAATGGTTGTACTCTGGTTGGTTTTTCTGAACTTAGTTAAGTTATATGTTTTCGTAGCAGACTCAAACTGTACTAAATCCTCATCTTCGCTTCTTTCGTATTTGATAACGATTTTATCAGCATCTACATATTCTACAGTTCCTGTACCTTCGGCGTTAATTAAAATTCTTGAATCTCTTGCGACCTGCTGCTCAAGCCCTGTACCCACAATCGGAGCCTGTGGCTTCAATAGAGGAACTGCCTGACGCATCATGTTTGATCCCATCAATGCACGGTTCGCATCATCATGTTCCAGGAATGGAATTAATGAAGCGGAAATACCGGAAATCTGGTTTGGCGCAACGTCGATAAGGTCAACCTGATTTGGTTCAACTACGGGATAATCACCATCCAGTCTTGCAATAATTCTGTCTGTTTCAAAGTCTCCGTTGTCGCTTAATTCAACGTTTGCCTGAGCAATTACTTTAGATTCTTCGTCTTCTGCATTTAAGTAGATAGGATCTGCGTTAAGTTCAACTTTACTATTTTCTACTTTTCTGTAGGGTGTTTCGATGAAACCAAGCCTGTTGATTTTAGCATAAATACCTAAAGATGAAATCAAACCGATGTTTGGCCCTTCCGGAGTTTCGATCGGACAAATTCTTCCGTAGTGGGTATGGTGAACGTCTCGTACCTCGAAACCTGCTCTTTCTCTTGATAAACCTCCAGGCCCTAGTGCAGAAAGTCTACGCTTGTGCGTAATTTCTGAAAGCGGGTTGGTTTGGTCCATGAACTGAGAAAGCTGATTGGTACCAAAGAATGAGTTGATGACTGATGTTAAGGTTTTAGCATTAACAAGATCAAGCGGAGTAAAGATTTCGTTATCTCTAACGTTCATTCTTTCTTTGATTGTTCTTGCGATTCTTGAAAGACCTACGCCAAACTGTCCTGCTAATTGCTCTCCAACCGTTTTAATTCTTCTGTTGGACAAGTGGTCGATGTCATCAACTTCAGCTTTAGAATTTACCAATTCGATCAAGTGCCTTACGATCGCTATGATATCTTCTTTGGTAAGAACCTCAGTGGTCGTAGGAATATTAAGACCTAATTTTTTATTCAGCCTGTAACGTCCAACTTCCCCTAGTGAATATCTTTGCTCAGAGAAGAATAATTTTTCGATGATTCCTCTTGCTGTTTCCTCATCTGGCGGATCTGCGTTTCTTAACTGACGGTAGATATATTCTACCGCTTCTTTTTCAGAGTTGGTAGGGTCTTTCTGTAATGTATTCTGGATGATAGAGAATTCATTGCTGTTTTCTTTGTGAATTAAGATTGATTTCACACCAGCATCAAGAATAAGATCTAAATGTTCTTTTTCAAGGATTGTTTCTCTGTCTAAGATGATTTCGTTTCTTTCAATAGAAACTACTTCACCTGTATCTTCATCTACGAAGTCTTCGAACCAGGTGTTCAAAACTCTCGCAGCTAATGTTCTTCCTTCTACTTTTTTAAGGGCTGCTTTAGAAACTTTCACTTCTTCAGCAAGGTCGAAGATCTGAAGGATGTCCTTATCAGATTCATAACCGATTGCTCTTAATAAAGTTGTTAATGGTAATTTTTTCTTACGGTCGATATATGCGTACATAACGCTGTTGATATCGGTTGTAAATTCCATCCAAGATCCTTTGAAGGGGATAATTCTTGAATAGTATAATTTGGTTCCGTTTGCGTGGTATGTCTGCCCGAAGAATACACCAGGTGAACGGTGTAGTTGGGTAACGATAACTCTTTCGGCACCATTGATGATGAAAGATCCACTAGGAGTCATATAAGGAACCGGACCTAAGTATACATCCTGAACTACGGTTTGGAAATCTTCGTGTTCAGGGTCTGTACAATACAGTTTAAGCCTTGCTTTAAGAGGAACTGAATAGGTCAATCCTCTTTCCACACACTCATCGATTGAATAACGCGGAGAATCTACCAGATAATCCAAGAATTCCAGTACAAACTGGTTTCTGGAATCCGTAATCGGGAAGTTTTCCTGAAAAGTCTTGTAAAGACCTTCATTCGTTCTGTCTTCAGGAAGCGTATCCAGCTGGAAAAACTCTTTAAAGGACTCGATCTGGATGTCCAGGAAGTCAGGAGTAATAATTTTTCCTTTTGCTGATGAGAAATTAATTCTCGGCGTTCCCTTAGTTGTTGCTGTTGTTTTACTCATAAAACTTTTAAGAAAGGGTTAAAAAATATTTTGATTCATTAAAAAATATCAGAAAAAACAAGACAAGAAAAACATAAGGTAAAAGTGTTTTGGCGCTCACGAAGGACCTTCATCTTTAACTTTGCACTTGGCTCTTTCTAACTGCAACACTGGTATATCTTTTCACAGCGTAATGCAAAATATTTTTATTACTTTTGGGGCAGAAATGTCATAATATCTATATACAACAAAGCCCTTTCATTTTAATGAAAGAGTTGATTTATAGTATTTTATAGAATTATAAACAATTTTTCGCGCCAAAAGAGAATGCGAATTTACGAAAATTTATCCACATTTACAATTTTTTGTATAGTTTAGTTTGAATAGCTGTGTATTCATTAATTTTTGACACCCCTTTGGAGGAGGGGAATTTATCAAGGAGATCATTTTAGAGAAATTGCTTATTTGTGCTATCGTTTGAAGTCAGCCTTACAGCCATAGCCCCGATAGGAGCATCTGTTTGAGCTCATTTCCTATTTTTTTGGCTGCGGCGGCTTCGCCGCCGCAGCCAAAAAAATAGGAAATAGCGAGTGCGGATAGCGGGATCAAGCTTCTGAATAAAATAGAAAAGCCCGGACAAACGTCCAGGCTTTATAAATATAGATTAATGAAATTATTTCACTTCTACTTCAGCACCAGCTTCTTCTAATTGCTTCTTAAGCGCTTCAGCTTCGTCTTTAGAGATACCTGTTTTGATTGGAGCAGGAGCACCATCTACGATATCTTTAGCTTCTTTAAGACCAGCACCCGTTAAATCTTTTACTAATTTAACGATCGCTAATTTAGAAGCACCTGCAGACTTAAGAATTACGTCGAATTCAGTTTTTTCTTCAGCAGCTTCAGCAGCACCTCCACCTGCAACTACAACTGCAGCAGCAGCTGGCTCAATTCCGTACTCATCCTTAAGGATAGCAGCTAATTCGTTTACGTCTTTTACTGTTAAGTTTACTAGCGTTTCAGCTAAATTTTTTAAATCTGACATTGTTGTAATGTTTTTGTTGATTATTTATTTAATTTTTTGAGTGTAATTATTCAGCAGCTGGCGTTTCGTCAGTGCTTTCTGCAGCAGGAGCTTCCGGAGCTTCAGCAGCAGGTGTTTCTTCAACTGCAGGAGCTGCTTCTTCAGCTTTAGCTTCTACGGTCTCAGGTTTGTTTTGAAGAGCAGAAACAACTCTCTGGATTGGAGACTGAAGTAATCCGATGATTTCACCGATCATTTCTTCTCTGGACTTGATGCTAACTAAAGCATCAAGGTTATTGTCGCCCAGGTAGAAGGTTTCCTGTACGAAAGCTGATTTCAATGCAGGCTTTTCTTCTTTCTTTCTGAAGTCTTTGATTAATTTTGCAGGAGCGTTAGCTGTTTCAGCAATCATTAATGCAGAGTTCCCTTTGAAAGTTTCGAACATTTCAGAGAAATTCACTCCGTCAATCTGCTCCATTGCTTTTTGCAAAAGTGTATTTTTCACCACTTTCACTTTGATATTTTGCTTGAAAGCCTGTCTTCTGAATTCAGAAGATTTGGCAGCATTCAAACCGTCCAGATCAGCTACATATACTACTTTAGCATCCTGAAGCAAATCTTTGATCTCTTGTATCGCTACAACTTTTTGGTCTTTTGTCATTGTCTTAGGATTTAGTATTAGTTAATAGCTTTAGTATCGATTGCAATACCAGGACTCATTGTAGAAGATAAATAAATAGACTTCACATAAGTACCCTTAGCGGCAGTTGGTTTCATTTTGATCAAAGTAGAGATCAATTCCTGGGCATTTTCCTTGATTTTAGCAGCATCAAAAGATACTTTACCAATACCAGCGTGGATAATACCGTATTTGTCTACTTTAAAGTCAATTTTACCAGCTTTTACTTCAGTTACTGCTTTACCAATTTCCATCGTTACAGTTCCTGATTTTGGGTTCGGCATTAAACCTCTTGGTCCTAGTACTCTACCTAATGGTCCTAATTTACCCATTACAGCCGGCATTGTAACGATAACGTCAACATCTGTCCAACCTTCTTTGATTTTTTGTAAATATTCATCAAGACCTACGTAATCAGCACCAGCTTCTTTAGCTTCCGCTTCTTTATCAGGAGTTACTAAAGCCAAAACTTTAACATCCTTTCCGGTTCCGTGAGGAAGAGATACCACACCTCTTACCATTTGGTTTGCTTTTCTTGGATCTACACCCAATCTTACAGCGATATCTACAGAAGCATCAAACTTTGCAGTGTTCACTTCTTTTACAAGAGCTGAACCTTCTTCAAGGTTATAGATTCTTCCTTTTTCTATTTTGCTTAAAGCTTCCTTTTGCTTTTTAGTCAATTTTGCCATTTCTCTAAGTATTAAGCGTTAAAAGTTGGTTTAGTTCCTGTTACTCTTAATCCCATAGATCTAGCAGTACCTGCAACCATAGAAACTGCAGAATCCATTGTAAAGCAGTTAAGGTCAGTCATTTTATCTTCAGCGATTTTCTTCACCTGATCCCAAGATACAGAACCTACTTTGTTCCTGTTTGGTTCTCCGGAACCCCCTTTGATTTTAGCTGCATCCATTAACTGGATAGCTGCAGGAGGAGTTTTAATTACGAATTCAAAAGATTTGTCTTCGTATACTGTAATTACTACAGGTAAAACTTGTCCCGGCTTATCTTGAGTTCTTCCGTTAAATTGCTTACAAAACTCCATGATGTTCACACCTGCAGAACCCAATGCTGGACCTACCGGTGGAGAAGGGTTAGCTGCGCCACCTTTCACCTGAAGCTTTACCATTTTAAAGACTTTTTTAGCCATTGTTTGTTTTTTAAATTTGAATAATTAATGAGTTTGGAAGCATTATTATTCAGCAGGTTATCACTCTCACATTAGATAAACCTACTTTCGGACTGCAAAATTATAAAAAATATTTTTATTAGCAAATGTTAATTTGCTAAAATTCAGAAATAAAATAATAGACTATTATTTTTATCTAAATTATTTTCTAAAAAATCTGGAGTTAGCTTTTGAAGAGAAAATTGTATTCCCACACGTATCTGCTTGTAAGGGAAGTGTCTTATCCCATGCTGATATTGCGCAAACCAAACTGCTTTTCTGCGATGTAGATTGAGTTTCGAAGCAAATACTATAGGGCGATTGCCATAGTCTTCAACCCTATTTACCCAACCATTATAACCTGAAAATGTATTTTCAAGACTAATATTCTTATGTTTTAAAATTAATTTTTCTCCATATAGTATTGCATCATCTTGCACATTAAGATTGGGTGTCTGAATATCCCAAGAGAAAAAACCTAAATTTGAAACCACACGCATTTCATCAATAAAAAAATTACTTATTTTAATTGACTTACCGATTTCTATATCAAAATAATACCCTGCTGTATTGAAAAATCTACGGTTTTTGAACTCGCTTCCCGAAGCTGTCTTTAATGTTGAGTTTAGAATAATCGCAGGCCTAAGTTTATCTTCTGACAACAACTTAATTCTCAATTGAATGTAAAGATCTCCGGTTGCAAAACCTTCGTTTTTCTGCATTTGCCTTCTCGACAGAACCTGATCTGACACAGAAAAATGTTCCAGAACTACCGCCCAAGCTTTCACAGAAACCTTTTCAGCAATAAGAGGAATTTCCAGCTTGGATATGTTTGAGATAGTTTGATCTCCGTACCCATAGTAATAATCTGCCGCCGTAGAAAATTCAGTATATTTCGGAATGCTTGCATCAGAAAATTCAGGAACAGGATTGGCATTGGGACCAAAGTAATTGGTTGTATGATAAATAAGCGATTGGGCATAATTTATCTTAAATAATACCAAGAATAAGAGCAATAATTTTTTTTTCACATTTTTGTAATTTATACAAAAATAAAAAAGATTCCTCCAGTAAGCGATTACTTTATAAATAAATAGACATAAAAAAACCAATCTTATTAACAAGATTGGTCTTATATATTTTAAGAAAATATTTATACTTTTTCTACCTGCATGTAGCTTAGCTCCATTGGCGTTTTTCTTCCGAAGATCAAAACTGAAACTTCAATTTTCTTTTTATCTTCAAGGATTTTTTCAACGGTTCCGTTGAATCCATTGAACGGCCCGTCAATTACCTTAACGTTTTCACCCACTACATAAGGAATTTCCACATCGCTTGCAAATTCTGAAAGTTCGTCCATTCTTCCGAGCATTCTGTTCACTTCAGATTTTCTCATCGGAACAGGATCTCCGCCTTTTGTTAAGCTTAAGAATGAAATAACTCCGGGAATGTTCTTAATAACGTGAGGAATTTCTCCCATCAGATCAGCTTCAATCATCAGGTATCCAGGATAGTAAGGCCTTTCTTTAGGAACTTTTTTACCGTTTCTGATCTGAATAACCTTTTCCATAGGAATAACCACTTGAGTAACGTACTGCTCAAACCCTAAACGTTTGATTTCGGTCTCAATATAGTTTTTCACTTTATTTTCCTGTCCGCTGATTGCTTTCAGCACATACCACTTCAATTCGCTCATTATGGGAAAATAGTTTTATTATTAATTGAACAAGTTGATAAGCATTCCTATTATGTTGCTGATTGCTTTAGAAAACAATTCATCAACACCAAAGGTAAATAACGCCAGAATAACTGTTGCAACCGTAACTACAATTGTAGAAGACTGCAAATCAGACCACTTTGGCCATTCAACTTTATGCCTGAATTCGTTATAAGAACCTTTTAAAAAATCGATAAATGAACTCATAATTGTTATTTGCACGGGCACAAGGACTCGAACCCTGATCAACGGTTTTGGAGACCGGTATCCTACCATTGGACGATGCCCGTAGTTAAAAAAAGCTTCCGTGAAGAAATTCCTTACGGAAGCCTTTATATTGTAATAGATGATTAGTCTAAGATTTCAGTAACCTGACCTGAACCAACTGTTCTACCTCCTTCTCTGATCGCGAATCTAAGACCCTCGTTAAGAGCAATTGGCTGTAATAATTCTACAGTGATCTCTAAGTTATCACCAGGCATTACCATTTCTACACCTTCTGGTAAGAAGATCTCACCTGTAACGTCAGTAGTTCTTACGTAGAACTGAGGACGGTATTTGTTATGGAATGGAGTGTGACGTCCACCTTCTTCTTTAGAAAGGATATAAACTGATGCTTTGAATTTTTTGTGAGGCTTCACAGAGTCTTTCTTAGCGATTACCATACCTCTCTTGATATCGGTTTTTTCAATACCTCTCAACAATAGACCTACGTTATCACCAGCTTCACCTCTGTCTAGGATTTTTCTGAACATCTCAACCCCTGTAATTGTAGAAGTTAATTTTTCATCACCCATACCTACGATATCTACAGGATCACCAGTGTTGATGATACCAGCTTCGATTCTACCAGTTGCTACAGTACCTCTACCTGTAATAGAGAATACATCTTCGATTGGCATCAAGAATGGCTTATCTGTATCTCTGATTGGCTCTTCGATCCACTCATCAACAGCATCCATTAATTGCTCAACAGACTTAAACCACTTATCATCAGAGTTACCTTCAGTAGCAGCAGTAAGTGCACCAAGAGCAGAACCTTGGATTACAGGAGAGTTATCACCATCAAATTCATAAGTAGATAATAAGTCTCTAAGCTCCATTTCAACAAGCTCTAATAACTCAGCATCATCTACCATGTCAACTTTATTCATGAAAACAACAATTCTTGGTACGTTTACCTGACGGCAAAGTAGAATGTGCTCTCTTGTTTGAGGCATTGGTCCGTCAGTCGCAGCACATACCACGATTGCTCCATCCATCTGAGCAGCACCAGTTACCATGTTCTTCACGTAATCCGCGTGACCTGGACAGTCAACGTGAGCATAGTGTCTTTTCTCAGTTTCGTATTCGATGTGAGCTGTATTGATAGTAATACCTCTTTCTTTTTCTTCTGGAGCAGAGTCAATTGCAGAGAAGTCTTTTTTCTCAGCAAGACCTTTGCTAGCTAATACAGCAGAAATAGCAGCTGTAAGAGTAGTTTTACCATGGTCAACGTGACCAATAGTACCAATGTTCAAGTGTGGTTTGTTACGATTAAACGTTTCCTTTGCCATGATTTAAAATTATTTATTTATTGTTTTTCAAATTTTCGGTGTGCAAATATAATGAATTTTTAAATACTAAAATCTTTTTCTTCAAAAAAAGTTTCAATATTCAAATCCAATGAAGCACAAACCTTATATTTCAATGTATTGAGATTGCAAATTTACACAAATTTCTTAATTGAAAAAATCCTACTGAAGCTTTTCACTAAATTATAAACTATCTCTTTAATTCTTAATCATATAAATCCCGGTGAAAAAAAACTCAAGATGGAAAACCATAATTCACATTTTGTCGTAGATGGAAATACGAACCTTAAATATTATATTATGAGAAAACTATTACATTTACTTACAGTGTTATTCAGCATTGCCATTTTATTTTCCTGTGATGAAACTGAAGATCTTATGCCTGCGGATATGATGGCTCAAGGACCGGATCTTGTTGTATATGGAATTACATCAAACAATGAACTTGTGTCTTTTAATGCCAATAATCCTAAAAATTTTATTTCCAAAGCAATGATTACAGGCGTTGTTTCCGGTGAAAAACTGATGAGCATAGATTTCCGTCCTGCTACAGGGGAACTTTATGCACTGTCGAATGCAAGCAAGCTGTATATCATTAATATATCGAGTTTGTCTGCAAGGGTGGTAAGTACAACAGCTTTTTCACCTGCAGTTTCAGGCAGCATTGCTTCAATCGATTTTAATCCTACGGTGGACAGAATTCGTTTGGTGAGCAATACAGGACAAAATTTAAGGCTTCATCCTGAAACAGGAGCGGTAGCGGCAACCGATATGAATATCAACGGAGGCGGAACTCCATCAATTACAGGAATTGCCTATACCAATAGTAAATCCGGAGCTTCAAGCACTATTTTGTATGATATTGATATGGCTTCAGGAAAGTTATTCAAGCAGGATCCTCCCAATAATGGAGTATTAGTAGAAATAGGAAATTTAGGAACAACTTTTACAGGGCAGGCTGCATTTGATATTAAATATGATAACTCCGCAGCTTTATTAACTTTAAATAATAATCTCCATATAATTGACCTTAATAATGGTAAGGCAACCAATATAGGAATGCTTCAGCAGCAAATTATTGATCTTGCCATTCCTACAGAACCGGTTGCTTATGCGGTAGATAATTCAAACAATCTTCAGATTTTCAACCCGAACAGCCCGATGCCGGTTTCAAAGGCAATTACAGGACTTCAGAGCGGCGAAAATATTCTTGGTATCGATTTCAGACCGTTAAACGGACAGCTGTATGCTTTAGGAAGTTCCAGCAGACTGTATACCATTAATTTGGGAACAGGTGCTGCGACTGCAATAGGAACTTCTCCTTTTACAACGGTACTTGCCGGAACAGATTTCGGATTTGATTTTAATCCAACCGTTGATAAAATCAGAGTGGTGAGCAACACGGGACAAAATCTTCGTCTTGATCCTGTAACAGGGGGAATTACAGCAGTAGACGGAATGCTGAATCCTGGAACTCCGATGATCGGAGCGGCTGCTTATACCAATAATTTTGCAGGAGCTACTTCAACAACTTTATTTGTTATCGATCATAATACCGATAAGTTATACCAACAAAATCCGCCCAACAACGGGACATTGGTAGAGACAGGTTCTTTAGGAATAAATATTACCAGCGCGAACGGTTTCGATATCGGAAGCATGAGCCAGAAAGCATACTTAGTTGCAGCAGTGGGTGCATCAACAAAAATCTACAGCATTAATACTTCAACAGGAGCCGCAACATCTATTGCAGATTTCCCAAATGTAGTGAGAGGATTTGCCGTAGGATTAGGATTTTAACTCATAATAATTATTTCAATAGCAGTCAGGCGGAAAACTTTGTTTTCCGCCTGACTTTTTAATACAAATAAAAAATTTAGATCTGCCGGGATTTTTTAGTTCATGATGGTTTTTTTGACCTAAAAAAGTCGTTGAATTGTTTTAACGTAAAGAGAACAAAGATTTTTTCTCACCCCAATCTTCTCCAAAGGAGAGGGAGCTGAATCAAAAGCTTTTTGACTGCGTTGAATCCTCGATTTCACTCAGTAAACCATATATCTATTTTAAGATGTATTTTTAAACTATTAAGATAATTAAGGAGTAAAGGGTTATAAGAATCAACTATTCAAAGAGCGGTAAATCAGCAACTGATTGTTGGTAACCACCTGTTCTCCTTCAGACAAGCCTTCTGAAACGTAAGTGATGTCGCCGACCTGTTTCAGGACTTTTATTTCACGAACTTTTACATCGGTTCTGGATTTATAGACAATCACAAAACTTCTGTTGTCATCAAAAATTACAGCTTTGGAAGGAACGGTTGCTGCCATTGTATTTTCTGAGCTGGTTACCTTAATGGTTGCCTTACTTTCCGGGATCAGCAATCCGTTTTGGTTATCCAGCACAACCCTTGCCTGCATGGCGTTGGTTTCGGGATGAATAATTTTAAATATTTTATCGATTTTTCCGTCAAAAACTTTATCAGGATAAGAAAGGGTGGAAACCCGGGCCTTCATTCCCAGACTTATTTTATCAATATCAGATTCATTTACGTTTATGATGACCCAGACTTTCGTTGTATTAGCTACATCGAAGATATTATCGCTTCGGTCGCTTCTGAGCTGCATATCTTTATTGATGTTTTTCTTTACGATATATCCGCTGATAGGAGCTACCACGTTGTAAATATTTCCTTTTTTTATATTATATACCATACTTATTGCGTTTGCTCTCTGGATCTGGTCCTGGGCTTTCTGAAGCTGACTTTTCGCTTCGAGAACATCCCTTTCGGTGTTTAGTTTTCCTGCATACATTTCTTTAGCTACGTGAAGATTATTTTGTGCTACCACAAGATCCGTTTCAGCATCGCTTACATCTTTCTGAACGTCTGCCATTTCGGTACTTCTGATGGTTGCCAAAACCTGTCCTTTTTTTACATAATCTCCCAGTTCTACATTTACATTTAAAACATTCCCACTAACCAAGGGATAGACATCGATGTAACTGTTGTTATCTGCCGAAATTTTCCCATAAAAATTAAAGTCGTCTTCAATATATTTTTTTTGAACCTTTACAAGAGCAATCGACCCGAGCATGGTATTGCTCAGCTCAAAACCTTTTTTTACCTGCGGCTGCATTAGTTCTCGATTTTTTGAACAAGAAAAAAGTAAGACTGTGATGATTAGGGGAAGAATATACGCTTTCATTTAATAGAAGATTTTTGTTTGTACAAGTTGATTGAGTTGTTCTGCAGGCTGCATGATTGCGTTTTTCATATCATAGATCTGAAGTGCCGTTTCTCTGTAGCTGTCCATAAAGTTTGTAAATTCAATAAGGTTTACATTTCCTTTTCTGAAGTTATTCAGCAGCCCTTTGTAAACCATTTCCATATGATCCAAGTACTCAGATTTGATCCTGGAAAGCTGATTTTACTGCATTTTCCAGGTTTTGTAGGCTGCCTGAACTTTTGTTTCTAAATTCAGTTTTTGAAATTCTGCGTTTTTCTGGTTTTGCTGTAAGTCTTTCGTAATAAAGATTATAATAAGTCATATGAAGCTGTGCCCGAAGATCTGCCAGCAGCTGGGAAAACTGCAGTTGAGCGAGCTCTTTATTTGATTTTGCAAAAGCAATTTCGTTCTTCTTTTTCCCGCCCATGTAAATAAACTGGCTAATTTCGGCTCCTTTTGCCCGACCCACATCAAAAACTTTTCGGTTTTCGGGATTATAAGCATTGATTTGCCCACCCAATTGCGGGAGCTCCCAGATTTTAGCCTGCAAGATATCTGTTTCGGCCATGTTGATATTATACTGTTCGGCGAGCAGTTGTAGATTGTTCTTCTGAAAAGCTTCTTCGCAATCCGAAAGCGACATTTGCTGTTGTGCCATTGTCAATGAGCAAGCAACTATCAGCAGTCGTGCAATTCTGTTCATTCTTTAATTTTATGATGCAAAATTGCTTTTATGGTATTAAAATGCTCTTAAAGAATACTTAAAAAAAAATTAAAATAGTTTTGAGGTTTATGTTTAACCACAAAAGCATTTTAACCACATAAGTCACATCACCTTAAGCATAAAGCTTCACGCATATTTAGAACACAAAAGTTTTTAAAATCTTAGATTTTTTCTAATGTGCTTTGAAATATTTTAAGATTATCAAAATCTTTCTGTGAATTTTAACAATGGGTAAAACTATTGTTGTTAATAGTGAAAGATCCTCGACTGGTTCGTGTTCAGGAGAAGAATACAAGATTATTTATGAAAAATAACACTGAATTTATTCAACAAATCTCCGGGAGCTGCATAGGTAATTTTTGCGCCGTGGTATTCCAGAATTCTTTTAACAATACGCAGCCCAAGACCTGATCCGGAAGTATTCTGAGAATTGTTGCCACGCATGAATGCTTCAAAGAGTTTTGGCTGTTCTTCTTTAGGAATGGCATTTCCGTGGGAAATAACGTCAACAATAAGCCTGCTTTCCGTCTCTGTGATCAAAACGTCCACTTCCGTATCATCCGAATAGATGGCCGCATTTTTAAATAAGTTTATGAAAACAATTTCCAGTAAAGACTGGATTCCGTTAATTGTAAGCAATGCAATTTCAGAAGTATTTTCGGAGATCTGGAAATCCATTTTCAGTTTCGGATAACTTTTCTCCACGGCTTCAAAAGACTCAAAAATAACCTCATCGATTCTTACTTCCTCGTAAATGTTCTGGATATTTTCCTTGTCGAATTTCGTTAACAGCAGCAATGAATTGGTAAGATCCGACAATTGGTAAACATCTTTTTTAATCTGCTGAAGTGAAGTCAAAGTTTCCGGAGGATGCTGCCCGAACTTAATTAAATTTTCAAGCTGAAAAGCCATCCTGGTAAGGGGCGTACGGATTTCATGAGAAGCACTGGCCGTAAAATCTTTCTGCGACTGAAATACGTCATCCAGCCTTTTGATCATGGTGTTAAATGATTTTGCCAGAACATCAATCTCATCATTAGAATTGCGCACCGGGATTTCCGTGGTCAGTTTATGAGCGGTTACTTCCGAAATTTCTTTGTTAAGATCTTCCAGAGGTTTTAAAAACTGCCCCATAAAGTAATAGCTGAAAAACCCGATAAACAAAGTACTCATTACATAAGCCGTTATCAGAAGATACTTCAGGTATTCTAATTTTGAGGTTCCCGTGGTATCATAAGCGCTGGTAAGAATGTAATAATTTTGTCCATTAATGTTTTTAAGGGCGGCATAAATTTCAGGAACTGTTTTTTCCGAGTAAATGATCTTCTTTTCATCGAGTTCTTTCAGCAATGCATTATCCCAGATGACATTCCGGTCTTTGATGGTACTGTAAATTAATTCTTTATTGCCGTCGAAAATTAAAATGGTTTCGTTCAAAAGAATATTATCTGAATTTTCGCTAAAAAATACAGGCGCTTCTTCTTCGAAATCTTTGGATTTTGCAATGAAATGGGAAGTAAACTCGAGTCTCTGCCTGAATCTTTCCTGAAATTCGTCTTTCCTGAAATCATTAAAAGAGATATAAATCACCGCCATTACAATGCCGAAAAGCAATGAAAAAGCAATACTGAGATTGAGGGCGATTTTTCTTTTTAAAGACATTTTACAGCGGGCTTAGATAATATCCGAATCCGGAACGTGTATGGATAAGTTTTACTTTAAAATCTTTATCTATCTTTTTTCTTAAAAAATTGATGTACACTTCCACCGTATTGGTATTGGTATTAAAATTATGTTCCCATACATGTTCTGTGATCTGCTGTTTTGAGACCGTTCTTCCCTGCGCTTCCGCAAGATAAACCAAAAGCTGGAATTCTTTTAAAGTAAGAGCAATCTCGTTTCCTGCGCGAAAAACTTTCTGTTCGGTTTTATTGATAATAAGATCATCTACCCTGATAATTTCCTGGTCGCTTTTTTCGGAGGGAGATTTTCTTCTCAGGAGAGAATTCATTCGGAGCAGCAGTTCTTCAAACTGAAAGGGTTTTACCAAATAATCGTCTGCGAGTCTTGTAAAGGCATTTTTTTTGTCGGAAAGATCTCCGTATGCGGAAATAATAATGATGGGGGTATTTTTATCAAAAGAACGGATGGTCTGGCAGACATCAAGCCCATTGATTTTAGGAACGTTGATATCCAGAAGATACAAATCATATGAATTGTTTTTGATCTGCCGTAGAAATGTTTCTCCATCGTAAATTTTATCACAGGTAAAATTATTCGATTCCAAAAACTTACAAAGCTCTGCCGAAAGAATAAGATCATCTTCCAATAAAAGAATATTCATCGAAAATTTATTTTATACGAATGTAAAGAAAATTTTTATGACGGTAAAAGAATTCAAATTTGCGGAAAGTATTTTAATTGAATTTTAAGGTTAAAATATTTTAAACGCTATGGATGCAATAGATATTTGAATTCTACTTAATATTTGCGTTTGCAAAGGCAAATATCATATATCTTTCATTTGCTGAATGGAATGCCTTTGTGAAAGGAATTAGAAGAGTTAAAGGTAAGCTTTCCTAGCGCCGGTAGCGTTAAAGAATATTAAAAATAAAAAATCCCGAAGAAATCGGGATTAAAACGAGAGCCAACTACGGGACTTGAACCCGTGACCTCTTCCTTACCAAGGAAGCACTCTACCGCTGAGCTAAGTCGGCAACAATCAAAAAAATCACACTAAAAGCGTGATTTTGCTGGAGCGGAAGACGGGGGTCGAACCCGCGACATTCAGCTTGGAAGGCTGACGCTCTACCAACTGAGCTACTTCCGCAATTTTGTTTCCAAAATTATTGGCAACGCTGTGCAAACTTAAGGAAAATCCTTTATTCGTGCAACTTTTTTTCTACTATAAAATGTGGGGAGAGCAGGATTCGAACCTACGAAGCCGAAGCAACTGAGTTACAGTCAGTCCCATTTAGCCACTCTGGAATCTCCCCAGATATTTTATTGTAAATGAGCCTCCAGAGGGATTCGAACCCACGACCCCGAGATTACAAATCACGTGCTCTGGCCAACTGAGCTATGGAGGCATTTTAACAAATGGACTGAAATCTGTGAGAAACGCTACTCTACATCATTTCAGTAGTTAAAAAAAAATCACCCTGCAATAAGTGTGATTATTCTGAGCGGAAGACGGGGGTCGAACCCGCGACATTCAGCTTGGAAGGCTGACGCTCTACCAACTGAGCTACTTCCGCAATTTTGTTTCCAAAATTATTGGCAACGCTGTGCAAACTTAAGGAAAATCCTTTATTCGTGCAACTTTTTTTTTACTATAAAATGTGGGGAGAGCAGGATTCGAACCTACGAAGCCGAAGCAACTGAGTTACAGTCAGTCCCATTTAGCCACTCTGGAATCTCCCCAGATATTTTATAGTAAACGAGCCTCCAGAGGGATTCGAACCCACGACCCCGAGATTACAAATCACGTGCTCTGGCCAACTGAGCTATGGAGGCATTTATAAAAAAGAATTCAAAAGATCACTGTTCCTTTTTGCGAGTGCAAATATAGAGCGGATTTTTTGAATTCTCAAATTTTTTAATAATTTTTTTTAACTTTTTTTGCTATGCCATTTCCTTTTTCTTGATTAGTAGCTTTTTAGCAGCATCAACGCATAAGTCTAAGCTTTCTTCAAAAGTTGTTGTTGTCTTTTTTACCACGATATCGTCTCCCGGAACCGCCAAAATAATCTCGGCCGTTTTATTGACCTTATCCGAGTTATTTTCCACTTTTAAAAATACTTTGCAGTCCTGGATTTTATCATAAAAGGTATCCAGTTTGCTTACTTTTTTCTCGATGTGTGATTCTAGTGGTTCGTGTGGAGTTAAACCAATTGATTGTACTGTGATCTTCATAATTCGTCATTTTTTGAAGCTCTTGGATGAGCCTGATTAAAAACTTTTTTCAATTGTTCGATATTGGCATTCGTATAGACTTGAGTACTTGCAAGGCTGGAATGTCCTAATATTTTTTTTACTTTAGAGATCTCTGCCCCATTATCCAAAACATGTGTAGCAAAGCTGTGCCGAAGGATATGAGGACTTCTTTTTTCCTTTGTTGTTACAAGACTAAGGTACTTATTAACCACCACATAAACAAATTTTTCGGTGAGTTTTTTGCCTTTCCTGTTGACAAAGAAGTATGATTTAAATTCTGTTGCCGGGTTGCGTATTTGTACGTAACTTTTTAAAACGGCTGCCAGATTTTCGGAGACCGGAATAATCCTTTGCTTGTTTCCTTTCCCGATTATTTTTATTTCTCCGGCACTCAGGTTTACATTTTCAAAAGTCATACCACAAAGCTCCGCCTTACGCATACCGGTTTGGTAAAGCACTTCCATAATACATTTTTCAAGAATATCCTGAACATTGGTAAAAGCCTGATCACTGAGCTTTTGCATTTCCTGTTCAGACATGGGAATTTGTTTTTCGGGATAAAATTTCAGGGATGAAATATTTTCGACGGGAGAAACTTCAATATCGCCGATTTTTAAAAGAAAGAGATAAAAGCTTCGGAGGGAAGAGAGTTTTCTGTTGATGCTTCTCTTTGCAATATTATTTTCGCTTAGCTCGACAATAAAATTCCGGATGATTTTTTTGTCGGCTTTAGAAATATCTTCTGAAGATTCCGTTTTAAGATAAAAACGATAAAAATCTTCAAGGTCTTTTCTGTAGCTTGTAATGGTGTGAGGCGAATACCTCTTTTCGAGTTCTAAATATTCTAAGAATTTGTCCAGCATCATTAAAAATATAAAAACAAAAATTCACTCTTCAAATATAACTATTTAAAGAGTGAATTCGTATGCGAATTAAGAAAATTTCTTAAGCCTGCTCTTCTTTGCTAAGCGCTCTTTGTTTGTGAGCAGCTTTCAATCTCGCTTGTCTTAGCGTTACAGAAGGCTTGATAAACTGTTGTCTTGCTCTAAGCTGACGAACTGTTCCTGTTTTATCAAATTTTCTTTTATATTTTTTTAATGCTCTGTCGATGGATTCACCATCTTTTACTGGAATTATTAACATATATTACATCTCATTTTGGATTGCAAAAATACTAATTTTTTATAAATCTGCAAATTTTTATCTTAATTGTTTAATAATCACCCTCAAAAAACATCTATGCAGCGATGATGAATCTTTAAAAACAACCAGACATTTAAATCATATCACAATTATTTAATTGAATTTTATAATAAAATTTTAGTTAAATTTGCCTAAAAACTAACATATATAAAATGAACTTTTCATTACAACTTATTTTCTGCAATACCTAACATTGCCCATTCATTTATAATTCTATAATTTTCACCTATCCACCTTTTAAAACTTGTAACCTGGCATGATCAAAAGATTACTCTTTTCTTTTCTATCCATATTTTATATCTCTCTTTCTGCTCAGGAGGACTGCGTTTCTGCAATTACGGTTTGCGGAAACTCTAATATTAATTACACGCCTTCAGGTGTTGGTAATGAATATGAAACGCTTGGAGGCTGTTTATCTTCGGGGGAACATCACTCAGTCTGGTATAAATTCACCATCGCTACCAGCGGAACGCTTACTTTCAACCTTACACCTACAGGACCTGTTGATTATGACTGGGCGATTTATGGACCGAATACATCCTGCGGAAATCTGGGATTTCCCATCCGCTGTAATGCCTCCGGGACTCTTGCTAGTACGGGAATGAATATGACCAATACGAACACAAGTTCTGCAGGTGGTAACACAACACCGTATTGTAAATACATGGATGTCGTTGCCGGGGAAACCTACTATTTATATATAGACAACTGGTCTACTACCGTGTATACTTTCAACCTAACCTGGGGTGGAACGGCTACTTTTGTATCTCCTTTTTCTGGTTCTGGGATTGCTACCAATCCTTTTATAGCACCGGGCGTTGCAGGGCCTAATCCGAATTCGCCAAGAGTTATATCGATGTGCGACAGCAGTGTCCCTTTTAATTTTACCACTTTATCTCCGGGAATTATTAATGGAAATGCCAATTTTACGATAAGCTATTTTAATGATGCCAATGATGCTGCAACAGGAAGCAACCCGATTACATCACCTATTTCCATAATACCAGGTTCCGTTTATTATTATAACATTAATTACAATAGCCCGAGTAATCCGGGTAGCAGCCTTAATGCCTGCAAACAAACCGGCTCTTTTATTTTTGAAGCCAGCAATCTGACGGCATCCATTACCGCTTCATCAATGACTTTATGTCCTGGTGGAAATGTTACTTTAACATCAGCCAGTACCACAGGAAATACATGGTCTACAGGCTCTACGAATCCTTCCATCGTAATTACTGCACCGGGAACCTATACGCTTGTGACCACCAATGGAAATTGTACAAGTCCGCCTGCCTCTGTAACCATTACGGCCGCTTCGGATCCAAACGTACAGATTACCGGAAGCCTTGTACTGTGCGATACTTCTACCCAGCTCATCGCTACCTCCACCGGAACGGGAAATCTATATACCTGGTCTAACGGAGCCACCGGAAACACCATTTCAGTTGCAGCTCCGGGAACCTACACAGTGAATGTGACAACCCCTGCGAATTGTACTTATCAAAAATCGGTTACAGTTACCCAGGGAGTTGTTCCGGCTGTTCAGAATGCGAATTTGAGCATTTGTTCCGATACTCCGACCGCCACTTTTAATTTAACATCAGCCCAAAACAACATCAGCACCACGGCAGGTAACCTTTGATTATTACCTTAATCAGGCCGATGCGGTGGCAGGAAATACAAATACGATTGCTAATCCTACATCGCATGTTTCCGGAAATGCAACTATTTATGTCCGGGTAAAATCCAGCACATGTTCTAAAGTGGCCAACCTGCAATTGATGGTCAATCAAAAACCGGTTCCTGTCATTACCGCTTCTGCAACAGTAATCTGTAATAATGGAAATATTACGCTAACTTCTAACTACGCTACCGGAAATACATGGTCAACAGGACAAACCGCCCAAAGCATTACAATAAATGCTCCAGGTGTGTATACATTAACTAACAATAACGGGTTGTGCACAAGTGATCCAACTTCCGTGACTATCAATAACAGCCCTAACCCGAATGTGCAGATTACCGGAAATTTAACTTTCTGCGAAGGATCTTCAACAGTATTAACAGCTTCTGCAGCCGGAACCGGAAATACTTTTTCCTGGTCTAATGGCGTAACAGGAACAACCAATACCGTTACAGCATCCGGAACCTATACCGTTACAGTAACCACTCCTTTAGGATGTCAGTACCAAAGCTCTGCAACGGTAACGATGGACCCTGCGATTACGGTAAATATTGCCGCTCCTTTAGAAATCAACTGTACCAATACGCAAATTACGCTTAATGCATCAGGCTCAACGTTTCCAACCGGTTCAATCTTCTTGTGGACCGCTTCCGGCGGCGGAACGATTGTTTCGGGAGCGAATACGTTAACACCGGTTGTGAATAATGCCGGAACTTATACCCTGAAGATTACCAGTCCGTTCGGTTGTACCAAGCAGTCTTCCGTAACGGTGGTAAAAAATATTACGCCTCCAACGATCACATTGAATGCTTCATCCACCAATATCTGTAAAGGAGATTCGGTTGTGCTTACCGCTTCAGGTGCTGCAACGTATACATGGACAGGACTTCCGGGAAGTGGAAATACACAAACCGTTTCCCCTACTTCTACTACGATGTATACGGTTACGGGAATCGGAAGCAACGGCTGTCCTGCACAGGCAACCACTTCTATTACGATTAATGTTGTTCCTGCGATTTCAGCATCATTGCCGAATGTGGAGGTATGTCAGGGAGACAATGCGGTTTTGGATGCCGGAGCCGGAGCGAATTATTCTTACAGCTGGAATACCGGAGCCACTACCCAAACCATAAGCACGGCAATTCCCGGAACATATACAGTAACCATCAACAATGGGTCTTGTTCCAAAGTCCTTACTGCCGTAGTTTCTTATATTAAAACTCCTGAAATTACAGGAATTACTTATGAGAATGGCTTTTTAACCATCAACGTTAAAAATCCGGCAGGTGATCCACTGGAATATTCTATTGATGGCGGCGTAACGTGGCAATCGTACAATATTTTCAAAAATGTTTTGAGCAATACACAATATTCCATCCGAGTAAGAAAGAAAGGGATTTTATGTGATACGCATATGGAATATTATACGTTCTTAATGAACAATACGATCACACCAAACAGTGACGGAATCAATGATAATATCGACTTCAGCATCATCAGCAAGTTCGGAAATTTCAAAGGAAGCATTTTTGATAAATATGGTAAAGTTGTTTTCGAGGTAAGTTCTAAAAATCCGGTATGGAATGGAAAATACGTTGGAATGCCATTGCCAACTGACACGTACTGGTACAGCTTATCCTGGACCGACCAGATCACGAAACAGCCTGTACAATTATCCGGCTGGATCTTATTAAAGAACAGAGAGTAGCACCTCTACTTTAAAAAGATTAGCGTATGTTAATTATATTTGAATAAAAAGCCTTATTTTTGCATACTTTATTCATGGGGTTGACTGGTTTCGACAGCAAGACCAATGGGTAAGTAAGCATGCAGAGAACCGTAGCGCGATCTCTATAATCCCTTGCTACACAATTTTAACTGGCAACGAAGAGTTCGCTCTTGCAGCTTAATATCGAAGTATAGTAGATCAAGCGTTTTCCCGAAGACTTTAGTAGGGAAGCAAGATATTCCACAAATGCTCTGTTCTGCGGCGTTTGATCCTGGGATATAGGAATGCGGAAATAAGGCTTTAGACGCTTCGGCTAAAGCTCGAAAACCTCAGAAGATAAGCTGAATGTTGGGTGTCTGCTCTCTGCATTCAGTCGAAAACAAATAGCAGAATAAGCATGTAGAAATCTTATGTATTGCTTGTTTGGACGAGGGTTCGAATCCCTCCAACTCCACCGAAATGAAAGGTCATGAAACCTTTTGACAAGTAAAAACCCTTTATATCAATGATATAGAGGGTCTTTTGTTAAAAATATGACTTCATTAAATCTCAATAGATTTCAATCAAATGGTAGCACTGGTGGTGGCAAGCAATTTATATCAACAGAAATAATTCTAAAAAAAGAGTTTAGTACTAAATTTAGATGACTAAACATTAATTCCAAACCTTTTTAATTTTTTTATTGATTCATAGGCTTTCATTAATGACTGCTCTTTAATCCGTTCATTTTTTGACAATGATAATTGTATAGATTTTACATTACCCAATTCAGGTATTGTAAAAATATTAGTATGGTTTGCCAAGTCAATTATTTTTTTCCAATCATCTTTTGCCAGGAGCTTTAGACGATCAAACATATACTTTATTTCAACTGATTCTTTGTCCTCTAATTTAGATTGAACTTTCATATCTAAAAGAAAAGAAGGGTCTTCTGTTAAATACTTAATCATTTTCCTGCCGATGGTTATATCTCTTGGTAAAAAGTTTTTATTTTTCTGAATAGCTTTTAAAACCTCTTCAACCGAATTTTTGTTAAATCCTTCCAAGGAGTTATTTTCGAGAAAACGAACAAAACCATCCCAAAATTTCAATCCAAATTTGTGGATTTCACTGATAATAAAAAGCCTATCTTCCTCATCATTTGTATCAATATCCTTTTCACTTTCTCGATCTTCTTTTTCTTTTGTAGAAATTAAATAATCTCTAAGGATAACCTGTAAATCTTCGACGTAATGTGTTTCTTTCAATCTATTCCACGAAGATTCTCTTTTGGCATATTCAGATATCAAACTGTTATGAGCTTCTTTTACTAAATGATCATATACAAAAACCAAAAGTTTTCTGAGTTCAAGCATTAAAAAATCATCTATTTTTTGGTCTTCATAAATTTTCCATAAATCCAGTCGGTTATCTGTCAAATAATGGAAATAAGAAACCGTATAAGCTACAGTGAAAGATTTTAAGTTGGTATCACCAATAGCATCAACCCCTTTTCGCCCGAATAATTTATCTGTTGATTTAAATATAATCGCATTAGCTACCATTTTTTTGTAGAAATTTTCCCCCGGTAATTTATTTTTACTAACTAAAATATTGATTTTTTTGGTGAAATGAATGAAGTTTTTCTGTGAACCCTGTGAAACAAAATGAGGTTCCAATTCCCATAGGTTAATGAACTTCGCAACATCAGACTTCACAAACTTCAAATGAGAAGGATTCTGCTCCTTGAATTTTTTTTGCTGACTTGGGGTTTGCTTATTCAGCGTTTCACGATACTGTCCGTTTGCACGTTCAAAAAACCAAAGTAGTGATTGGTTTTTGTTTTCTGAATTCACTACGTATTTTTTCCTCGAAAGATTTTCGATCTGAACAAAATAAGGATTGTTCGATGACAAATCAAGTTCAGAGACTTTGTTTTGGCTGTTAGCAAATCTTGAAATATTAGGTACTTCACTATTTTTCTGTTCTTTATCTTTTATAACCGTTAGTTTCATTTGGACAAAAATCTTGCTCAAATCTGCATCTTTGAATTTCTTCTGGGTATGATAAAGTGAAGCTGTCGTTTGCCCCCCGTTTACGATTTGAAAATCATTGAGTCGAGTGATGACCATTTGTCCGTCAACAGATTTTGTTTCTACGCTTTCGGCGGTTGCAGTAATTCCGTTATTGTAAGGCAAAAACATTTGTGGTTTTGTACGAATGGTATCCCGAATTCCTTTGTTGAATTTTCCGGCCTGACCAAGAAATGCACGAACATTGCTTTCCAGTAATTCGTTAGAAAATTCTTTGTATAAATTGGCTAAAACTTCACCAGGGACAATCGCCAAATAACAATCATACATTTCGTCGATGCTTGGAACCTGAAGACATTGCAATCCTTTTCCTTCTTGGGTAAATTTTTCAAACTCAATTTCAATCGGCTCGTGAACGCTGTTTGTTTCGTTTATTTTAAATAATCTTGTAACGTCCCAAGTATGAACGGAAACATCAACATCGTTAATTTCTAATTTTTCTTTTTCATGATTTGAAAAACCATTAATAAGAAAATATACATTAATTCTGTCAAAATCTTTTCCTTGTTTACCAATAATTTTTATCAGTTCGTTGAGTTCTGTATGCGAATGGTCGATGTAATCAATATGTCTTTTCAGTGATGAATTGATGAATCTTTTGATTTGATTCAAAGACTTTGTGTATTCATCTTTCGGAATATTATACTCAAAACTGTCGTTTCTAAAACTCGTAATGAATAAATCTAAAGTTTCAAAATATGTTTTGTTATTTTCATCTCTAAATTGGTCTTTCAGACAATAGCCGTTAATTTTCCAATCGATTCCGCCTTGATTATTGGGATGAATATAAGACAAAACTCTTGCTCCTTCAGACTTTCCGATTGATTCAAAAACTTCGATGCAGTATTCTGTAAATTTATCTTCAAAACTTGCACCTTCTCCATCTGAGTAAACCAAAGAAGCCACATCTGATTTCAGTTCTTCTATGTAATTTTTTAATGCTTTTTCCATTCATTAAATATTTTGGGTAATCTCATCTATTTCGACTGAAAAATTATCTACAGCGGACAGTTCGATAAAATAAGAAGTATTGTAAATGCCAATAGGAAGATTACTCTTGATGATTTTCGGAAACTCTTCTGAAACAGAATAGGAATGAGTTCTTTTTAAAGAAAACATTTTATTATAGTGTTCTTTATCTTCGTCAAAATAACCTAAAAGCATTAGTCTTTCGTTGAAAAACTTAAGTTCATCGATATTTACAGACAGTTTTTTTCGAGTTTGACTGATTAAAGAATTGAGTGTAAAACCATTATCTTTCACATCTTCAGAGATAAAGAGAATCAAAAATAATTCGGTTAAATTTTGCGAGTCCAATTGTCCTTCATTGGTAATTTTTATTTTTGGATATTTTGAAGATGTCAATTTAATTTCAATTCCTATTCCTCCAAAAACAAAATCTTTATCCTCAAAATCTGGTCCTGTCCAAGCATTTAGTACAGTTGAGGGAGATTTTTGACAGTCTAAAAGATGGTTGATAAAAAGCAATTCGCCAATCAAACCTTTTTGTTGTTCAATACTTAAACCATTGAAATTTATTTTATCAAAAAGTTTTTTCCATTTAGAAATAACGTTAAGTGTTTTCGTAATTGCTTCATTTTCTGTAACACATTTAGCAATATCCTCCAGAATATTTTGGATGAACAAAGAAAAAATATCTTTTAAGTCATTGTCTAACAAATAAATATTCAACTCACAAAAATCATCAGTTTCCACACTGAAAATCTCCACGCCCTTGAAACGGTAATTTTTAAGTTCCGGGATTTCTACATTCTTGGAAACCGACATTATGTATAAATGCAGTCCTGTGATGTTATTAGTTGCAGCGTAACAATTTAGATGTGGAATCTCTCCAATTCTTGTTTTTATAATGATATCACCGGTTGGTTTCTGTGTTTCCCAGATTGATTTAATATTAACCATGACTTATTCGATATCGTCGTTTGGAGAATCATCATCTTCTTGTGGTTCTTCATCAAAACCATCAAAAATCGTAGTCGTATATGACGTTTTTACTTCATTTTCAATTTTTGGAAAGTGAAGACTATAACCAATTATTGGAATTCCGTTATTTACATTCGGTGTTCCTCTTTCATCTAAAGCATAGATTAAAAGCAAGCCTTTTTTCTCAGAAGCTCTTTGCTCTTTTATTTCTTTATTCGTTGTAAACTCATTTACTGTCAAATCAACTTGTCTATCTTTCAAATCATCAATCTGATTTTTTGCAATCAAATAAAAGTCGCTTCCTCGAGTGATTTTTGGTTGGTTACGAACACTACACCCTAATGTCAGTGATTCATTATTGAAATGTAAATCATAAGTCATTACATCTTCTTTTTCCTGTCTTTCATTTAATGGTGTATTACCAATGTAATCGATAAACACTTTTTCATCAGTATTAGAAACTATACAGATATTCCACTCTTTAATGGTATTATCTTTATATTGAGCTTTAATATAATCGCTTAAGGTTGCATTTTTAATGCTCGGCTGTTCAATTTTGAAATAATCAATAAAATCACAAATTGGTTCAATATCAATTTTAGGATAATATAAATATCTAATTTTTCCTCGTGTCTCCTTCCTGTTTTGAGCTTCAGGAAACCCAATTACTGAAATTAAATTATTAAGTGCTTTAAAGTTATTTTCAATTGCAGACTTAGTCTTCAATAATTGGTAGGTCTGCGGATTCGTTCCGGAAAAAGAAATTTCAATTTTTTTCGAGAAATGTAGTTTTGCCAAACTTGTAATTGTCATTAAACCGTGATGATTTCTAACTTTTAATCTGAAATCTTTCGGACGTTGATGAGAAGCAGTCATTTCATCAAAATCGTTCCGCATTTCTTCAGTCGCCATTGTGATGTGGTTAAACCATTCAAAAATCTGTTCCGTAGTGTATAATCTGCACAAATCTACATAACCCGGTCGATAGCCAAACCAGCGTCCCATCTGCATCAGGGAATCATACATTTTTGTTGTTCGTAAATAATAACTTACGGAAAGACCTTCCAATGTAATTCCTCGTGACAGTCTGCTTCCTCCAACAGCGATTACAGACAAACCGTTTTCGTATCTATTATAATCAATTTCTTCAATGTTGTGATATTCTAAATTTGCTGTAGAACGAGTTCCGTGAACAGAACGAACATCAATTTTAGAAACTGCTTTTTTTAATTCCCCTTTTACTTCTTCCCAAGAATGCTGTCTAATTCTGATATCTTTGTAATCCAAATTTTCTAACACATTTTCAGTAGTTGGAACAAAATCTGATTCATATAATCCCTTTAGTTCCTGTAAAATCTTGGTATCATCACTTCTAATAGCATTGGCGTATTCTTTCGTCTTTTCGTTTACTAAGTAAGCCACCCTGTCAATCCATTTTACCAACAACGCAACGTGAACAAGCATTGAATTATGTTTATTTTCCTGTCCTCGTAATCTTCGTATTGCACAAGTAAGAATGAAAGACTTTATTGCTTTTTCTAAACTTTCAGGAAGATATTCTGGTAATTCCTCCTTATTATTTTTATTAATAGTCTTGAAAAATGGTGGATCATAGTCATCAATTGCTCTGAAAATGTCCAAAGGATCTTTTTCTTCTCCATTAGGATTTTCAAAACCAAATATTTTCGCAGCACCGATATAATTTGTAGGTGCTTTAATGTTGATAATAAAATCTCGTGGAAACAAATCTTCCCCGATTTTGTATTCTTTATTTTTTACAATTGTCGTCAGTTGTCCATTATGCTCTTGCGAAATAAACAAGTTTGCATAAGGTGTAGCAGTATATCCTAAGAATGTATTCTGATTGAATAAATTAAGTAAAGTTCTTATTAATCTATTGATGGTTTTGATGTCTTCAATACTTTTGCTTGCATTAACAGAAGCGGCATCAGCTTCGTCATCAATTACCAAAACAGGAACATCAAACAGCTTTGGAGTACCGTCAACAATCTTTGCATTAACATCTTTCGAAAACCAATCGATAAGGTTTTCGAGAATGCTTTTATTTTTTTTAATAACAAAAACAACCGGATTTTTTCCTATTGGAATATTTAATCTGTTCGCAACCGACTGACTAAAATCACCTTCATCCCCATTTTTGTAATAGGATGAAGTTAAAGAATAAATATCTGTATTTACTTTATATTTTCCAACGCCTATTATTTTATTTTCATTTTCTCTGATGAACGCAGAACTATTTCTACCAATATAACCAGAATCAATTCTTTCCTGGGTTTGTCTTCTTAATGAACTAATTGTTCCTGCAATTACAATAATTACTTTGTAGCCAGCGTCAGTAGCTTTATTAATCAAACCGACATAGTTAGAAGTCTTACCTGATTGAACGTGACCAACAACCATTCCTCTTCTGTCAAATGATTTTGTTTCTTTTGGATTTACACATTTATCAAGGATTTTATCTGTAAAATCGTCCAAATCGTTAACTGGAAAAGAAGGGTCATTCTTCTGCATATCCAATTTGTATCTATTCCATAATTCAAAGTCGATATTTACCTTTTCATCGTTAAGCCAAGGTGTAACATTCTCATCATAAAGTTCCGTGATTGCCCCACTTCCTATGCTAAAATCGGCACGTAGTAATTCAAACAATAATTCCTTGTCGACATTTTGAAACTCTATTGCAGACGAAATTTTATCGTTTATAATTTTTAAAATTGTATTATCATCAATTGTATCACGGGGAACTAAATTTAGATAGGCGTGACAAATAAGTTTTGCTGTTTGGTTTACATCGTTCATTTCAAATAGTTATTAATTAATGGAAATAAATTAAAAGGTGTTGAAGACATAATTTGTTGTTTTGCCAAAGATTCCGGAATACCTTGCTGAATGTAAATTTTATATAATTCAACAGCTAAATTCAGCAAATCATCACTTGGAGTTTCAGAATGTTTTTCTAATTCGTGAAAGCTTGGATCTTCGTTTTGGTTGTTTAGAATAAGCTCCACAGGAACATTTTCTTCGAGAAGCTGCAATGCCTTTGACATCAATTTATTTTTGTCAGCTAACAAAGAATTAATTATCGGGTGTTTTCTGTTGATCTTATATTTTTTGATTCCTTCACGAGTAATTTCATCTTTCCACAAAGGTTCAAAATTTGAATTTGAAATTTGAGAGATAGATTTTTGCCCCCGCCAATTATAGATCTTAGCAGATTTCATAATTGCTATTTTCGCAATCCTCGAAAGCTCCCGACGGATTTCTATTGGTGGTGCTGCTGTAGATTTTTTAATATCAAGATTCCAATTAAAATCATTTGAATTTGAAAAATTAACTGATATTCTGGCTAATTTGGCGTAGTCCCTTTTCTTTTCCAATCCTAACCAATCTCCTGAAACTAGCAATCTATCTCCACGGTAAACATAAAAGCCCTGTTGTTGAAGCCAACCAAGAGAACCTCCCGTTTTGTCGTAATCTTCTTTGCCAATTTCAGACATATGAGGCAAAACAAAATAGGTAACCTCTACATCTCCAAATTTTTCCGGCAATCCCATTTCTGGTTTTGGGTCAAGGTTTAGTAAAAAAGGATTATATGGTTCGATTTCTTCATTTTGAAAAAACATTCTTATTCTTCTACTTTCGATAAATTTATGAAAAACCAAACCGAGATGCTCACGTACATTTTCCATTTCCTGATAAAATGCATTTTTTACACTCTCGTTGTTGCTTTCAGCTTTACCAACTATTCTGTCTAATTTCTCCCATAAAACCAGCGTTCCACATTTTTGTTCATTTATTTCATTAAGGAAACTTGAATCAGAAATATAATCTAATAATTGCCACTCTTCTTCATCATTAATAAAATCAATATCCCAACATCTTTTTATTGTTGAAAAATTTACTCGTTTAGAAACACAAGTCAATCTTTTACATTGAGAAAACGAAGCAGTTTTCAATCCCATTCCAAAACGACCTAAATCTTTTTCAGACCGTTCATCATCGGGATCTTTGCTTCCTGGAGTCATTGCTAAAACCAATTCGTCCTTATTCATTCCATCTCCATTATCTCTAATAGAAATAAAAGAGTGTTGGCCTTCCCATTTATAATTTATAGAGATTTCATTGGCATTTGCAGAAATACTATTATCTATAATATCCGCAATCGCAGTCGATAGATTATACCCAAAGCTTCGGTAAGAATTAATCGTTGATTTGGGATTTGGTTTGGCTATTTCGGCTCTAAATTCGTGCATTTAATTATGAGTATCAGTCTTATTAGTTTTTTGTTTGTAAATTAATAACCAATTATTAATATACCTTGTAATGGAAGAGTCAATCTTCCTGATGCATATAATGTTTCAAAAAAAGTCATTACAGTTTGAAAATCTTGATTTTTTGCATAACTTTTTCTAACTGCTATTACCAAATAATCCACTTCATGCATCATACAAGCCTGAAATAGATCCTTTAAAAATTGATAATTCGTCACCGCTCTGCCTGCTTCAACTTCTACTACCGTCTTAAATTCTTCATTGTAAGCATCAGCATCAAAATATTTTTCAAGTCTACCGTTCATACCGAATAAAACCGGAACTTTGATTTTATCATTAGCCCTCTTAGATAATTCAACTTTATAATTCAATTTCAAAAGGCTTGAAGTTATCTTTTGCAAAACCTCATTACTATGTAAAAAATGTATTTCTGAAGATATTGATTTCTCATTGAAATTAAAAATATCCACAATGTCTTTTAAATGTGCAGGTATTTCTTTTCTTTTGGGATAATATTGCCAGTTTATCATCTCATCATTTCCTTTATTGTGGTTGCAATTCCCTGCGCCATTAGCACCGGTACAGCATTTCCTATTTGCTTAAATGCTGCAGTTCTACTTGACTCAAAGAAATAGTCATCGGGAAAAGATTGAATTCTTGCTGCCTCTCTTACCGTTATTGAACGGTTCTGAGTAATATCCGGGTGTATATAATAATGTCCATCTGCACATATATGTGCAACAACAGTATGAGAAACACCTTTATGATTCACAACCTGAAAACGGTTGGTAAATGTTTTAGTATTATTATGTTTGATTAGTCTTGGAGGAAGTTCAGCATAATTTAAACGCTTACCTTCATTGACCCATTTATCAACAGCAATTCTATATATTTCAAGATCATTTTCATTATTGAATCTGGAAATATGCTGTGTAGTAAATTCAATACCGTTTCTTATACCGGAAGCCTTTAAATAATCGTTAGTATCTTGAATATATGGAGAAACTCCCCACTCACCCTGACCGCTTTTAATTTTTGGAAGATCAGAAAAAAGATGTTTCGCCACTTCAAATCTCTGTTCAATCTTGTAAAACTTTGGATATTCTATTTCTAAATTATTTTTCCAACCTATAATGATTACTCTCTTTCTGTCTTGCAACACACCAAAATCCTGTGCATTCAATACTTTTTTATCAAGTTCATAACCTGCTTCTCTTACTGCATCAAAAATTAACTGAAGATAGTGACCATTGTTAGCAGAAAGTATTCCTGGAACGTTTTCGAAGACAAACATTTTAGGCTGGTACTTTTTCAAAAATTCAACATAGTGTTTGTAAAGATGATTTCTTGGATCATCTGTCATATCTTTTCTTACTCTTCCGGCTACAGAATATGCCTGGCAGGGCGGACCACCAATTACCAAATCAACTGTATCATTGCCCAACTCTTCATCAATCTGCTCAAATATCGTTGGTAAGGTTTTTTCTGAAATTTCTGTATTAATTACAGATTTTATAAGATGATCCGGAATTTTAGACCAAAGTTCTTTCCTTGTTATAGTTCCGTGTAGATAATCATGGTATTCACTTATTCGCCCCTCTTCTCTTAGCCAATGAAAAGCAGTTCGAGTTCGTAAAGTATCACAAGCGTCTTTATTCATTTCGACGTGTGCAACAGGTATAAATCCCGCTCTCACAAAACCTTCTGAGAGACCACCTGCACCTGCGAATAAATCTATAAATTTTAGTTCTGACATTTTATTAAACTTTAAACAATACCTATAATTGTTTAACTAATCATTTTTTTTACAATCTACAAAATTACGATGTTTTTGTAAAATAAAATACCGTAAAATTACCTATAATCCTAATTCAAATACATTTTTGTAAATTTACTTCTATTGTACCCATTGCAGATACGGGAACCCGTAAATTATATAATTATGAGTGACAGACACACACCTGAGCAGAGAAGATTTAATATGCAGCAGATAAAAGGAACAAACACCAAACCTGAAATACTGTTAAGGAAACTTCTTTTCTCTAAAGGTTTCAGATATAGGATAAATAATAAGAATTTACCGGGGAAACCTGATATTGTATTAAAAAAATACAACACGGTAATTTTTGTAAACGGCTGTTTTTGGCACGGTCACGAAAATTGCAGATATTATGTTATTCCGAAAACCAGAACCGAATTCTGGACTGATAAGATTAACGGTAACAAGAAAAGAGACAAAAAAAATATTGAATTACTAATTCAAATGGGATGGAAAGTTATAACAGTATGGGAATGTGAATTAAAAAAAGATAAAGTTGATCAAACAGTAGAACAATTGATACATGAACTCCACAATAATCTTTTAGCCTAACCATTGCAAATTCATTTTTTTGCCAGATATTAGCCTAAAATCGGGCATTCATGAGTATAAAATTTTATTTAAGGAAAAAAACCGGAGAAACAAAAATCAGTCTCAGATACCGTAGGGGCAGAAAAGATGATATTGTCCTTACAACTCCATTCTCAATCCTGGCGGAACATTGGGATTCAGAAAATGAGTGTTACCGAGAAAGTCTGCGGAAACGGAATCCCAAAAATGAAATTGATAAGTTACTTAACAAAAATATAGATTCCCTAAATCTAAAATTAAATGAATTTAAGGTTTCTCTGAACGGTTTTATTTTAAACAATAATTATCAGGTTGACAGTAATAAAATTAAAGATTTCATTGCTAAAAATTATGGTGGAACGCCGGTAAAAAAATCGGTAAAAAAGACAGCATCTTCATTACTTATTTCTGACCTTATTGAAAAATATATTGAAGAGAAAAGTGTGTTTTCTCTCGGAAAACACAAACCTATTACAGAAGCTTCAATTAGTAAATTCCGTGTAATTAAAGGTAAATTAGACAAGATCAATCCACGTCTAACAGTTGGAGATATTAACGATAATTTCAGAGACAAATTTACCAACTGGTGCGGAGTAAAGAAATATGCAGAAGTAACAATAGTAAAAGAACTGAAAATCATAAAGACTTTTATTAAGTTTGCAAAATCAAACAAACATAAAGTCAGTGATGATGTTGCCAATTGGTCATTTTATGTAAAACCAAAAATTTATAAACATCCTATACTGACACTTAGTGAACTCAAAAAAATAGAATCAGCTCCATTACCGTACGACTATCTGGAAAATGCCAGAGATTGGTTGCTAATCGGATGTTTTACCGGGCAGCGAGTTTCAGATCTTTTAAACTTCAACCATGAAAAAATTGTAAAGGAAGATTTTTTAACTTTCACTCAGAAGAAAACAAATGATGAAATTACTATATTTTTAATTCCGAAAGTAAAAGAAATACTTACAAAAAGAAACGGGCAATTTCCAAGAAAAATATCTGATCAGAAATTTAATGATTATATAAAAATTGTCTGTCAGTTAGCCGGTTTGGACGAAAAGTTGGTGGGAGGCAAAATGGTGGGAAACAGAAAAGTAGTAGATACTTACGAAAAATGGGAATTAATATCGTCACATATTTGCAGAAGATCTTTTGTTACAAATTTCCGGCATATTTTAGGTGATGAAGGAATAATGACAAATACCGGACATAAAACTCAGGCAATGGTCGAATTATATGATCAGAATACTAAACTTGAGAAGGCAATCAAACAAAAGGATTTAATACTGAAAAAACTCGAATTTTTAGAAGTATAAAAAAAGGATGTCGTGACAGTACGACATCCTTTTTTCTAAAAGTTTTCAACATCAGACCTTTTATAGTAAACTCTGTTTCCTTTATTATGAGTTACGAGCCGTCCGTCTTTAGTCCATCTGTTTAAAGTTGATTCACTGATATCAAGAAGTTCACATACTTCTTTTCGTGTCAGAAGTGTTTTTTTATTACGGTCTGTATCTTCTAACAACAGTTTTATTTCCTTAACAACAGTATCCCTCAATTCTTGCAGCAATTCCTGTTTCGTTATTTCTAAAATTAATATGTTTTTCATTTCTTTATTTTTTAATTAATTGTAATGGTTGCAGTTTAGATGTAAACTAAATTCGGCAATCGTTTAAGTATTGATTAATAAGGTCATCAACACTTTCAAAAGGATCTGAGTTTTTAACATCAAATCTGACCGGAATTCCAGTAATCTTTTCGGTTGCATCTTTAAGATACTTTATCATATCCTTCTGATGACTTTTTTTTACAATCACTGAATCATGTATTGTGACCACCGGTTCTTTGGGAAAGTGATCACAGAAATTCTTAACACCAACCTGTAACAAATGGTATGATTCAATTCTTTGAAGTAAAAGAGAAAATGGATTCTTGTATTTCAGCCGGAGTTGCGGATCTTCAAATTTTACCCGTAAAAAAAATTCAACAATTCTGTTGACATTTGGAAAATATCTTCTCATACATTTTGAGATAAAGTCTTTATTCCGATCACCTGAATTATTGAGAAATAACTGGAAACGTTCTTTGACCCGTTCCCGAGTCATGCTCAAACCCAAATAATCCGTGAGATGCTGGTAAAAATCCACATGAAAATTCATACTCTTAAACTCCCTAATATCAGTGACGTCTTCAATTTTTCCACACATATATGAAAGGGGTGGGGAACCACCATTATATAATAATCTTATATCAGAATATATATAATATTTAATATTATTATTTGTAGATATAAATGAATGATATATACTATCATTATAATTACTATTAACCTTATAATTAAAGATTTCCTGTATCTTACAATCATTATAAATATTGTTATAAAGTAATTCATCTTTAATTTTCATAAGATTAAATTTATGTGGAGTTAATAGATAAGGATGACCTAAAATATAATTAAAGTTATTGTTATCTATTTTCACCATTCTCTTTGTAGTAAACAATTCATTATATAGTTCAGCAAATATTGATTTTAAAGAAAAACTGTTATTAGAATCATAGAAATCAGAATTAAGTATCTGATTAAGAAAGTATGGTTGTGAACTTTTTAAATCAATTTCAACTGTTTCCTCACAATCTATCTCAATAAAATGTCTTAATTCTCTTTTTAAACGTGTAAAAACCGACGAAAATCTTTGACAGGACTCAGATTCAGTTACACCAAAAATACCGTCAGAAATCAACCCCAAATCATTTCTCCATACAATCTCAATAATCTTCCGTTTCTTTTCTACTTGATAAATATCAAATTCTTCACTATTGAGGAGGCGTATTCTATCATCAAATTTTTTGAAAAAGTGATCAAGAAAATCTAAGGCACTACCGTTAGTGGTGATCCTTTTAGTGAGTTTACGTCGTAAAAAATCTAATTTTGGAAAGATTTTGTTTCGGTTTTGATCTACATTTCTATAATATTTAGTAATAAGTTTACCATATGATTCATACAAGATGGAACCGCCTTTCATAAAATATTCATCAATCAGTTTGTAACCGTACGATTTTCCCTCATAATATTTTTGATCACATTCAATTACCGGAAATCTTTCATCCATAAGAATATCTTTTGCCACTTTGAATTTCTTACCGGTTAGATTATTGAATATCTTACTGTTTAATGTTTTAAAATATCCGGTCTTTTCATGCTTTTCAATTCTTAAAGGAAGTAAGAAATGTAACAGAAGGAGTATAGCATCTTTAATATTCGCAAGTTCTGTTGCTGAAATATCCTCACCTAAATATCTTTCATACTTAATTTCAAAATCTTCAAATATTTCATTAACAGGAACCGAGGAAGGAATTCTAATTTTTTTCATAATAAAAAGTATTATTAATAATGTTAATAGTAAAGGGTTATTTTTTTCAGATTATCCACAGCATCACCATTCCAAATTTTAGCAACAGAAGTTTCTGTTACCATTTTTTGGCAACATAATTTTTTACATCGAAACTTTTTTGATTACTGCACCGGAACGGTGACTTTGTGAATACCGATAGGCTACGCTGCCAAATCTACTGTACCTTCCTGATAATTATAATCTTCCTTCATCTGAGTGTAGGTACTGAGATCAAAATCAGACTCACCTTTTTCAAGCATCATTTTAATATTGGGGATATTCTTTCCCAAAAGTTCTGTAATAATTACTTTCCTGTTTAGAGACAGTAATGTCCTGCCTGTTGTGCCAGTTCCCCCAAATGGGTCATAGACTGTTCCGTTCTCGGGTACGAATGACATGACGAATGGAATAGGTAAAAGAGTAGGAAATGAACCAAAAAAGTCCTGTGAAAGATTTTCATCCTGTGATCGTCCTGAACCATGGTTTAGCACAAGATAATCAGTAAAATCCTCTTCAAACATAAAATCCCTACATTGGTCAAAAGTATTTGAAATATGAAGTCCTGAAACTTTTTTCCCATTTCCTGACTGTTCCGAACATCCCTTGGAAACACTAGCAGCTTTATCAGAATTGTACAGCTTAAACTGATTATAGTTATACTTTTTACTCTTACTGAAAATGAGAATGTATTCGAATGAATTCATCAGCCTCTTCACTTTATTCTGCTGTGGTTTTGCATCAGGTTTTACCCACATACATGTCTGAATATAATGAAAGTCTTTTTTCATTTCAGTTATCAACAAAGGTATTATCCCAACACAAACACCTTTTTGGAAAGTTTCATTAATATTGATCATTATCACACCTTTTTCATCCATTACATCTGCTCCTCTTTTGATCACCGAAATCACATTCTTAACGTATTCTTCCGGAGTTTTTTCCCAACCTAATTCATTGTTGTATTCAGGATCATTTGGTTTTGAGTATCTGATCTGTTGATAGTATGGTGGAGAAGTAAATATACCCTGAATTTTTGTACCATCTTTAAATTCAACTTTCCGGCTGTCACAGTGAATAATCTGATAATTGTCGGAAGAGATTTCATCAGGAGTGTTAATTGGAGTAAATCTTTCTGTCGTTTTATGGAAATATGCCTCAATTAATTTTTTTACATCTTTTTTAAATCTGATGTTTCCTTTAATGAATTCTTCTACAATACCACTTTCGAGTTCGTTTTCTAAAGTGTATGGTAAAAACTCATCATTAAAAAATTCAATTGCATCTTTAGCTTTTCCAACCGTTAATTCGCCGTCAAAGATTTTTTTAATAAGGTTAAGATGAGACGTTGGATTTAATTTTTCCCACTTATAAACATTAAGAAAATGAAAGATATTACTTCTTCCCCAACCAGGACCGAGAATCTCCGCGAGTTTTTGTACTTTTTGGTTCATTGTACTGTTGTCAAGTTCACTATATTGACTGCCCATACGTAAAAAATGAAAGATCATATTCTGAATCTGATTCAAACTGAAATCTGCATTCATTTTAAATTCAATAATCAGATCTTTTACCTCATCTGAGGATTGAGGATCTAATTCTGTCACGAAACAGTTTATGTCGTTTACTCCTAAACCTTGAAGAGCTCTCAGTCTTGAAACACCATCCAAAATGACATACTTGTCATCACATTTGAAAGTGGTAATTGGTGTATAAAAACCATTTTTTTGAATCTGTTCACTCAATTGATCAATAAATTCTGATTCGGAAATTTCACCAAACAGCTGAAGATACTCCTCGGGAATTTCCAGTAAATGTGTTGGAATGATTTCAATTTTTCTTGTTTGTGATAACACAGCCTTTGCAGAATCTTTTAAATTTTTCATTTTTAAAATTTTTAGTTATTTGTCATTATTGACATTGCAAAGTTGTGGATACCGTGATTTTTCCGGAAAAGAAAAAACGTTGCAATAGTTATTTTGCAACGTTGCACGATTTGATTATCAACAACTTAAATAAATCATAAAATAAATTTTTCATCTATGAATATATTGTCTCGTTCTATATTTACCTTATAAACTTTGAGATCATTTTCGTTTAAATTGTGAATCATATATAATTCCGACATTTTCAAACCTAAGGCTTCTTTAATTTTTCTGTTTATCTTACTTTTTTCTTCCCTAAACCTTTTATTTTCTACTAACAGTTTGACTGCACCATTAATTTCTTTCATTTTACTCTCCTGTACCATGGATCTATTAACATTTCTTTCTTTTTCCAAAACGCTTTCAGAAACTGTGACCTGATTTTCCGGATGTTTTAATCTGTAATACAATCTGGACAAAACATCTCTATGTACATCTAAGTTTTGTGTTGGAATTCCTTCAGGAGTTATCAGGAAGAGAAAATAAATTGATTTATTCTGTTCGCCCATCTCAACAGTAACATCTCCAATTTTGAGAACACCATTACTGTCAACTTTTACATGATCTATTTCTACTTCTGTGAGCCAGCTGAAATTGTCAACCATTTGTTTTCTCAGGTATTCCATGAGATGGATCAAATGCAATATAACCGGTACAGCTATTTTTTCTTTTTTTATACGATTTTTACAGGACTCACATATATAGCAGTCACGGAGTTTAAACATTATATCCTCCTTCATTTGGCAGAGATCATTAATACATCCTGTTGTTTGTCTGTGAATATTTGGCTCAGTACTTAGAGAATTTATATTTAAATTCATCATTGTTTGGAGGAGATTTTCAACAACAGAAAAGGCAACCCCGTATTTTGATTCTTTCTTAGTATAAAAATCCCAGTCATTTGTGTCTACAAAAATATTTTTGCCATGAAATGCACTGAACCAATTCGGTCTGTTTCTTTTTGGGGTTAAGAGCGTAACGTAATCAGCACTGTCAATTTTATTTAAAATTCTGTAATTATTAATGAGACTCCAAAAACCTTCGAAGGTCAGCGGTGAATCAGACATATAATCCGGTGAAATAATTTGTAAAATATTCTCGTCAATTGATCCACCGTTAACAAAATTTATTGCACCTGGAACAGAATTTAATAAAAACAAAACCTCATTAAATTCACTTTCAGAATAATCAAACGTAGAAGAAACAAGTACTTTCATTAAAAAATTTTAGCAAAAGAAAAAAGATTTTTTTATTCAGGCAAATTTCTGACCTGATAATAGAGTTTACTTTTAAACTGAAGTAAGGAGATATATTCCCGACCGGCTACTGTAGAAGTTATAGAAATTATTTTGCACAAAACGGATTTTTATCTAAAAAAAGGTCAAAAAACTGTACTTTTTAGTACATTAAAAGACCTTTTTTGTCGTAAATTCTATTTTGAAACCTGATAACAATTATCCGTTAAAATATTAACAAACAACTGTTTATCAGTTACATAAACATTACACCAACAACAAGAAAAAGATAATTTACCGAAAAAATTACCGTTACTATCGTGAAATTAATATAATTTTTTGTCGTAAACTTTAAAATGTATTATAATACTATAAATTACTGTTCAAGTTTCTCAGCAATTTTCTTCACCTTCTGAACAGTCCTTGTTGAGATGTCACAGATTTTCGCACACTCTCTTATTGTCCTACCCTTTTTTAATAATTCCAAACATTTTTTACTTGTAGGTTTATCCATGAACTGCGCATCAGAAATTGTGGATCCTTTTTTACGTCCCAGAACACCACCACGGGCAAGATATGCGGTAATCCCTTGTGCCGACCTTTCCATGATATTCTGTCTTTCCAATTCATAGATACTTGCAAGAATTCCTGTTAATAGTTTTGCAATAGGATTTTTTACTCCCTGTGGCATGGTTTCCAGTCCGATATTTTTGATAACTACGTTGATTTCTTGTTTTTCTAGCCATTCGAGCGTGGTAATAATATCTATAGTATTTCTTCCAAGACGGCTTAAATCAAGAAAATGAACTTCAGAAACTTTTTTTTGTTCAATCAGTTTAATAAGTTCTTTCGCCTTGGGTCTATCCTTGAAATTTACCTTTCCGGATATTTTGTCAAAAAATTCTTTATCGTAATCATTTTTATCAATTTCGATTCTTCCCGCTGTTTGATGGTGAGTACTTACTCGGTGATATCTTACAATCATAATTTTGTATTCAAATAATTATAAGGGCATAATTACCGCAAAATACCTGTTCTGCCCAATTACCCCACCAGATATTAGCTATCAGTGTGCATACATTTTTACTATGGTATATTTGAATACAAATTTTGCTGTGATAAAATATAATAACAAAGCAAAACAATTTTCTATAATCCTACAGTTAGATGGCCGGCCCGGGCTGGAAATCCCCCATCCCTGCCGGTATATAATGACCTTGAAAATAATAGAGGGATGATATTGAACAAAAAATTTTTATAAAAATTTCATTTGAATATTGAACAACTCTCAAACATCTAATTCATAAAAAAAATTTTACCATTTTTTTCTTAAAATTATGACACTATAAATTATTTAAAAATATTGCTCGTTTGAAAAGTATAAAATTTTCAATTTAGAAAAAGACTAACTATATTTGCTGTAATTAGGATTATAACAATCCAATTTTAAAGACATTTCGAACACATAGAATGCTTGTCTAACGACATTCCTCAGGTAAATCTGGTACATTTAATTAGGGGGAATATGTTAGCAACTCTCATGTCATATCTATATGGCGTGGGGGTCTGCTACTTATTTGACCCTAACGGTTTACCAGAACCTACCTGATAGAATAAGTTTAGTAGTCCTCACGCTTTCTTTATAATTAACAACTCTTTTTTGGGGCTGAAAAGAAATAAAAACTTTTAACAATGAAAAAAGTTTGTCTATCAATCTTAACTATCCTATCACTAACATCATGTTCAAATGGTGATTCCGAAACAACAGAAGAAAACAAAAATCAATCACAGCAATTCATCGGCAAATGGCACCGATACAAAACTGTTATCTTAAATGGAAAAACTGATGTACCTTTAAATTCTTACAATCATGCAAAATGTGAAATAGAGGCTATACATGAGTTTACCACCAATAACAAATACCTTTTAACCAACTATGTCTTAAATTTTTCGACAAACCAATGCCAGCAAATTGGAGGTGTTGAAACATACCCATATTCTTACAGTTCTTCAACCAACATCTTAAATATTGATGGCGAGAAATATTATATCAAGCATAGTGATTCAAATGAACTTATTCTTCAAGATTATGACTATTATGACCAAAATGGTGACGGAACGAAAGATAAAAAGTTAGACTATTATAAAAAATAGAAAAACATACCATGAAGTTAATTGATTATCTTGAAAATTTTGACTTTGAGTCACTGATTTCCACAACATTTTTGTTACCGTTTTTCTCTATTATCATAATAATAAAAATATTATCCGTAGTATTTTATTCGTTTGTAGCGAAACATGATGAAAAAGAGATTACTGAAGTTACGGTATTTTCTAATTGGTTTGCCTATTTCATATTTTCATTCTCAATTTTGATTGTATACGATTATTTTGACAGAAAAGAAAAGTTGAATTTCCGGTTTACGAATACAATAGTGACTGATGATCAGAACCGAAAATCTTCTGTAACTGATAGCAGTGAAAATAATGAAACATTGGAAGAAGTCAATGGTGATAATAAAGATTCATCAAAATTTTCACGGAACGATATTGTAATGTCACAGGACATAGAAGATGTCGAAGAATATCAATATATCCCGTCTGAAAATGAACTTTTAAGTTTAGAAAAAGATCAACATTATCTTTCAGTATTTAAGCAATTATGTTCAGAAGCAAAAAAACCTGAAAATTTAGAAGAAATTCCATCATCACAAATTTGTGGTAATGAAGAAGGCAATTGCAAGTGGTGTGGAAATTCTTTTGTTCAAAATAAATATTTGAAACCCTCATATCAAGCAGTGGCTGACGAAATTGGTATTAGATTTATGTTTATAGGGGATGGTTGGAACTCTCCAAATATATATAAGTATGTAAAAGATTATGAAAAAGGTATAAAAG